>NZ_JAYGGQ010000009.1:0-193181 GCF_034931225.1 Sinomonas terricola
GCCAGGCAAATCCAGCCATCAAAAAAATGGCGTCGATCAAACATGGCACGCTATTGAGTTCTCAAACAACAGGCCCCCCGAGTACATCCACCAGGCCGATCGGCTTGGTCTATCTCCTCGAAGCAACTTCTCAACCTTACCAGCTCTTCGCTTCGGGCTCAAATTCCCTTTTCGGAATTCATATGCCTGGCAATTCACTGTCACCCTCCGCAGAGCGCGCAGCATGGCTGCGATTCTGGTTCACGAGGTGGGGTTGGCCGCCGCGGTTCTCGCGCTGTCCGCGCTCTCCGCTGGCGACTCGGAATACATTACCGGCACAGGCTGGCACCGGCAAATCCGCGGGGTGTGGGCTCCACCACAGCGAAAGGCGAGCCGCGCCGTCGTCGCTCGTTGCATGGGGGCGATGCGCGGCGCATACCCCCCAGGGGTACTTGACGCATACCCTGCGGGGGTATAGGTTCGACGCATGGAAACGGCCGAAGCACTCCCCACCACCGACGCAACGGTCCACGGCTACACCTCGAACAAGGCCGCCTACCTGCGTCGGCTCAAGCGCATCGAAGGCCAGGTCCGCGGGATCGCGCGCATGGTCGATGACGACAAGTACTGCATCGACATCCTGACGCAGGTCTCCGCGGTCACGAAGGCCCTGCACGCCGTGAGCCTCGGGCTGCTCGAAGAGCACATCGGGCACTGCGTCGTCGGCGCAGCAAACGAACCTGATCCCGCGCTGCGGGCCGAAGGGATCGACGCGAAGGTCAAGGAAGCGTCCGACGCGATCGGGCGCCTCCTGCGCTGACCGCGCCGCGAGCCATCCGACCCACCCCCACGCACCACCTCACGAAGGAGCCATCATGACGAACTTCAGCACGACCGTTCACGTCGACGGCATGACCTGCAATCACTGCGTCTCGTCCGTCACCGAAGAGCTCGAAGCGCTCGAAGGCGTCGACGGCGTCGCGGTGGACCTCAACGCGGGCGGAATCTCGGAGGTCACGATCACGTCGAACCGCCGCCTCAAGCACGAGGCGATCAGCGAGGCCATCGCCGAGGCCGGTTACCTCGTCGTCGACAACAACGCGTAGCGGGCCCTGTGGGCCGAGACCCGCGGGGCGGGTCCGAAGATCGAAAAGGGGGAGCCCATGACCGCACCGTCCCACGACGTCGCGCGCGTCGTCGAGCTCGACATCCAGGGCATGACGTGCGCCTCATGCGTCAGCCGTGTCGAGCGCAAGCTCGGCGCGATCGACGGCGTCCACGCCACCGTGAACCTCCCCCTCGAATCCGCGCGCGTCCTCGCACCCGCGGGAGTCACCGACCAGGACCTCCTCGACCGCGTCGCCGCGGCCGGCTACAGCGCGACCCTCAAGGGGCACGGCGCAGCCGAGCGCGCCGAGGACGGCCAGCGCGAGCCAGGAGGGGAACTCCTCCCCCGCCTCGTCGTCGCCGCAGCGCTCACCGTGCCCGTGTTCGTCATCTCGATGGTGCCGCAGCTCCAGTTCGCGAACTGGGGCTGGTGGGTCGCGGCCCTCGCGTTTCCCGTCGTCACGTGGTCGGCGTGGCCGTTCCACCGTGCGGCGGCCATCAACGCGCGGCACGGGTCGTCGACGATGGACACGCTCGTCTCGCTCGGCATCATCGCCGCGTACGCCTACTCTGCGGCCCAGCTGCTCGCGCATCCGGAGATGACCGCGCGCGGCACGGAGATGGGCGAGGGCGGGCTCTACTTCGAGGTCGCGGCCGTCGTCGCGACGTTCCTGCTCCTCGGCCGCTTCCTCGAAGCACGGGCCAAGTCGCGCGCCGGAAGCGCCCTGCGAGCGCTCCTCGACCTCGGCGCGAAGGACGCGACGCTCCTCAAGGACGGCGTCGAGTACCGCATCCCCGCAGACCGCCTCGAACGCGGCGACGTCTTCCTCGTGCGCCCCGGCGAGAAGATCGCGGCAGACGGCGTCGTCGTCGAGGGCCTCTCCGCCGTCGACACATCCCTGCTCACCGGCGAATCCGCGCCCGTCGAAGTCGGGCCCGGAGACAAGGTGACCGGCGCCACCGTCAATGCGTCGGGCCGGCTCATCGTCAAGGCCACGCGCGTCGGCGCCGAGACGACACTCGCCGCGATGGGGCGCCTCGTCTCCGAGGCCCAGACCGCCAAGGCGCCGATTGCGCGCCTCGCGGACCGCATCAGCGCCGTCTTCGTCCCCGTGGTCCTCGGAGTCGCCGTCGTCACTTTCGGGGTGTGGCTCGCGCTCGGCGGCGGCCTCGAGGCCGCGGTCGCCGCCGCGGTCTCGGTTCTCGTCATCGCCTGCCCGTGCGCGCTCGGGCTCGCGACGCCGGTCGGGCTCCTCGCCGGCACGGGCCGGGGCGCGCAGCTCGGCATCCTCATCCGCGGCCCGCAGGCACTCGAGGACACGCGCGCCGTCACCGCGATAGTGCTCGACAAGACCGGCACCGTGACGACGGGCCGGCTCTCACTCGACGCCGTCGACCCGGCCCCGGGTCGCCACGCGGGCGACCTCCTGCGGCTCGCGGGCGCCGTCGAGGCGGCGAGCGAACACCCCCTCGCCCGCGCGATCGCCGCGGCCGCCCTCGAGAAAGCAACAGCGGACGACGGCGGGCGCCTCCCGAGCGTCGACGCGTTCCGTTCCGCCCCGGGCGGCGGGGTCGTGGGTCGCGTCGAGGGCCGAACGGTCGCCGTGGGGCGGGAAGCGTGGCTGCACGAGAACGGGATCGACGTGCCGCCGGAGCTGCGCGGCCAGTTCGAGGCGCGCGAGGAGGCAGGGGCGACGGCAGTTTGGGTCGCCGTCGACGGTTCAGCGGCCGGATCCATCAGCCTGAGGGACGCCGTGAAGCCAGGCTCACGCGCCGCCGTCGAACGCCTCCGCGCCCTCGGCCTCATGCCGCTCCTCGTCACGGGGGACAATGCGGCCGTCGCGGCGCGGGTGGCCGCGGAGGTGGGGATCGCGCCGTCGGACGTCTTCGCCGGCGTGACCCCCGAGGGGAAGGTCGACGCCGTGCGGCGGCTTCAGGCCGAAGGCGCGACCGTCGCGATGGCGGGCGACGGCGTCAACGACGCCGCGGCGCTCGCGCAGGCAGATCTCGGCGTCGCGATGGGCTCGGGCACGGATGTCGCGAGGGAGGCCGCGGATCTCACGGTCATGGGCGACGACCTCGCGCACGTCGCCCAGGCCATCGAGCTCTCGCGTGCGACGCTCCGCACCATCAAGGCGAACCTGTTCTGGGCGTTCGCCTACAACGCGATCGGCATCCCGATCGCAGCGCTCGGGCTGCTCAATCCCATGATCGGTGGCGCGGCGATGGCCGCGAGCTCCGTGCTCGTGGTTGCGAACTCGCTGCGGCTCACGCGCTTCGGCCGCTGAGCCCGCTCCCCAGTGCATGGGGGTTAGGACGCCGGGAGGGGCTCCGGCGAAGCCTCTTCGACGGCCTTCTCGGGAACCGGCGAGCGCAGCTCGTCGATCCGGACCAGCACCACTCCTCCGACGATGAGCACGCCGCCCAGGGCCTGGATCGGCGCGGGCACGTCCCCGATCATGAGCCACGACGCGAGCACCGAGAACAGGACCTCCGTGAGCGAGACGAAGCTCGCGACCTTCGAGCCGAGCCGCTGCGTGCCGATGATGCCGAGCAAGTAAGCGACGACCGCGGCGACGAGCGTGATGCCGAGAACCGGCACGATCCAGCTGAGTTCGAGCCCCGCGAGGTGGACCGTGCCGAACGTCGCGGCGAGGGGCAGGACGCCGACGAGGGCGAGAGCGCCGATGGCCACCGCGCCGAACACCATGCCGCCGCCCACGACGGCGAAGGGCGGCAGGACGCCGTCGGCCTTGACCGAGAGCACGAAATACACGGCGAGGCACGCCGCAGCGCCGAGGCCCCACAGGACGCCGATCGGATCGACGCGCGTTGCGCTGAAGAGATTGAGGACGAGCACGAGGCCGGCCATCGCGACGACGGTTCCGCCGATCGTGAGGAGCCCGGGGCGGCGCCGCGTGCGGAGCCACAGCCAGCCGACGATGATGATGGGCGCGAGGTATTCGAGCATGAGCGCGACCGGCGGGCTCATGCGCGCGACCGCGTTGAAGTAGCAGAACTGGCACAGGGCGACGGCGACGACGCCGTACCCGGCCATGATCCCGATGCCGCCGCGGAGCCTGGCCCAGTGGCCGCGCATCACGAGGATCGTCGGAACGAGCATGACGAGGGCCGCCAGGCCGATACGCGTGCCGACCGCGGCCCCCGGGCTCCACCCGGCCTCGAGGAGGGACTTCCCCAGCGGGCCGCTGATGCCGAAGGTCGCGGCGGAGAGCAGCGCGTAGACGAGGCCGGACGTCGAGCCGTTCGCGGGCGGCAAGGGACACCTCCTCGGGAGAATGGCCTGAGGAACCAGCAGCGGATCGAATGTCAGGACCAAAACGAGTGTATGGTGATGACAGTAGACCCTCGGAGAGTCAGGAGTCAAAGTGTTGTTCGCCTATGACACGGAAGTCGCGCTGCGCACGGCCGTGAACCTCGTCAACACCGTCGACTCAGAGGGCGTCGAGGGCCTGCGGACCACGGGCGATCTGGACCGCTTCCTTGAACAAGAGGAGTTTTCCGGCTCGAGGACGCACGACGACGACGAACTCGCCTCGGTGCGCACCCTGCGGTCCCGGCTGCGGACACTGTGGGACGCCTCGGAGGATGACGCGGTCGCGCTCGTCAACGGCCTCCTGCGCGAGTCGCAGGCGCTGCCGCAGCTCGTCAAGCACGACCACTGGGACTGGCATCTCCACGCGACGACCCCCGAGGCCCCCCTCGCCGAACGCATGGGCACCGAGGCAGCGATGGCGTTCGTCGACGTCATCCGGTCGAAGGAGCTCGACCGGCTTCGGATCTGCGCCGCTGAGGACTGCGACGCCGTCCTCATCGACCTCTCGAAGAACCGCTCGAAGCGCTACTGCGACACCGGCAACTGCGCCAATCGCGCCCACGTGCGCGCCTACCGCGAGCGGAAGGCCGCGAGCTAGAGGGCGCCCCCGCTCACTCCCCGTCACAACCGGTGCTCGAAGCTCGCCCCATTGTGACCTCCTGCTTGGTACTCTTCGGGAAGGTCCGCGGATTCGCTGGGGTTGACGCGGGACTGGCAGGCCCGCCGTCGTCGGACGAAGCGGTCGGCTGGACAGCCAACCCCGACGTTCTCACCATGGGGGTGATACGCGTGCCGATCGCGTCAACTCTGCGGGCCCGTTCCTTCGACGAGCTCAAGGCCAAGGCCGAGGGCTACGGGCCGAGCGCGTGGCTCGTGAGCGCGCGGAAGATCGGCTCACGCAACCTGTGGGCACTCATCCGCGGAGATCGCTACGAAGGGCTCGTCGTCGTGCCGGACCCGAGCGAACCCGGGGAATGGTCGCTCAGAATCGCGCAGGAGATGGGACTCGAGACAATCTTCCAGACTGCCGAGGCCGAGGACGCGCTGGATACCCTGCCCGAGCTCGGGCCCCGAGTGGCCGCCGAGGACTTCGCCGCGATGCTGCAGCATCTGGGCGCCCCCGTCGTCATGGAGGACCGGGGCGAGCCCGCCCCCCTCGCCGCGCCCGGAACGCTCATCCTCGTGGCCGCCCCGCACGACGCGGCGCTCGGCCCGGCGATGGCCCTCGCCGAGGCGATCCACGGCGAGCTGCGCACCGCGGGGCTCCTCGAGGCGTACGGCGTTGCGTCGATCGGGAATCGCCGGCAGGCCGCGGCGGCCCGGGAAGAGGGCGCCGTCAACGGCAGGCCGATCGTCGTGGCCTTCGGGCTCGGGCGGCCCGGCTCGACGGCCGCCAACGCGTCCGCCGCCGAGCGGCTCGGGGCAGACCAGGTGTGGCTCGTCGTCGACGCGCGCACGAAGCACTCCGACACCGCGTCCTGGGTCGCCGCCGCGCAGACGCACCTCGTCGTCAACGCCCTCGCCGTCGTCGGGACCGCGGAGACTTCGACGCCGCGCACGGTCGAGAGGCTCGGGATTCCCGTTGGCTGGACTGACCAGAATCCGCTCTGGCGCTGACGGCGGGCGCCCGACGCGCGGTCAGCGCAGTTCGCGGCCGGCTGCGTCCGTGCGGAAAGGCTGCGCGCCGAGCACGATGAGGATGCCCTCGATCATGCCCCACAGGAAAATCGCCCCGTAGGTCGTCTTCGCGAGCGCGATCGCGGTGATCACCTGGATCACGCCGATCGCCGTGTAGCCGAGATAGAACCGATGCACGCCGAAGGCACCCAGATAGATGCCAAGCAGGCCAGCGATCGCGCGACGGCGCGGCGACAGGCCTGGCGATTCGAGATACATGGTCACGCGACGCTCACTGGGGACTCGGAAGGGACTCTCAGACTACCCGAACGCGGGCGCGGGACCGGACGGTCGATCGGCTCTACGAGAACTTGACCATCCTGGCCTTGACCTGCGCGAGATACGCCTTCGTGTCCGAATACATTCCGTAGGCCTCCACCCCGTAGAGGCCCTGGTAGTACCCCGCGATGGCGATGTCCTGCGTCGGTGCGTGGCGCAAGAGCCACTTGAGCATGGCGACGCCGGCCGTGATGTTGTCCTGCGTCTTGCGCAGATCGAGCTGCCGGCCCGCAAGGCCCGAGACCCAGCTCGCGTTCGCGGGCATGATCTGCATGACGCCGATGGCCCCTGCGGGCGAGGTCACGTTCTGCCGGAAGCCGGATTCCTGCTCGGCGATCGCCAGGGCCAGGGGCACGGGCACGCCCATGCTCGCCGCCGTCGACCGCACCATGGACTGGATCTGCGCCGGAGTCTCGGTCGCGGTGGGCGCGGGGGCAGGTGCCGGTGCGGGCTGAGCCATGGGCGCCACGGCTGGCGCGGGCTTCGCGGCCGGCGCAGGAGCGGGGGCAGGCGCGGCAGCAGGCTTCGCAGCCGACGCCGCGGCAGGAGCCGGAGCGGGTGCAGGGGCAGGAGCCGGCGCGGGGGCAGGGGCAGGAGCAGGTGCGGGTGCCGGTGCCGAGAGGCGCAGAACCTGGCCCGGATGGATGATCGACGACGGCCCGAGCCCGTTGAGCGAGAACAGCGTGGCGAGCGGAACCCTCGTGCGCTGGGCGATGGCCCAGAGGGAGTCGCCGGACCGGATCGTGTACGTTGGGCCAGACGCAGAGGGGCTCGGCGCGGGGGCTGCGGCGACGGGCAGACTCACCGAGCGCGGCGCCGTCGGCGTGGGTGCTGGCGCTCCGGTCACGCGGATCTGCTGGCCGGGGTAGATGATCGAGGTCCAGCCAAGGCCATTGAGTCGGAACAGCTCGCTCAGCGAAACTCCGTGGCGGGCCGCGATTCCGCTGAGGGTGTCGCCGGGGCGGACGGTGTACGTATCGGCAGCGGCGGCGGCCGGGGAGGCGATGGCCGCAGTGAGGGCCGCAGCGGATGCCGCAACCGTCGCGGCGCGATGGCGGTTCTTGTTGTGGCTCATACCGCCACTCTAAGCGGTCGGGAGCCCATTCATGGACATGTCCAATGGACGTGCCGCGCAGGCGTCAGGCGCGGCTCTCGCCGTCGTCCGTCTCTTCGCCCCCCGCATCGCCGGGTGCAGCGCCGGCGCCGCCATCCGCGCGCGCACCCTCGTGCCCCGCACCGTGGCCCTTGCGATCGGCCGAACGGAGGTTGACTCCCGAGCCCTTCCCGAGGTGCTCGGCGTTTTCCTTGTATGTCATCGACAGCATCGCCGCGACGACGAGGCACACGATGAACGCGATCCCGCCCGCGGTGAACGCAAGGTCGAAGCGAAGGCCATGGCCCGTTCCGCCCGACGCGAAGATGAGGACGCCGAAGAACGCGACCACGCCGAAGAAGGCCGAGAACGTGAGGGGACCCTTGATGCCGACGCGCGGTCCGCGCGGGGATTCTTCAGTCATGGGCCCTCCTTGCGCGGCCCGCGATGGCGCGGCGCCGCGATGGATCTTCGGTGCAGGTGGAACGTTCGCGTGGGAGTGTTCTACGTGAAGTAGAACGAGTCAATTCTAGGCCACTCGGGCGGACGCAGCGGCATCGTGCCTGAGGCTCAGCCCTGCGATCACGAACAGGACCCCCGCGATGACAGCCGCGCCGCCCGCGACTCCGAGCAGTGCATGCGGCCCGAGGCCTGCGAAGAACGGCAGCAGGACCCCCGCGCCGGCCGTCACGATCCCCACGATGAGCAGGTCCCGCGCGAGCGGGGCGACTCCCGACGACGGGGCACGCCGGGCGATGATGCCGCGGGCGACGTCGGAGGCCCCCACGAGCACGAGCGCCGCCGCACCAGCTCCGCCCAGCACCCCGTCTGTGGGGGCGACAAGAGGCACGACGGCGGCGAGCGCCCCGAGCGCGAAGGCGACCAGCCCCGCGAGGGCGGACACGCGCGACGGCGCAGGGCGTTCCGAGCGCACGAGCCACACCTCGGCGGCGAGCAGAAGCCAGACGTAGGCGGCGAAGACCCACGCGGCCCCCGCCGTCGTCGGCTGACCCCAGAAGACCGTGGCGCCGCCGAAGGCCAGCGCGACCGCGGCGCGCAGCAGCACGGGCCGCGAGAGTCGGGCGCGATCGGGCTGGGGGGATTCGGAGGGCACGCAGACAGTGTAGTCGCGGCGCCCGAGGGCGCCGCCCGCGGACCCATCAGGTCAGCCTTCGGCCGCGAAGGCCCGGCGACACGTGCTCCGCAAGGGGATCCCTAACGGGGAACTGGCCAGAACCAAGCCGAGTGAGGCACCGGATGCCGGTTCAAGAATGGCTCTGGCAGTTGACAAGTCCTGCACCCGGCCTTACTAATAAAGCAATCACTTAATTAAGGACATGCCGAAATGACTGCATCGGATCCACTGAGCCTCGTGTTCGCGGCCCTCGCCGATCCGACGCGACGCGAGATCCTGTCCCGCCTTTCCCGAGGGTCTGCGACGGTCGGCGAGGTCGCCGCACCTTTAGCGATGAGCGCCCCTGCAGTCTCCCAGCACCTGAAGGTACTCGAACGCGCGGGACTCATAACCCGGACGGCGCACGCGCAATGGCGCACCCTGTCGATGCAGGCGGAACCCCTCGACCAGGCTTCGGCCTGGGTTGAGAAGCATCGCCGCGAGTGGAACCTGCGCCTCGACGCCCTCGAAGACCACCTCAGAACCATGAGAACAACACACAGAACTCAGGAGGCAGAATCATGAACGTGCCAGACGCAACACCCCAAGAAGGTCCCCAGTTCACGATCACCCGAACCTTCGATGCACCTCGAGAACTCGTGTGGCGGGCCTGGACCGAGGAAACCGAGTTCGCGCAGTGGTTACGCCAGTTCGGAGTCTCCACAGACAGCGTTTCCCTCGACGTCCGTGTGGGTGGCCGATACCGATACACGATGACAAACAATGAAACAGGGGAGGAGTTCCCGACCGGAGGCGAGTACCTCGAAGTGAAGCCGATCGAACGGCTCGTCTTCACCTGGGGCGAACCCGACGCGCCCGTCGACGGGACTCCGGTCATAACGCTGACCCTCATCTCACGAGGAGAGCAGACAGAACTCGTATTCCATATGCTCGGATACGAAGGCGCACCCGGAGACGGTTTCGTCTACGACGGCTGGGATGAGGCACTCCTAAACTTTGGGCGCCATCTTGCCCGTGAACTGCAGGGCTGAGCACATGACCATCAAGATGGACAACATGGGCATCGTCGTCGAGGACCTCACCGCGGTGGTTGAGTTCTTCACGGAACTCGGGCTCGAGCTTGAGGGCCGAGCCATGGCAGAGGGTGAATGGGCAGGACGCGTCACGGGCCTCGGCGATCAGCGCGTCGAAGTCGCCATGATGCGAACGCCAGACGGCCACGGCCGCCTTGAGCTCTCACGCTTCCTGACACCGGACGTCATCGCCGACAACCGGAGGGCTCCGGTGAACTCACTGGGATACCTCCGCGTCATGTTCGAGGTGGACGACCTCGATGACACACTCAGCCGGCTCTTACGGCGCGGCGCAGAGCTCGTCAGCGACGAGGTGGTTCAGTACCAGGATATATACCGGCTCTGCTACATCCGCGGCCCCGAGGGGATACTCATCGGACTCGCACAAAGCCTGCGCTGACCGCGACCAAAGAGATCAGCATGATGAGCTCACGACGTTTTGGCGCATGACGCGTGCCCGTAAGCCGGCCGCTGACCGGACGCCCAGTCGCTGGCCCGTAGCGCTCTCCGAATGTCAGTTTCCGAAGTCAACCGCACAGATGATCGAAGTCAGCATCACAGACGCCCGCCAACCGACGGGGCACCGGCTTTGCTCGGACAGTGACGTCATGCCGGTCTGGCACGTCCTCAGGGGATCTCGAGCTCCATGATCGGTGTGAAGCGCACACCAGGGTCAGGCTTTCCAAGCCTTCCCCCGCCAAGACCGAGCACAACCTTCTGCGGGACGGGCCTGGCGAACGACGAGGACAACGCACTAGAACGTTCCGCGCCGCCACTGTTGCCCTGTACCAGACGAGCGTACGTTCCGCTTGCGGGCGGCCAGGAAGCTACCGCCTGCGCCGAACGATGATGAAGACCACCACCAGGACAACGAACAGAGTAGTGAGGACCCCCACTAAGGCTCCGGTACTGATCCCCATCCAGTCCTCCTCGCGGAATGTCGTGACACGACCGTATCAGCGTTCATACGTCAGCGGGGGCTGCACGATGGCGATCGGCTCAGCGGATAAGGCCCTCGATCGAGTAGCGTCGTTCGACGCCAGCCGTGGCCCGGCCCCACTCACTGCTCGCGACTCGTTGCTGATGAGAGTCGAACACGTCCTGATCTTCAAACCGCTCCTCGACTGACCAGACCATTGGATCGTCGGTTGGGATGACCTCGAAGGAGGTGCAGCCGACTTCGGCCCGCGTGAGCCTGACATGATCCGGCAGGTGAAGGCGCACGACTCGTGCCTCTTCCTCCGTCGAGCATACGAGCTGGCCAGTGATGTGAATCTCGGTCATGCACCCACGGTACGGTGAGGTTCGCGGTCCGATAGCCGATCCTTCACCGAGACATGCCCCCAACGGAGCGACGATCCTCGATTGGACTTAGCGGAGGGACGGATCCGTTTGCCGCTAGAAGTTGATGGCTAGCTCGCAGGCCCACAGGTTCTTGGTCGCGAGCTCGAGCTCGTTGGGCCAATCGGCGTGGCAAGATCGCGCAAGCTGGTATGCCCTCCTGAGGTAGTCTGCGACGATCGCTTTCTGCGCCTGGAGCAAGGATGCATCGCTAACCCCGATGGCGGGCAGGGAGCGAAGACAGTCCTTCTGTTCGGCGTTCAAATGCCTGGTGGTCCTCTTGGCTCCAGCCTCGGCCTCGATCCCGTTCTCTGCAAGCATCAACTGAATCAGGAGTCGATCTCGCATCATCGCAGTTACATGCAGGAGGGCGATCAGGTCGCCGCGGTGGTGGGCGGCGACGGCCGTCCCCATGAAGTACAGGAATATCCGCACTTGCTGATCGGGGAAGTAGGGCTGGCCTGGTCTGGGTGGGTTGACGATTGTGCTCGCTACCCGGCCGTCCCGGTCCAAGAGCACCTCACGCTGGCTATCTGGCAGGCTCTCGGCGGTCGAGTGCAGCACAAGGTCAATGTGGATCCAGTCGGGCGTGAGGTATATCAGCGCTCCGGGCACTCCGGGGATCGAGTCGGCGAGCACGAGCGGAACGATGGCGCATATCCAGCCATGTGCATCGAACTCTTCCGGCGACTCAACCAGCAGGTGCAGGTCAATGTCGCTCCACTCATCGGCCACACCTTGGGCAATCGAGCCCTCGAGCCATGCCGAGCGCACCCTATTGTCGTCCCGGCACGCGGATGCCAAGGCAGCAAGCGTCGGTCGGAGCCGGGCAGGAATCGTATCACCAGGCTTTGTCATGGTCGAATTCTTCCATTCGAACCGACAAGGTTCTGCGTCCGCAAGCCGGCCGCTGACCGGACGCCGCCCGCTGGCTCAGCGGCAGGGTCAGACGCCCACCAGTGCCGCGACCTGCGGATTCGCAGATACCCCGCCCGCAAGAATGCCCGGTGAAGGTACGACAACTGCGACACCCAAGATCTCCGATGCAGTCCCGCCCCGGAGTCAGTCCGTCATCTCTTGCACTGGCCAGCCGGATCTCTTGCACTGGCCAGCCGGCTGAGTTGCGCGCGTCCAACCGCGGCGACGAAATCATGGTTTCGAGGTTGGACCGACTCGGGCGCAACACCCGCAACCCTAGTGCGCGCCGAGGACCATCCACGCACCAGTGCGGGCGCGCAGCCCCAGAGTCAGGGCGCGCGCGAGCATGTAGCCCCCGGCGAAGGCCGCCCACAGCCACGCGAGGCCCGCGGGCCCGCCGAGCCCTGAGAGCCCGACCCAGACGAGGAGCGGCGCGTAGACAACGAGATTCAGGACGCCCGCGAGGGCGAGGTAGCGGGCGTCGCCTGCGCCGATGAGCACTCCGTCGAGCACGAAGACGAAGCCGCACACCGGCTGGCTCGCGGCGAGGACCAGGAGCGCGGGGGTAAGGGCCGCGTGGACGGCGGGATCGCTCGTGAAGAGCCATCCGACCCACGGGGCACATGCGGCAAGGACGGCGCCCGCCACGAGGCCAAAGCCGAGCGACCACCGGACCATAGTGCCCGTGAGCTCCCGAGCCCGCGCAGCGTTCGAGGCACCGAGCTCCTTGCCGATGAGCGATTGCGCCGCGATGGCGAGCGCGTCGAGCGCGAAGGCGAGGAAGCTGAACATCGTCATGGCGAGCTGGTGGGCAGCGAGGTTCCCGGCGCCCTGGGCCGTCGCGACGACGACGGTCGCGAAGATCGCCGCGCGCAGCGTGAGCGTGCGGAGCATGAGCCACGAGCCGACATGTGCTGCGCCGAGGATTCCTCGCCATTCGGGGGCCAGACGGACCCCCTCCCGCCGCATGCGCGGGACCACCATCGCGAGGTAGACCCCGGCCATCCCGAGCTGCGCGATGCTCGTGCCGATGGCCGAGCCCGCGATCCCCCACCGGAATCCGTACACGAAGACGAAGTTGAGGGCCGCGTTGACGGCGAAGCCGACGGTCGCGACGACCAGAGGGGTACGCGTGTCCTGGAGCCCGCGCAGGACGCCCGTTCCGGCGAAGACCAGCAGCATGCCGACGAGGCCCGGCATGGACCACGCGAGGTAGTCGACCGCGTATCCCTGGACGGCGGGCAGCCCGCCCACGGCCCGGATCACAGCGGGAGCGGAGGCCCAGCCGGCCACCGCGAGCAGCAGGCCGAGCAGGAGTGCGAGCCAGACGCCGTCGCGCGCCGCCGCCATGGCCCGCTGCGCGTGCCCCGCGCCGAGGAAGCGGGCCACAGCCGGTCCCGTGCCATAGGCGAGGAAGACCATGAGCCCCACGACCGTGCCGAGCACCGTCGTCGCGAGGCCGAGCCCCGCGAGCTCGTCCACTCCGAGGTGGCCCACGATCGCCGAGTCCGCGAGGAGGAACAGCGGCTCGGCAATGAGCGAGCCGAGTGCTGGGAGCGCCAGGCGCAGGACCTCACGTCCCGTCGACCGTGATCCGCCCCGCCCGGCCGCGCCCACGCCAACATCGGCCTGTCCGGCTCCCGCTTGCTCCATGGCTCCCACTCTAGGACGGGCCACCGACAGTTTTGATTCTGGAATGGCCAACCTCTTGACGGCCACACATATCTGAGAGCTACTCTCAATTCATGGCAACTTCCAAGATCCCGTCTGTCGGGACGTCTTCGACGGCGTCCGCTGAGGCCGAGGCGGGGCACCCCCGCCGGTGGTGGATCCTCGCGGCGCTCGCCCTCTCGCTGCTCGTCGTCGGCCTCGACGCGACGGTGCTCAACGTCGCCCTGAGCGACATCTCGCGCGCCCTCGGCGCGAGCACCACGGAACTCCAGTGGATCGTCAACGGCTACGGGCTCACCTCCGCCGTCCTGCTCATCCCTGCGGGCCTGCTCGGGGACAGGATCGGTCGACGGCGCGTCCTCGCGGTCGGCCTCGCGATCTTCGTCGTCGCGAGCGCAGTGGGATCGCTCGCGCAGAATCCCGCGGAACTCATCGCAGCGCGGACTGTCATGGGGGTCGGGGCCGCAGCCGTCTTCCCGCTCGCGCTCTCGATCATCCCGACCGTGTTCGCCCCTCGCGAGCGGCCCAAGGCCGTCGCCGTCATGACGGCCGCGATGGGGCTCGGCATGCCGCTCGGGCCGCTCGTGGGAGGCTGGCTGCTCGACAACTTCTGGTGGGGCGCGACGCTCCTGTTCAACGTCCCGACGGTCGCGGTCGCGCTCGGCGCCGGTCTGGCCTTCATCCCGAACACGCGGGATCCCCGCCCGCGGCGCGTGAACCCGCTCGGCCTCCTGCTGACCGTCGCAGGCCTCACCGGGATCGTCTACGGGATCACGCAAGTGCCGATCGACGGGTGGGGCGCCGGGTCCACGCTCGTTCCGCTCGTCGGCGGATTCGCCCTGCTCGTCGCGTTCGGCTTCCTTGAATCGCGCACCTCCGCGCCGCTTCTCGATCGACGGCTCATCCGCTCAAGGCTCTTCGTGTGGCCGACGGCTGCGACCGCGCTGACCTCGTTCGTCATGATGGGCCTCCTCTTCGCGATCCCGCTGTACCTCCAGGCGTACCTCGGCGATTCGGCGCTCACCACCGGCCTCAAGCTCATGCCCATGATGCTCACGCTCGTCCTCGGCTCGGGGCTCTCCTCGCGACTCGGGCCGCGCCTCGGGCTCAAGGTGATCGTCCCGGCCGGCCTCCTCGTCTCCTCGGCGGGGTTCCTCGCACTCCTGGGGATCACGCCGTCGTCCGACTACTGGCCGCTCCTCGCGACGCTCGCCATCACCGGCCTCGGGTTCGGCCTCGCGATGCCTCCCGCCATGGCGGCCATGCTCGACTCCCTCCCGGATGGCGTCCAGAGCACCGGCACCGGACTCAACCTCTCGGTCCGGCAGACGGTCGGCGCACTCGGCGTCGCCGTGCTCGGAAGCATCCTGGCGGCCGCCTATCGGGCTGGCATGGACGCTCCGACAGCGCACCTTCCGGGAGCAGCCGCAAGCGCGGCGCGGGACTCGCTCGGCGGGGCCGTCGCCGTCGCTGGCCGCCTCGGGCCGGCGGGCGCCGCGCTCCGGAACGCGGCCGGATCTGCTTACCTCGACGGGCTCCACAGCGTGGGCCTCGTATGCTTCGGGGCCGCGCTCGTCATCGCGGCAGCGATGGCGATCGTGCTCCCCCGCCACGCGCAGACCCCGCGGACGACGGCGGCTGGCAAGATGGGTTCATGACGGAACCAGGGCTGCGCGAACGCAAGAAGGCGAAGACGCGGCGCCTCCTCCAAGACGTCGCGCTTCGCCTCTTTGCCGAACAGGGCTACGACGAGACGACGGTCGACCAGATCGCGGCCGAGGCCGAGGTCTCGCCGAGCACGTTCTTCCGGTATTACCCGACGAAGGAGGACGTGGTCCTCCAGGACGAGTACGATCCGTTCCTGCTCGAGGCCCTCGAAAGCGTTCCTCCCGGAACCCCCCTCGTCGAAGCGTTCCGTCTCGCCGTGCACACGGCGTTCGAGGAGTTCTACGCGAGCGAGCGGGACCGCATCTACGAGCGCATGCGGTTGACGTTCACGACGCCGGCGCTCCGGATCCGGGCTCTCGCCGCGAACCACGACGTGGGCAGGATGTATTCGGGAATCGTGGCCAAGACCCTCGGGGTCCCCCCGGACGATCCGCGGATCTCACTCGCGGCCGGAGCCCTCACTGGGGTCCTCATCGTCGTCTTCGAGCGGTGGATCGAGGACGAGGGCCGCAGCGATCTGCCGACGATGATGGACGATGCGCTCAGGCTGCTCGGCTCAGGATTCCGGCTCGAGGGCTAACCGGGCCGTCCGGGTTCGGAACGACACAACTCAGGCCCGATCCGCGCCTGAAGCGGCCGAATCGGGCCTGAGTTGTGGCGAATTTGACTTTGGCACTCAGTGCACCGACTGCTGGAAGCACGCGACGTCGTACTGGGACATCTCGTTGTAGTTCTGGCCGCCGATACCGCCGGGGCTCGTAGAGGTCGGCTCGTTGAACGGCGAGCCGGGGCTGCCCGCGGCGTTGCCCGGCGTCGTCAGCCCGAGGTCCTGACACGATTGGCTGGGCGGGCCGGGAGGCCCCGGAGGGTTGTCCGCCGCGGCGGGTGCCGCGAAGGCGAGCCCCAGGAGCGCAGTCAGCCCGAGGATACGCAGGATCCTTCTCATGGCAATCTCCTCTTCCGACAGGGCCGTGCAGCCTACAGCACGGCTGTACGTACCTAAGACGACATCGGGGCGCAGGCGGTTCAGCCGTCACACCCTGACGAGCGACTGTGCCGCGAGGAACTCCTCCCACGTCCGACGCCCGACCGCGCGGTCCGGGGCGAGGTTTGCCCCGCCGCGGATGGCCCGGGCGGCGCGCCCGGCCATGGGCACCGGGAGGAGCGCGCGGCGCAGCCCCGCCGCTGCGAGATAGGAACGGATGAGGTCCCCCATCGGGTACACCGTCGGTCCCGCGAGGTCCGGCACGAGGCCCTGCGGGGCGCCGAGCGCGAGCTCCACGAGCCGGTCCGCGACCTCGCCCGAATCGACCGGCTGGAACCGGAAGCCGGACGGCGCGGGGATGACGGGCAGCTTGGCCATGGCCTTCGCGGTCATCAAGGTCAGCTCGTGGAACTGGGTTGCGCGGAGGGTCGTCCACGGGATGCCGGACGTCTCGATGACCTGCTCGGCGTCGCGCTTCGACGCGAAGTAGGCGAACGCGGCGCGATCGATGCCGCTCACCACGGGGATTGTGTCCGCGCCGACCACCGAGATGAAGACGATGTGCCCCACCCCAGCACGCTGGGCCGCATCGACAAGATGCCGCGCCTTGTCGCCGTCGCCCTTCTGGGTTCCCGCGCAGTGCACGATCGTCCCAATACCGGCGACCGCGGTCTCGATCCCCTCGCCCGTGGCGAGATCGCCCGCGACGTACTCCACGCCGTGGTCCGCTGCGCCGCCGTGCCGGCTCAGAACCCGCACAGACCGGCCGGCGTCGCGCAGCCGCGTCACGACCTGCCGTCCGAGGGTTCCGGTACCGCCCGTGACCAGGATTGTCGCTGTCATCTCTTCTCCCTTGTCGCGGGGCCCTCGCGGCCCCTTCACTTGCATGACACGCGAGCGTGCTGGAGTGTGACAGCGTGGATGCCGACGAACTCCTGACCACCCGATTCGAGTCCGAGCGCGGGCGCCTCCGCGCGGTCGCGTACCGCATGCTCGGGTCGCTTCCCGAGGCGGACGACGCCGTGCAGGAGGCGTGGCTGCGGCTCGCCCGGACCGAGGCGGGCGCGATCGAGAACCTCGGCGCGTGGCTCACCACGGTCGTCGCGCGGATCTGCCTCAACGCCCTCCGGGCCCGCGGCACGCGCCGAGAGGAACCGCTCGAGGGGCTCGACGGCGAATTCGCGGCCCCCGCGGGCGGCCCCGAGGAGGAGGCCGTCATGGCGGATGAGGTCGGGCTCGCGCTCCTCGTCGTGCTCGATGCGCTGCAGCCCGCGGAACGGCTCGCGTTCGTGCTCCACGACATGTTCGACGTTCCGTTCGACCGCATCGCCCCGGTCCTCGGCAAGTCCTCAGACGCGACACGCCAGCTCGCGAGCCGCGCGCGGCGGCGGGTCCGCGGCTCCGAGACGCCGGATCCCGACCGGCCCCGCCAGCGCCGCGCCGTCGAGGCCTACCTCGCGGCCGTCCGCACGGGAGACTTCGCCGCGCTCGTCGCTCTGCTTGCCCCGGACGTGCTGATCGAGGCGGATGCAGCGTCGACGCCGTCGCACGTCGCCGTTTCGTTCCGGGGCGCCGAGCAGGTTGCGCACGCGGCCGTCGCGTCGGCTGCGCGGGCGCCGTTCGCTCGCCTCGCCGTCGTCAATGGCGCGGTGGCCGTCGTCGTGGCGCCCAAGGGGCGCGTGCGCATCGCGCTCACGTTTGCGGTCGACGGCGAGCGCATCACGCATATCGACGTCATCGCCGACCCGGCGCGGCTGCGCACGCTCGACGTCGCGGTGCTCGACTGAGCGAGCGCACGACGGCGGGCCGTCCAGACACGCGGCCGGGCGAGTTCGCGGGCCTATTCCGGAATGAGCCCGCGGCGGCGCAGCTCTCCCCACAGCTCGTGGGGCACCGTCTGCCGCATGCGGGCCACGTTCTGCTCGATCTGGTCCGCGTTCGAGGCTCCGACGACGACGGTGCGCACGGCCGGGTGGCGCAGGCTGAAGTGGAGCGCCGCCGTCGGCAGCTTGACGCCGAATTCCGCGCAGCAGCGTGCGAGCCGACGGGCGCGGTCGAGGATGTCGGGGGGCGCGGGGGCGTAGTTGTAGTTCGCGCCATCAGGCACCGTCGCGCGGGCGAGCAGGCCTGAGTTGTAGACCCCGACGTTCACGACCCCGACGCCGCGTTCGAGGCACGCGGGCAGGAGGTCATGGAGCGCGGGCTGCTCGAGGAGCGTGTAGCGGCCGGCCAGCATGACGACGTCGAGCTCGGATCGATCGACGCACTCGGCCAGCGCCTTGCTCGAGTTCGCGCCGACTCCGACGGCGCGCACGAGGCCTTCGTCGCGGAGCCTCAGCATGGCAGGGAGGGCCTGCGTGATGCCGGCCTCGAGGTCGAAGACGTCCGGGTCATGCAGATAGAGGATGTCGACGTGGTCAAGGCCAAGCCTCGCGAGCGAGTCCTCGAGACTGCGCCGGATGCCGGACTCGGACGGATCCCACACGCGGCGAAAGGCCGCGGGGACGTCGAAGCCCTCGTCGTCCCGCGCGTCGTCCGGGTTCGCCCTCGGAACAAGGAGTCGCCCGACCTTCGTCGAGACGAGGAACTCGCCGCGCGGCTTGCCCCGCAGGAACGCGCCGAGACGCCGCTCCGAGAGGCCAAGGCCGTAGTGCGGGGCCGTGTCGAAGTACCGGATGCCGCCCTGCCACGCGGCGTCGATCGTCGCGGCCGCCGCGTCGTCGTCGACCGCCCTATAGAGGTTGCCGATGCCCGCGGCGCCGAAGCCCAGCGAGCCGAAATCCAGTGCGGGAGCACTCACGGGAGCCTCCAGACCTGCTCGATCCCGCGATCGTTCCCGGAGTAGTCGTCCTCGACGGCGAGGAGCGCCGACATGCGCTCCTGCCAGACGACGTTGACGGGGTCGTCCGCGAGGGCGTGGCGCATGGTCTGATAGTCCTCGACCTCGACGAGGTGGAACAGTTCGTCGCCGCTGCGCCAGATGCGCCAATCCGACACCCCGGCGGCCCGCAGGGCGGCCACCAGCTCAGTGGGGATGTTGGCGTGCGCCTCGGCGTACTCGGCGGCCGCGCCTGGCTTGAGACGCGTGTGGAGGGCGATCGTCTCCGTCACCTATACCCCCGCCTTGAGGAAGAGTTCGACGACGGGCACCGCGACATCCGGCCGTTGGACCGGGAGCTTGAGCGTGAGCGTCCCCTCGGGCTGTGCGCCCTGAGCCGTGGTCACCGCCTGCCGGTTCCCGGTGAGCTCGAGGACGGCCACCTCGGATGCGTCGTTGAGCAGCTGGGCGTACTCGACCTTCCCCGCGAGCTCGGGCAGATGGACGTATTCGAACGGCCACGCAAACAAGTGCAGGTAGAGGCGGTCGCCGCGGCGCGTGTAGCGGGCGTCGGCCGGCGGGGTCCACGGCGCCTCGCCAGCCCCGTAGATCGACCGCGAGTGCAGCTTCATCCAGTCGCCGATCCCGCGAAGGGACTCAACGGCGCGCGGATCGAAGTTCCCGCGCCCCGTCGGCCCGACGTTCAGGAGCAGGTTACCGCCCTTGGCCACGCCGTCGACGAGCATCCGCACGAGAAGGTCCACCGACTTGTAGTCGAGGTTGTCGCGGTCGTAGCCCCAGCTCCCATTGAGCGTCTGGCACGCCTCCCACGGCACCTCGACCCCGTCGACCACCATGGGACCCGAAGGCTGGTACTGCTCAGGCGTCGCGAAGTCCCCGGGGATGTCGAGCCGGTCATTGACCGCGATCCCGGGCTGGAGCTCGCGAACCATCGCGAGGAGCTCCTCGGATCCCCACGCCTCCCGGCCCTTCGCGCCCCAGATGCCCTTGTGGTTTTCACTGCCGTCCGCATAGGAGAAGTCGAAGAAGAGGTAGTCGATCGTGCCGTAGTTCGTGAGGAGCTCGCGGACCTGGCCGTGCAGGTACTCGCGGTAGCGGGCCATGTCGCGGCCCTCGTTGAGCCGCTGAGCCTCGGGGTTGTCCCGTTCAGGGTGGAAGCCGTCGATCGTGAAGTCTGGGTGATGCCAGTCGATGAGCGAGTGGTAGAACCCGACCTTGAGCCCCTCTTCGCGCAGGGCCTCGACGTACGCGGCGACGAGGTCTTGACCGCACGGGGTCTTCGTGGACTTGTAGTCGGTCAGCGCCGAGTCCCAGAGGCAGAAGCCCTCATGGTGCTTCGTCGTCAGCACGACGTATTTCATCCCCGCGCCCTTCGCGGCGCGGGCCCATTCGCGGGGATCGTAGAGGTCGGGGTCGAAGTACTCGAAGTACTTCTCGTACTCGGGCGCGCTGATGCGCTCACGGTTCATGACCCATTCGTGGCGGGCGGGCAGGGCGTAGAGCCCCCAGTGGACGAACATGCCGAAGCGGGACTCGGTGAACCACGGTGCGTGCGGGATCATGCGGAACTCCTTGCGGGTGGTGGATGGCGTGAAGGTGAACGAACGAGGGCTAGCGGCCGCCGAGGCCGCTCGTGACGATGCCCTTGATGAGGTGGCGCTGGAGGAGGATGAGCAGGACGAGGGTCGGCACCATCGAGATGACCGAGGCGGCCATGACGAGATGCCACTGCTCTCCCTGCTGCCCGAAGAACATCCCGAGTCCGAGCGGGATGGTGCCGAGGGTGCTGACGTCGTTGATCACGACGAGCGGCCAGAGGAACGAATTCCAGTAGCTGATGAAGCTGAACACGGCCAGGACCGCGAGCGTGGGCCTCGCGAGCGGGAGCATGACGAGCAGGAACGTGCGCACGGTTCCTGCGCCGTCCACGCGGGCGGCGTCGTCGAGCTCCTGGGGCACACCGAGGAAGAACTGCCGCAGCATGAACGCCCCGAACGCCGTGAAGGCCCACGGAACGATGAGCGCCTGAAAGGTATTGACCCATTTCACCTGCTGCATCATGACGAACATCGGCACGATGAGGACTTCCTGCGGGATCATGAGCGTGGCGAGGAACACCATGAACGTGAGGTTCCTGCCGCGCCAGCGCAGCCGCGAGAACGCGTAGCCCGAGAGCGACGAAACCACGAGGGAGAGCGCGGTCCCGGCCGCCGAGACGAGCACCCCGTTCCCCATGAAGCGCAGGAACGGCATGTAGTCCAGCGCCTCTTGGTAGTTCTGCCAGCGGAATTCGCTCCCGAACAGGCTCGGCGGGATGCTGAAGATGTCCGCGGGCGGCTTGAACGACGTCGCGAGCATATAGATGAGCGGGGAGAGGAACGCGAGGGCCACGAGGCACAGGAGCGCGTAGCCGACGGCGCTGCGAACCCGAGCCGTCCACGGCCGGCCCCTGCGCGGGGCGGGCTCGAGCGTGCTCGTGGCCCGCACGGCGGAATCAAGCATCGTAGTGCACCCACTTCTTCTGCCCGATGAACTGGACGGCCGTGACGCCGAGGATGATCACGAAGAGGACCCACGCGGCGGCCGAGGCGAGGCCGAGCTGGTGGAACTGGAAGCCCTGGTTGTAGATGTACAGGACGATCGTGGCCGTCGTGGAGCCCGGGCCTCCCTTCGTGAGGATGAACGGCTGCGCGAAGACCTGGAACGAGGTGATGAGCGTCATCATCGTGGCAAAGAAGATCGACGGCGAGATGAGCTTGAGCTTGATCCGCCAGAAGACCGTCCACGCGTTCGCGCCGTCGATCGCCGCCGCCTCGGCGAGGTTCTCGGGCACGGCGTCGAGCGCAGCCGAGAACACGAGCATGTTGTACCCGAATCCCTGCCACACGCTCATCGCGACGATCGCGAGCATCGCCCAGTGCTCGTCGCCGAGGAAGTTCGGGGCGTGGATTCCCGTCGCGGCCTGGGAGATGCCGTCGATGAAGCCGCTGGGCTGGTACAGCATGCGCCAGACCACGACGTTGGCCACGATCGGCGTGATCGACGGGATGAAGAAGATCACCCGGAAGATATGCCGGCCCTTGATCCGCGGC
This sequence comes from Sinomonas terricola, assembly GCF_034931225.1. Lineage (NCBI taxonomy): Bacteria > Bacillati > Actinomycetota > Actinomycetes > Micrococcales > Micrococcaceae > Sinomonas > Sinomonas terricola. The sequence goes on from NZ_JAYGGQ010000009.1 coordinate 22,195, forward strand.
GTGAGCCACGCGGCAAGCCCGAGCGAGACCACGAGGTTGAGCGGGACGTACAGGACAACGAACAGAACCGTGTTCCACACGACCTGGCCGAAGATCGGGTCGCCGAACAGCCTCTGGTAGTTGCCGAGGCCCAAGAACGTCGGCGTGCCGAGGAGCGGCCACCGGTAGAGGCTGATGGCGAGGGAGAACACGATGGGCGCGAGGGTGAAGATCGCGAGGCCCACCCCGTGCGGGGCGGCGAAGGCGGGACCCCAGAAGGTCTTCCGGGCCCGCGCGGGCGCGGCGGAGGACGACGACGGCGCCGTCCCCGCCGCGCTGCGCGGCGTCGTCGCTCCTGGGGAGCTCTTAACCAAGGTCATCTCAGGATCCTCAGTGCGGAAGCTGTGCGGCGACGTCCTTCATGACGCTGGCCGCGCTCTGCTGCCCGTTGAGGGCCTTCGGGAGGTACTGGCTGAAGAGCGTGCCGAGCTGGTCGCTGTTCGTGTTGGACGGCATGGGCACCGCGTTCGCCGAAGCTGCCTTGAGCGCCTCCTCGACACCAGGGATCCCGGCATTGTCGATCCAGACCTTCTGGTCCGCGGTCCGCGCAGGGAGCGCACGTCCGGCGGCCCCCAGTTCACTCAGGACCTTGTCTCCAGTCATCTCCTTGAGGGCCGCGAACGCCTTGTCCGGCGTGGGGCACTGCTTCGAGATGCCCCAGCCCGAGCCGGCGCTGAACGTCTTCCCGCCGCCCGGTCCGGCCGGGAGCGTCGTGACGCCGACCTTGAACTTGGCCTTGGACTTCGTGTCGATGAGCGACCAGGGGCCGTCGATGGACATGGCCGTGGTGCCCGAGAGGAACTGGTTGCTCGCGAAGGAGCTATCGCTGCCAGGCAGCTGCGGCGCGATCTTCTCCCTGCCGGTGAGGTCTGCGACCCACTGGAGGCCATCGGCGAAGGTTGAGTTTGCGGCGTCGAGGCTCCCATCTTCCTGGGTCACGCGGCCCCCGTTGTACGCGAGAACCTGCGACTCGACGGAGAGGTCCCAGATCGGCGTCGCGAAGGCGGGCTTGCCGCTCGAGGCGGTGATCTTCTTCGCCGTCGCGACGAATTCGTCCGCGGTCCAGCCCGCCTTGGGCTCGGAAACCCCCGCCGCCGCGAACTTGTCCTTGTTGTAGAACATCATGAGCGGGCCGACGTCGTACGGGAGCGCGTACAGCTTGCCGTCAGCGCTGAGGCCCTTGATCATCGACTGGTCGAAGGCCCCCAGGTCCATCCCGTCCTGCTTCACGAGATCGTCGAGCGGGAGCATGCCGTCCTTGAGCTGGGCGGTGCGCAGGCTCTGCACGGCCACAAGGCACGGGGCCGTGTTGGAGCTGAGCTGCGTGCTCATCTTCGTGAAGTAGTCGCTGAAGGTCGAGCCCTGCAGCGTGATCTTGACGTCGCCGAGCTTGGCGCTGACCTCGTCGGCTACCTTCTGCCAGCCGTTCTGGTCTTCGGTGCCGCCTACCCACATGGCCCACGTCATGGCGGTCTTGCCGTCCGCCGTCGTCGGTGACGAGCCGCCGCCGCACCCTGCGAGTCCTAGGAGGCCGAGCGCCAGGGCACCCGCTACAAACGCTTCTTTGCGCATCACTTCTACCTTGTGCTTTCCGTTGGGGATGGTTGCTGTCAGTGCTGTGAGGTGAGAGGCAACGGGGAAGGGGCCCACACGGGGCCGTCGGGGAAGCTGTAGTCGGCCAATGTTTCGCGGGCCATCTCGCTGCCGGCGCCGGGGGCCGACGGGGGCCAGTACCGGCCGCCGTGGACGTCGACGGGGGTCACGAAATGCTCGTGCAGGTGGTCGACGAACTCGATCATTCGCCCTTCGATGGCGCCGGAGACCGCCACGAAGTCGAACATCGAGAGGTGTTGCACGGCCTCGCACAGGCCCACGCCGCCCGCGTGCGGGCACACGCGGACGCCGAATGCGGCGGCGAGGAGCAGGATCGCGATGTTCTCGTTGATTCCGGCAACCCGCGTCGCGTCGAGTTGGAGGACCTCGATCGCCCCGGCCTGCAGGAGCTGCTTGAACATGATGCGGTTGTGCACGTGTTCGCCTGTCGCGACGGGAAGTGGCGCGAGCCTCCGTGCGATTTCGGCGTGGCCCAGGATGTCGTCTGGGCTTGTGGGCTCCTCGATCCACGCGATGTCGAACGGAGCGAGCTGGCCCATCCACGCAACCGCCTGCCCCACGTCCCAGCGCTGATTCGCGTCGACGGCGATCCTGACGTCCGGTCCCACGGTCTCGCGGGCGAGGCGTACTCGCCGGATGTCGTCTTCGAGCGAGGCCCCGACCTTGAGCTTGATCTGCGTGTAGCCGTCGGCAACGGCTTCCTTCGCGAGGAGCGCGAGCTTCTCGTCACTGTAGCCGAGCCATCCGGGCGTGGTCGTGTAGGCGGGATAGCCCTCGGCGAGGAGCCGGGCGCGCCGTTCGGCGCGACCAGGTTCCGCGCGCCGCAGGATCTCGAGCGCCTGGTCCGGCGTGAGGGCGTCCGTGAGGTAGCGGAAGTCGACGAGCGAGACGATCTCCTCGGGGCCCATGCGGGAGAGGAGATCCCACAGCGGGAGCCCCGCGCGTTTGGCCTTGAGGTCCCACAGCGCGTTGACGACGGCGCCGATCGCCATGTGCATGACGCCCTTCTCGGGCCCCAGCCAGCGGAGCTGCGAATCGTGCACGAGCATCTTCCAGGTCGCCCCCATGTCGTCGAGCAGCTCTTCGGCGTCCCGGCCGACGATCTGGCGGCGGAGGGCATCGATTGCGGCGGCCTCGACCTCGTTGCCCCGCCCGATCGTGAAGACGAAGCCGTGGCCCTCGTGGCCGTCCGCCGCGTCGGTCCGGACGATGAGGTACGCGGCCGAGTAGTCGGGATCGGGGTTCATGGCATCCGAGCCGTCGAGTTCGAGCGAGGTCGGAAAGCGGATGTCAAACGTATCGAGCGCGGTGATGGTGCTCATGGGTGCTCCTTGCGGTTGCCTCCGCGGGGCCGCATCCTTCGCTGCGAGCGGCGGCGGGATCGTGACGTGAAGTCTGGCTTGACCCTATACATCGGATGTTTAGCTTGTCAATGGGGTTTCGGGCCGGAATATTGCCCAGTTCGTCGCCCAAAGCTCTGATGTCATGGCCCTAATCTGCGCCTCCTGCGAACGACGGCGGAGCTCGCCAAAGGTGCGCCGCCGCCGTCGTCCGCTGTTGCCCCGGCAAGCCCTGCGATGACGCGACGCTGCGCGCGTCCGCCGATTCATCCGATGTATTAGGATGTGGACACTTCATGCCTGAAACTCTGGGAGCCTGCCGTGGCGCTGACCGATGACGCGATCGACAAGATCAAGGAGATGCTCCTCGCCGGCGAGCTCCGGCCGGGGGACAGGCTCCCGCCCGAGAAGGATCTCGCGGACCGCCTGGGCCTCTCCCGCAGTTCCCTGCGCGAAGCCGTCAAGGCGCTCGAGCTCATCCGCGTCCTCGACGTGCGGCGCGGCGACGGCACGTATGTGACCTCCCTCGAGCCGAAGCTGCTCAACGAGGCCCTCGGATTCATCGTCGAGCTCCATCAGGCGCGCGGCGTCGTCGAGCTGCTCGAGGTACGCCGCATGCTCGAACCGGCGGCCGCGGCCGCGGCGGCGCACCGCATCGACCTCGCGGGGCTCACCGAGCTTCGGGCCTCGATGGCAGGCATCACCGAGGAAACGAGTGTCGAGGAGCTCGTGGAGCACGACGCCGAGTTCCATCGGATCATCGCGGCCCAGGCTGGCAACAGCTACCTCTCGAGCCTCCTCGAAGCGCTCTCTTCACAGACCCTGCGCGCGCGCATCTGGCGCGGGCTCACGGAAGAGCAGGCCGTCGCGAGGACGCTCGCCGAGCACGACGCCATCGCCGATGCGCTCGAGCAACGCGATGCCGAGCTCGTGCGGGCCCTTGTGACCGTGCACGTGAGCGGCGTCGAAGCCTGGCTCCGCCGAGCCATGAAGGATTCGCCCACGGGGGACGTCGATCTCTCCGCGCCGCCCGTTCGTCACCGCGGCAGGTAGGCGGACAACCCATAGGCGGCGGCTGCCGATCTCCCGTCGAGCCACGCCTGTTCGTCGGGCGAGAGCTCGCTCGCGAGCGTCTCGAGCACGCCGAGGGTTTCGCCGTACGGTCCCCCGAGCGTGCTCACGGGCCAGTCGCTCCCGAGCATGAGCCGCTCCGGCCCAAACGCGTCGAGCGCCTCGTGCCAGACGCCGCGCAGCGCGTCCACCGTATAGGACGCGCCAGCGAGCCTGAGGCCAGAGACCTTTGCCACGGCGTTGGGGAGCTCGCCGAGGGCGCGCAGCTCGCGACGCCACGCCGCCAGCGCGCCTTCGCCGCCCTGGAGCGGCGGCTTGCCGAGGTGGTCGAGGACGAGGGTGAGTTCGGGGAGTTCCCGCGCGAGCCCTATGGTCGCCGTGAGGTGGCGTGGCCACGCATCAGGGACGTCGAACGCAAGACCCGCCCGCGCCGCCATCATGAGAGAGGACCGGACGGACGGGAGCGCGAGGAAGTCGTCGCGGGGATCGTCGTGGACGAGGTGCCTCAGGCCGCATACGAGCGGATCGGCGGCGGCGCGCTCGATCTCCTGTGCGGCACACTCGGGCCGGTCTAGCGGAACCCAGCCGACGATCCCGACGACCCACGGATTCTCGCGGGCGACGGCGAGCATCGACTCTGTGTCCTCGCGCGAATCGTCGGCCTGGACCAGAATCGCGCCGTCGATGCCCGCCGCGACGAGTTCGGCGCGCGCCTCTTCCGCCCCGAACGAGCGGAACAGCCCTCCATGCTCGGGCCCAAGCCAGCTGTAGCCACCGCGGGAGAGGTCCCACAGGTGCAGATGGGCGTCGATACGAATCACTGTCCGACGGTAAACATCCGATGTATTGCTTGTCAATGACTCCGGATTGGCCAATACTGGGGACCAATTCAACTAAACCTCAGATGACAGGACACCCATGAAGTTCATCAGACTCGACGAACCCGGCGCGGAACACCCGGCCGTGCTCGCGACCGGAAAAGACGGCGTCGAACGCTGCTACCGCCTCGAATCCCTCACCCCGGACATCGACGGCGAGTTCCTCGCGGGCGGCGGCATCGCACGGACACGTGCCGCGCTCGAGGCCGGGCGGCTCGAGGAGTTCCCGCACGCCGCGGGACGCCGCGTCGGAGCGCCGATAGCGCGTCCGGCATCCGTGGTGTGCATCGGCATGAACTATGCGCTGCACGCCGCCGAATCCGGCGCCGAGCCTCCCACGGTTCCGGTCGTCTTCCTGAAGCCCTCGAACACCGTGGTCGGCCCGTATGACGCGGCGCCCATTCCGCCCCGCAGCGAGAAGTACGACTGGGAGGTGGAACTCGGGATCGTGATCGGGCGGTCCGCCAGCTACCTCGAAACGCTCGACGACGCTCGGGCGTGCATCGCGGGCTTCGTCGCCGCCAACGACCTTTCCGAGCGGGAGTACCAGCTGCCCGGCGCCGCGGGACAGTGGACCAAGGGCAAATCCCTTCCTTCCTCGACCCCTCTCGGACCGTGGCTCGTGCCGGCGGACGAGCTCGACGCCGGGCGGCTCAGGCTGCGCAGCTGGGTCAACGGCGAAGCACGGCAGGATTCCTCCACCGCAGACCTCATCTTCGATCCGGCCACGATCGTGCACCACTGCAGCCAGTACATGCTGCTCGAACCGGGGGATGTCATCCTCACCGGAACACCCGAGGGCGTTGCCCTGTCCGGACGATTCGCCTACCTCACGGAGGGCGACGTGGTCGAGGTCGAGATCGAGGGGCTCGGCCGTCAGCGCCAGGAGTTCTTCCGGGCGGCGCCCGCGCGAGAGGCGGTCAAGGCATGACCCGGGAATTCGCAGGCTTCAAGGCCATCGTGACCGGCGGCGCCTCGGGAATCGGCGATGCCACGGTGCGGCGGCTCCAGTCGCTCGGGGCCAGCGTCGCCGTCCTCGACCTGAACCCGGCGGGCGCAGCGGAGGGGGCGGTCGCGGTCCGTTGCGATGTGTCCGACGGCGCCTCCGTCACCGAGGCTGTGCGGGCCGCCGCCGACCGCCTGGGCGGGATCGACGTCGTCGTCAACAACGCCGGCATCGGCGCGCGCGGCACCATCGAGGCCAACCCGGACGAGGAATGGCGCCGCGTGCTCGAGATCAACGTCCTCGGCATCGTGCGGGTGTCGCGCGCCGCGCTCCCCCACCTGCGGCGATCCTCCTCGGCAGCCATCGTGAACACGTGCTCGATCGCTGCGACGGCGGGACTGCCCGAACGTGCCCTCTACTCAGCCTCGAAAGGCGCAGTGCTCTCGCTCACGCTCGCCATGGCGGCCGATCACGTGCGCGAAGGGATCCGGGTGAACTGCGTCAATCCGGGCACTGTCGACACGCCATGGGTCGGCCGGCTGCTCGATGCAGCCGCCGATCCCGCGGCGGAGCGCAGCGCGCTCAAGGCACGGCAGCCGCACGGCCGGCTCGTCAGCGCTGAGGAAGTCGCCGCGGCGATCGCGTACCTCGCGAGCCCGCTTTCGGGCTCGACGACGGGAACCTCGCTCGCGGTCGACGGCGGCATGCAGGGCCTTCGCGTGAGGCCCCCGGCGTGAGGCCCTAGAACCCGCCGCCGCCTTCGCCGTCACCCGCGTCCGCGGCCATGTTCGCGAAGCGCGAGTAGTGGCCCTGGAAGGCGACGACAATGTCCTTGGTCGGGCCGTTGCGGTGCTTCGCGACGAGGATGTCCGCCTCGCCCGCGCGCGGCGACTCCTTGTTGTAGACGTCCTCGCGGTGGAGCAGGATCACCATGTCGGCATCCTGCTCGATCGAGTTGTGTACTGCGATTCCATTGGCGATGAAGTTGTGGTTGCCAAGAACCGTTGCGTCGTAGACCTCCTCAACCCCATCGGGCTCGATGCTGACAACCGCGTCCCAGAAAACATCGTTGAGGGCATGGATCTCGAGTTCCGCCGAACCCAGAATCTCGGCTACGCGGGAGAGCCGCTGACGGGACGGCGCAGACTTGAACAAGGCCGATCCACAGTATTGGGTTCCCAATGCAGACTGGAATTCTCGATGGGTCATGTCCTTCTCCGCCAGGACGGTGCGGACGTCGTCCCAAACTTCCAGCGGAACCGTGTCGACATTCGTGTTGGCCGTCGTGGCCTGCACTATCTCCAGCAGACGCTCGCAGTTGGCGTTCCGCGCACCGGCCACGCCAACCTCCTGGAGGAAGCGGCGCTGATCGTCCGCGCCGGAAACGTCCAGCGTGTAGCCGGGACGGTACGTCCCCTTCTGCGTCGCCGTCTTGATACGCGCCGTGATACCGAAGCGGAGCAAGAGCACCGCGACTCCGTCGAGGAGCCGGCGAGATGTCGACGCGTAGCAGATCCGCCCTCCCGTGCCCGCCTTGTTGACGGTGACGGAACCATCCGTCGCCCACAGGTGGCGGAGGAACAGCGCGATCTGACGCTTAGGCAGGGCAAAGACCGACTCGGGAACCGTTCGAAGGATCTGCGAAACATGACCATCGTCAGTTCGCAAGGACGTCGCAAGACCTTCCGGCTCCGCAAGGAGGTGCGCGAGCATCGTCACCTGACGGTCGTCCCACTCGGTCCTGAGTGCTGGTCCGTTCACGTGACGAGGAATGCCCAGACGGTCGCCTGTCGCCAGCGAGCTGAGCGGACGCCAACCCTCGTACGTGAAGAAGGGGTGATTGCCCGTCGCGCGAATGCTCCGCCCGGACGCGAGCTTCAGGCGATAGACAGGCTTGACCCCTGTCGAAAAGACGTGCGTCAGATGCCGTTCAACGTAACGGAGGCTCTCGTCCAGCGACCAGACCGGGACATCCTTCTCACCGGAAGCAAAAAGCTCACCCATCGTGGTTTCGGCACCTGTATCTGATCGAAGGACACGAGTATCCGACGTCAGGCAGCCCGACTCGCGGAGGTCGGATACCATCGGCCGCTTGTCCTGACGCTGTTCAGAGCCACGGTTGAGCTGCGAGAGCGCGATGACGGGAACCTCGAGCTCCTTCGCGAGGAGCTTGAGGGCGCGCGAGAACTCGGAGACCTCCTGCTGGCGGCTCTCCACCTTCTTGCCCGAGCTCATGAGCTGGAGGTAGTCGAGCACCACGAGCCGCAGCCCGTGCTGCTGCTTGAGGCGGCGGCACTTCGCGCGGATCTCCATGAGGGACATGTTCGGCGAGTCATCGATGAAGAGCGGCGATTCGTTGAGCGGCCCCATGACCTTCGCGATCTTGGCCCACTGTTCGTCGCGGAGCGTGCCGCGCCGAAGGTCCTGGAGCTGAATCGTGGCCTCCGCGCTCATGAGGCGCATCGCGATCTCATTGCGGCTCATTTCGAGGGAGAAGAAGACCGTGGGGAGCTTGTGCTTGATCGCGGCCGACCGGGCGAAGTCCAGCGCGAAGGTCGACTTGCCGACGGCGGGGCGCGCCGCGATGACGATCATCTGGCCCGCGTGGAGCCCGTGTGTGAGTTCATCGAGCTCGTAGAACCCGGTCGGGACGCCCGTGATGCCCTCGCCGCGGTGGCCGGCCGCCTCGATCTCATCCATGGCCGACTCCATGACCTCGGAGAGCGCCACGTAGTCCTCGCCTTGGCGGCGCTCGGCCACGGCATACACCTCGGCCTGCGCCTGGTTGACGAGGTCTTCCACCTCGCCGTCCTGGCCGTAGCCGAGCTGGACGATCTTCGTCCCCGCGCTCACGAGGCGGCGGAGGACGGCGCGCTCCGCAACGATCTCTGCGTAGTAGCCGGCGTTGGCCGCGGTGGGGACGGACTGGATGAGCTCGTGAAGGTAGGCGGGACCGCCGACCCGGTTGATCTCGCCCCGCTTGGTCAGCTCGTCGGAGACGGTCACCGCGTCCGCAGGCTCGCCTCGGCTGTAGAGATCCGTGATGGCATCGAAGATCGTCTCGTGCGCGGGGCGGTAGAAGTCGACCGAGCGGAGCACTTCGACAACGTCGGCGATCGCGTCCTTCGAGAGCATCATGCCGCCGAGCACGGACTGTTCGGCGACGATGTCCTGGGGAGGCGTTCGCCCCGCATCCGAGTCCCGATAGGACGGAGCGGACTCGATCTGGGATGCAGACACCGGCGACACCTCACCTCGCATGTGACGCCCGGATCGGGGCAGGGGCCTCTTCCGGATGGTTGCAGCAAAGGTATCCGGGGCCTCCGACATTCTCCAGCTGGCCGTCCACCCCTCCTGTGGACAAGCTTGTGGAATATTCCCCTGAAGTTGTTCCCGGACCTGTGGAAAGGTGTGGAAAACTCTCGCGCCTCGCGAATAACCCGCCTCTGACGTGGGAAGACTTGGTCTACATGGTGTGGATTAAAGATTTTTTTCCACATTCGAAATCCACAACGGCGAACCCCTGTTTTGGACAAGCGTTTGTGATTTCACGTGCCGCTTGGCGAATATGTGATTTTCGACACATTCCCCTCAGCGACTTCGCCCCACATGTATGCCGCACGAGTCACATTCGGGCCGCCATCCAGACGACGCCGAGGGAGCCACGGCAGCAAGCCAGAAAGCGAGCCCTGCCGCGTGCCCCACCTCGCCGCCACGTACTACTCTGGAAGTGCCCAGGGCAGGGGCCGCTGGCACCTACCCGCACCGATCCGGAAGCCCCGATGGAAAACCTGCTCCCTCCCCTCATCATCCTGCTGTGCGTCATCGTCATCGTGGCCCTGGTGCTGCGGCGAGGGGCGAAGCGCGCGCAGTCCTCTGCAGAGACAGCACTCGCGAGCGGGCCTGATGCCGCGGCGGCAGCCTCTGCGAGGCTCACGGAGGAGCAGCACCGCATCATCTACTCGCTCATCGCTCAGGGGCTCATGGTCCAGGCGATCGCGGGCTACCGGGAGGCGACCGGGACCAAGCTCATCGAGGCTCGCAACGCCGTCCTCCTCATGGAGCGCTATCCGCAGGCCTATGGGCCCCAGCCGTCCACGCAGGACGAGGAGACCGCCGAGTCGGATTCCGCGGCACCAACCGCCGTACAGGCCTCGCCCGAGGTTGCATCGCCCCGCTCCGCCGCGTCGCCTCAGCTGGGAGGCAAGGACTCGCCGTCCCAGCAGTCGCCGGCCGAGGCCATGGCCAGCCCCACGCCTGCGGCCGCCGTCGCCCCCGGGACCGGTACGGAAGGACGTTCGACGACGCGATTCCCCTACCGCTACCGAGCGATCGTGAGCAACGGCCGGCAGACCCTCGAAGTGGCGAGCAACCTGCTCAATGACGAGATCTACGAGGAGATCAAGGCGCTCGCCCAGATCGGGGACGCCGAGGACGCAGCGCAGATGCTCTGGAAGCACTCGGACATCAGCATGGAAGAGGCCCGGGCGTTCGTCGAACTCCTCTGACCCGAGGCCCTAGGTCCCGGCGGCCTTCTCCGTCTCCTCAAGGACCCGCAGGGCGTTCTCCCAGCACAGCGCCTCGAGATCGCCGCGCGACCAGCCGCGCTCCGCAAGCGCCTCGAGGAGCGGCGCATACCCTTCGACGCCGTTCATGCCCACTGGAAGCTCGGGCGTCCCATCGAAGTCTCCTCCCAGCCCGAGATGGCGCGTGCCGACGACGTCGCGCGCGTGCTCGAGGTGACGGACGACGTCGTCGACCGTCGCCACCGGGGTCGGGTGTCCGGCGAGCCAAGCGGCGAACTCCGCGGCCGCCTCGGGATCCTCGGCGGGGGCCACATCGTGGAATCCGACGGGGAGGCCGAGCTCGAGGCGACGATCATGGACAGCCTCGGCATGCTCGCGGCAGGCCTCGGAGACGAACTTGGGCACGAAGGTGACCATGAGCACGCCTCCGTTGTCGGGAAGCTGCTCGAGAATCGTGTCCGGCACATTCCGTGGATGATCGCAGACCGCCCGCGCCGATGAATGCGAGAAGATCACCGGCGCGTTCGTCCACACAAGGGCATCAGCCATCGTCCGCTCGGACACGTGCGAGAGGTCCACTATCATCCCGAGGCGATTCATCTCGGCAATCACCTCGCGGCCGAACTCGGAGAGTCCGAGATCCTCGCCGGCGCCGGTCGCCGAGGAGGCCCATGGCGTGCTGTCGTTGTGCGTCAGGGTCATGTACCGCACGCCGAGCTCAGCCATCATGCGGAGCACGGCAAGGGAGCCCGCGATGCTGTGGCCGCCCTCCATGCCCATGAGGGACGCGATCTTGCCGCGGTCGACGGCGTCGCGCGCACCTGCCGCGGTACGGGCCAGCTCGAACGTGTCCGGGTAGGCCCCTGCAATCCGGCGGACGCAGTCGATCTGCTCGAGCGTCGCGACGACAGACTGCTCGGGCGTGAGCGTCGACGGCACGAAGACTGACCAGAACTGGGCACCGACTCCCCCCCGCCGCAGCCTCGGGATATCCGTGTGGAGGCGCGGCTGCCCTACGTCGAGTCCGGCCCCCACGACGTCATAGGCGAAGTCCTGGCGGAGGGCCCAGGGGAGGTCGTTGTGGCCGTCGATGATCGGGGGCCAGGCGATTGCTGCGCGCACCCGGTCATCGTACGCCGCGCATCCTCAGGCGGGTCAGCGGCCGCTGGTCAGGTCGGCGAGGAGCTCCTCGAAGCTCTTCTCCTCGGGCCGTGTCGCAACCTTTGGCGCCGCGGAGGCGCCGCCGTCCTGCGCGAGCTCGGTGGCGAGCTCCGTCGCCGCGCGCTCGACGCGCGAGGTGAGGTCTCCCGTCCCCGCGGGGTCGCCGTCGACGCTCTGGCCCCAGTCCATGGGGGCCGCGAAGACCGCGGTCGGCATGATGCGCGCACGGAGGTAGCTGAAGAGCGGGCGCATCGCGAAATCGATCACCATGCTGTGCCGCTGGGATCCGCCGGTGGCACCGAGCAGAACGGGCGTGCCCTCGAGCGCCTTGTTGTCGATGAGGTCGAAGAACGACTTGAACAGGCCGCTGTAGGAGGCGCTGAACACGGGCGAGACGACGATGAGCGCGTCGGCTCCCTCGACGGCCGTGATCGCCTCGGCGAGCTTCGGCGCGGCGAAGCCGGTCACGAAGTTGTTCGCGATGTCCACGGCGAGGTCGCGCAGCTCGTACGTCGTGACGCGGGCCTCGATCCCGAGGCCGGCCGCTCGCCTCGCCGTCGCGTCGCCGAGCTGGTCGGCAAGGAGCCGGCTCGACGACGGCGTGCCGAGCCCCGCCGAGATGACCACGATCTTCTGGACGTCCATGATGTTCGAGCTCCATTCTCCGAGCTTCGTCGGGGTTTCATGCATTTGCATCAATCGCTCCAACGGACGGCACGCCGAACCTATTCCCGCCCCTCCAATCATCGATTGCTCCGTAACTGTCGTTCTGAGGGCCTAAAACGACAGTTACGGAGCAGTCGATGCGAGGAGGGGACGAAAAAGGGGCCCCGCCACCTGGCGGAGCCCCTCTTCCGTACCTTGAAGGACTACTTCGCGGCAACAACCTGGAGGTTGATCGTCGCGGTGACGTCGTCGTGCAGGCGCACGGAGACACTGTAGTTGCCCGTCGACTTGATGTGGCCCGGCAGCACGACCTTGCGCTTGTCGATGACGCCAAGGCCAGCGGCCTCGACGGCGGAAGCGACGGCCTCGGTGCGGACGGTGCCGAAGAGGCGACCCTCCTTGCCGGCCTTCACCTCAAGACGCACAGGCGTCTTGGCCAGGACAGCAGCCTGCTCCTGAGCGGCCTCAAGCGTCTTGTGGGCCTTCGCGGCGCGAGCCGCGTTGACCGCCTCGACGTGAGCCTCGCCACCACGCGTCCAGCGCAGCGCGTAGCCGCGCGGGTAGAGGTAGTTGCGGGCGTAGCCGTCCTTGACCTCAACAACGTCGCCAGGCGTGCCGAGTCCGGTCACTTCCTGGGTCAGGATGATCTTTGCCATGGTTTTCTAGCTTCCCTTCTCAGCCGCGGCCAGCGCCGGAGTAGGGGAGCAGGGCAACCTCGCGGGCGTTCTTGATCGCCTGGGCGATCTTCCGCTGCTCCTGCACGGTCACGCCGGTCACCCGGCGAGCGCGGATCTTGCCGCGGTCCGAGATGAACTTGCGCAGCAGGGCGACGTCCTTGTAGTCGATGACGGTGATGTCAGCGGCCTTCAAGGGGTTGGACTTTGGTTTGGGCTTGCGGATTTCAGCCTTAGCCATCGTGGAGCTCCTTTTGTCTCGCGGAGCCCGTGGTCAATCCACGGGATGGTAATTGATGTGATGATCAGAAAGGCGGCTCGGAGTCGGGGCCACCGCCCCAACCGCCCGAGTTGCTGACGCCCGGGGTTGCCCACGGATCGTCATTCTGCGCGCCGCCGCTCCAGCCGCCGGAGTTGCCACCCTGGTTCTGAGAACCCTGGTTGCCACCCCAGTTGCCGCCGGAGCCGCCGCCGAAGTTGCCCCCGGCATTCCCGCCGCCGAAGTTGCCTCCGCCGCCGCCGAAGTTCCCGCCCTGGCCGCCGGAGCGCTGGGTGCGGTTCACCTTGGCGGATGCGTAGCGCAGGCTCGGGCCGATCTCGTCGACCTCGAGCTCGATGACGGTGCGCTTCTCGCCTTCCTTGGTCTCGTAAGAACGGCTCTTGAGCCGGCCGCTGACGATCACACGCATGCCCTTGGTCAGGGACTCTGCGACGTTCTCGGCAGCCTCACGCCAGATCGATGCGCGAAGGAAGAGGGTCTCTCCGTCCTTCCACTCGTTCGCCTGGCGATCGAAGGTGCGCGGAGTGGAAGCCACCGTGAAGTTGGCCACGGCGGATCCCGAGGGCGTGAACCGGAGTTCCGGGTCGTTCGTCAGATTGCCGATGACCGTAATCGTGGTTTCGCCTGCCATGCTGCCTCCTGGTCCGTGCCTTAGCGACGTTCTTGCGGGTAAGCGAAGGGGTTGACGCCAAGACTACTTGGCGGACACCTTCTGGTCTTCGGGACGGATGATCTTGGTGCGCATGATCGTCTCGTTGAGGTTCAGCTGACGGTCAAGCTCCTGCGCCGTGGCCGGCTCAGCAGTGAAGTTGACGACAGCGTAGATCGCCTCGTTCTTCTTCTTGATGTCGTAGGCCAGACGACGACGGCCCCAGATGTCCACCTTGTCGACGGTTCCACCGTCGGTGGTGATCACACTGAGGAACTTGTCGAGCGACGGCTGAACGGTGCGCTCGTCGACCTCGGGGTCGATGAGGACCATCAGTTCGTAAGCACGCATGTGTGAACCCACCTCCTTTGGGCTAAGCGGTTGCGGTCTTTCCGCAACAGGAGGTTCAATTGCGTTCGTCCGTGCCGCCCAAAGCCGCCATGACGACGGCCCGGCCGCAGCACAGACTTCACTATGCTACCGGATTCACAGCCCCGGACCCAGCCGAGGCACCCCCTCGCTCCCACACGTTCGACGCTACGCCGGCCGCGCGCCGTCGTCATGCGCCCTTCCTCGCATGTGGACGACACGCCGCGGCGGAAACTGTGGACGGGAATATCAGCCCCCACCAAGCCCCCGGTGCAACGATCGTGGCATGGCCCAGCAAACGCCCAGCCCGATCACCGCCCGCGCGAGAACCGCCCGCCGACGCTTCTGGATCATGGTGGCCGTCGGCATCGTCGTCGCGCTCATCACCGGGTTCTCCAACTCGTGGTGGCACGCCCCCGCCGCGGGCTGGGGAGCCGCTGCGCTCCTCTACGACGTGTGGGTCTGGGCCCGGATCAGCCGCATGGACGCCGCCCAGACGCGCGTGCACGCGCGTGAAGAGGATCCGCGCCGCACCACACGCGACTTCCTCATCCTGTGCGCGAACGCGGCGGCGATCGTCGCAGTCCTCATCGTCATGGTGTCCGGCAATCAGGCGGAGAAGCCACTCAAGATCGCGATCGCCCTCCTCGCGCTGCTCGTCGTCGGGGCGTCATGGCTCATGCTGCACACGCTCTTCACGCTCCGCTACGCCGAGCTCTACTACACCTCGAACCCCGAGGGCGGGATCGAGTTCAACCAGGGCGAGCCTCCGCAGTACACCGACATCGCGTACATGGCGTTCAGCCTCGGCATGACCTACCAAGTCTCGGACACCGCAATCACGAGCCACGCCGTCCGCGCCGAGGCGCTCAAGCACAGCCTCCTCGCCTACGTCTTCGCGACGCTCATCCTCGCGGCGACGATCAACCTTGTCATCGGGCTCGCGAGCTAGGCTCGCCCGCCGGTCAGCCCGCGAAAAAGCGCTCCGCAACCAGCGCGAGCCGCCACGGGTCCAGGACCCCCGCGAGCTCGCGCGCGGAGTGCATCGAGAGCAGCGGAACACCGACGTCGACAGTGCGGATCCCGAGACGGGTCGCCGTGAGCGGGCCGATCGTCGAGCCGCAGGGCACGTCGTTGTTCGAGACGAACTCCTGGTAAGGCACCTCGGCCTCGGCGCACAGGCGCGCCCAGAGTGCGGCGCCCGCGGCGTCCGTCGCGTAGCGCTGCTGGGCGTTGATCTTGAGCAGCGGCCCGCCGTTGAGGACGGGCCGGTTGGCCGGATCGTGCTTCTCGGGGTAGTTCGGGTGGATCGCATGGCCTGCATCCGCGGACACGTGCCACGAGGCGGCAAACGCACGACGGCGCTCGGTCGCCGTTGCGCCGAGACCGTCGCCGATGCGGGCCAGGACATCCTCGAGGAACGGCCCGCACGCACCCGAACGGGTCGAGGAGCCGACCTCCTCGTGGTCGAAGGCCGCGAGCACGGGGATCGCGTCGCCTCCCGAAACCTCGTAGGCCCGGACGAGGGCCGCGAGGCCCGCGTGCACCGACGAGAGGTTGTCCAGCCGCCCCGACGCGAAGAACTCGCCTTCCGCGCCGAACACGGCAGGCTCCTGAGCGTCAGCGACCACGAGGTCATAGCCGCCGACGTCAGCGGGCTTGACGCCCGCAAGCCCCGACAGGAGCCCGAGGAGATCGGCCTCGACGGGGTTCCCGAGCCCCCACACGGGATTCATGTGGCGCTGCCTGTCGAGCGTGAGGCCCTCGTTGACCGCGCGGTCAAGATGGATGGCGAGCTGGGGGAACCGCAGGAGCGGGCCCGTCGCGACGAGGTGCTCGGCGCCGTCGAGCGTGACGAGGCGACCCGCGAGCCGCAGCTCGCGGTCCAGCCACGAATTCAGCATGGGCCCGCCGTAAACCTCTACGCCTGCCTGGAGCCAGCCATGGGCGCCCGTCGTCGGCTTGGGCTTGAGCTTGAACGACGGCGAGTCCGTGTGCGCGCCGAGGATCCGGAACGCCGTGAGCGGCCCAGCGCCGTCGGGAATGACCCACGCGATGAGCGCCCCGTCGCGGATCACCGCGTAGCCGCCAGGCGCCGTCGGCCATTCCCCAGCCTCGGACAGCACGCGGAAGCCGGCCCCCTCGAGCCGCCGGGCGCCTTCGTGCGCCGCGTGGAAGCTCGAGGGCGAGGCCATGACGAAACGGCCGAGGTCGAGGGCATGGCGATGCGCGGCGGTAGGCATGGTCCCGAGTCTAGCCAGCGGCGGCGAACAGCAGCCGGAGCCTCAGCGGCCGTAGCGCTCGACGAAGTTCCGCAGGATCCGCTGCGGCTCGTGCACCTGGGCGCCCCGCGCACGGTCCTTGACGGCCTCGGCCTCCTCGGGCGGGAAATAGCCCGAGTGCCGGTACGCCTCGACGCGGTGCTCGATCCCGCGGAGGTCGAGCTCGGGGTGGAACTGCGTGGCATAGAGGTTGCGGCGGAAGCGGAACATCTGAACGGGGCACGTCGAGGACGCCGCGAGCAGCGCCGCGCTCGAGGGCAGCGTCCGCACGGCCTCCTTGTGGCCCACGTACGCCTCGAACACCGGCTCGAGCCCCTCGCACAGGGGGTCGACGAGCCCCGCAGGCGTCAAGCGGACCTTGACGGCGCCGATCGCCTCGCCGAAACGGCGGTCGACGGCGGCGCCCTCGTGCCGTCCCAGCAGCCCGACCCCGTAGCACGCGCCGAAGAAGGGGAAGTCAGCCGCGACGATCCCGTCGAGGAGCAGGCCGATCTCCGCCTCGACGCGCCGCTGGACCTCAGTCTTCTGCTCCTCCGGGTCCGACGCCGTGAAGGGGCTGCCGCCGAGGATCACCCCCGAATACTCTTCAAGGCGCACCTCGGGAATCGGCCCGGCTTCGGCCCGGAGCCGGTGCAGTTCGCGGGGGGCGAGCCCTCCGTACTCGCAGAAGGCGCGGTACTCGTCATCCGCCACGACGTCATGGTCGCGCGAGGCCAACAGCAGAAACGGCCGCATGCGGCCATTGTGCGCTGGGGCGGGCCAACGCGGTAGGGGCCCGGCGGCGTGCGCTCCAGCCCGTTCGTTCTGCGTCATACGGACTTGGAGATCGTCACGTACTGGCTCAGCCAATACCCCTCGTGGAGCATGCTCCAGTAGAAGAGGGCGCGAGCGGTCCGCCCGTTGCCGTCGGCGAAGTAGTGATCGTAGCCCGCCATGAAATGGATCACGACGGCGCGCACCACCGGGGGCAGGTACACGTCGGGCGCGAGCTTGCCATTGGCGAAATCGCACAGTCGGACGATTATTGATTCCTGTCCGACGGCCCGAGGACGTCCTCTGGAAGTCCCAGGCGTCCGCCGGTCTCACGCGCGATCTGCTCGGAGGCCTTGAGGATCCGGTCAGTGAGGACAAGCCCGAAGGGTTCGCCATCAGACTGAAGGAGACGGAGGTTGCGGCGGCGTGGCTGGCGAGACCACGTCAGAACGGCCCACCAGAGTTCGTGGTCGGCACGTGGTCCCAGAATCTTTCTCCAAGTTTGCTCCAAATAGGATTTGTACTTGGAGAACCCGCCGTCAGTAGTCCGGATTGCTCGGGATCACGAGGCCCGTCTCGTAGCCGTAGACGACGGCCTGCACCCGGTCGCGCAGGTGCAGCTTCGAGAGGATCCTGCGGACGTGGCTCTTGACCGTCGCCTCCGAGAGGTACAGGCGGTGCGCGATCTCGGCGTTGCTGAGCCCCTCGCAGATCGCGCGGAGCACCTCGAGCTCGCGCGGCGTGAGGTCCTGCAGCAGCGGGTCCTGTTGGGCTTCGTGGCGTCCGACGGCGGCGCCCTCCGCCCGCACGTACGTTTCCAGGAGGCGCTGGGTCACCCGCGGGCTTACGACCGCGTCGCCGCTCGCGACGAGCCGCACGGCATGCACGAGTTCGGCGGGCGCAACGTCTTTCAGCAGGAACGCCGACGCCCCGGCCTGAAGCCCCGCGAACGCATACTCGTCGAGGTCGAACGTGGTCAGGATGATGATCCGTGCGGCGGACGGCGAGGCCGCGATGCGGCGAGTGGCCTCGATGCCGTCCATGACCGGCATGCGCACGTCCATGAGGACGACGTCCGGATCGAGGTCTCGGGTGAGCCGGACGGCCTCGACGCCGTCGCCGGCCTCGCCAACCACTTCGATCCCGTCCTCGGATTCGAGGACCATCCGGAACCCGACGCGCAGGAGAGGCTGGTCATCAACGAGCAGAAGCCTCAGCCCCTGATGCTCCGCGCCGTCCGCCATGCCCGATCGTGCCTCCGCGCCCATCAGTCCCCCTCGTTCCAGTGCAGTTCGGCGTCGACGCGCCATCCTCCCCCGGGGCGCGGCCCTGCGTTCAGGACGCCGCCGAAGATCGCGGCCCGCTCCCGCATCCCCGCGATCCCCCCTCCCGTGCCCAGATGGGCGTCGGGACCCTCCGGCGCGGTCCCGCCGTCGTTCTCGACCCGCACGCGCACGGTCCCTCCGTCGCGCGCCACGAGCACCTCCACCCGCCCGACCCCGCGCGCATATCTCAGCACATTCGTGAGCGACTCCTGAATAATCCGATACACGGCGAGACGGAACGCGGCGTCATCCGGGAGGGACTCGCCCTCCTGCGTGAGGATCACCGCGAGGCCCGCGGCCCTGAACCCGTCGACGAGGGTTTGGAGCCCGCCGAGCGCGGGCTCGCGCGTCGCCGTGCCCGCGTCGGCGCGGAGCACGCCGAGCACGCGGCGCATATCCGTAAGCGCTGCACGACCGGTGCTCGAAAGCTCTCCGAGGACGGCCCTTGCGGTCTCGGGATCGCGGTCGAGCGCGCGAGCAGCTCCGTCGCTCAATGCGACCATGACCGTGAGCGAGTGCGCGACGACGTCATGCATCTCGCGTGCGATCCGGTTGCGCTCCTGCACGGACGCGAATTGGGCACGACGCATGGCCCACGCGCGGATCTCGGCCTGATGGACCCGGTTGCCGCGAACGACGATGCCGACGCCAACCGCGACGAGATTGGAGAGGAGTACCGAGACGGACGCGACGAGGCCAATGAAAGGACCGTTGTGTTCGATGAGCGTCTCGGTCGGCCGGTAGGCGAAGGCGAAGTACAGCGTGACGGGCAGGCTCGCCACAACGGCCGCGAGGACCGACCACCCCGTGCGGATCTGCACGGCGACGGCGTAGAGCGCGAACAGGATGGCCGCGCTCGTGCTCCCCAAACTCGGTGTCGCGAAGAGGAACAGCGCGTCCGCAACCGCGATGCCGCCCAGCAGGGCCCACGGCGCCTTGCGCCGCAGCATGAGGGCGAGCTGTTCGACGACAACCAGCGCGAACTGCCACCAATGGGCGCCGCCGGCCGTTTCGATGAACGCGCCGATCGAAAGGATCGAACTCGCGAGGACGACCACTCCGTCCATCGCGACGGGATGCTCGTAGAGATACTGGCGAATGCGTCCGCGTCGGACGGGCGGAACGTAGGCGGCGGATCCGGGCTGTTCCGCCGGGGCCGGGTGCGGGCCTGAGACGACGCGAGGGCCCACCGGCACGGGGCTCGGCGCGGGCGCGGGGCCGGGGCTGGTCTCGGGCGCGCCGACGGGGGACGCGCCGTCCGTTCTCGGCGCACCCCCCGTCGGAGTCAGTGGTGCCATGGCGTCCATTGTGGACCGAGCGTCACACGTCCCGCTGCCTGAGCGTGGTGAACGCGGCACCCAGGAGGACGACGACGTACGCGGCCAGCACGAGCGCGCCCTGCCACGGCTCGAGGTAGCTCGTGTCCAGCGGAGCGCTCGAACCTGCCTGGAATATGGCGTCCGCGGCGTTGGCCGGGACGTACTTGCGCGCCTCCTTGAAGAAGTCGCCCGGGATGAGCTGGAAGATGATCGGCAGGACGAACTGCAACGCCACGAGCGTGACGATCGCCCCAGCCGAGTTCCTCAGGAGGGCCCCCAGGGCGAGGCCCATGAGGGCGACAGCGGCCACGTAGGCGGCGTTGAGCAGCATGAACCGCTGGACGTCCCAGCTGGCCATGTCGAGGTGCAGGCCGTCGTAGTTGCCGAGGATCGGCTGGGCCACGAGGCCGCCGAGGTAGCCGCCCACATAGGTGAGCACAAAGCCGATCACGATCGTGTACACGGCCTTCGCGGTGAGGACCGGCCAGCGCGTCGGCACCGCGGCGAACGTCGCGCGGGACATCCCGGTCGTGAACTCGCCGCTGATCATGAGCACGGCGAGCGACCCGATGATGAGCTGGGAGAACGTCACACCGGCGACAGGCAGGTGCGGGAGGAGCTGCCCGATATTGACTGCCTCCCGGGGGCCGGCGCCACCGCTCTTGAGCGACTGGCTCAGCTGCCCCACACCCCAAGCCTGGAGCGACGCGAATCCGACCATGAGCGCGATCGCGCACAGCAGGAGCACGCGGGTCGAAAGGAGCGAGAGGATCTTGATGCGCTCCGAGTTGAGGACCCGGAAGAAGCTGGGGCCGGGGACGCGTTCCGCCTGAACGGAAGCGTGGCGGTGCGGCTGGACGGCGGTGCTCATCGGGATACCTCCTGGGCCTCGGCGGGGGCGGGCTCGGCGGCGTGCGCGCCACCCGGGTGCCCGGACGCGGCGCCCTCGTCGGAGCGGTACTCGACCTCGTCCTTGGTGAGCTGCATGTACGCCTCCTCAAGAGACGCCTGAAGTGGGGTGAGCTCGTAGACGAGGACGCGGTTGTCGAGCGCGATCTGGGCAATCGAGCGCGAATCGAGGCCGCTCACCTCGAGCACCTCGTGCTCGGGGGCCTGGATCGTCACGCCGGAGCGGGCGAGGAGCCTCGAAAGGTCCTCGGGGCGATCCGTCCGGACGCGTGCGCGCGCCTTGCCCTGGCTCTCGATGACGTCCTGGATCGGCGCGTCCGCGAGGATCTTCCCACGCCCGATCACGATGAGATGGTCTGCGGTCTGTGCCATCTCACTCATGAGGTGGCTCGAGAGGAACACCGTGCGTCCCGTGCTCGCGAGATACTTCACGAGATTCCGCACCCAGACGACGCCCTCGGGATCGAGGCCGTTGACGGGCTCGTCGAGGACCACGACCTGCGGGTCGCCGAGCAGGGCCGCCGCGATGCCGAGCCGCTGCCCCATGCCGAGCGAGAAGCCCTTGACCTTCTTCTTCGCGACGGCACCGAGACCCGTCATCTCGATGACCTCGTGCACACGATTCGCGGGGATCCCGTGGGTCGCCGCGAGGGCGGACAGATGGCTGAATGCCGTTCGGCCCGGATGCACTGCCTTGGCCTCGAGGAGGGCGCCGATCTCACGCAGTGGGGCCTTGTGCTTCGCGTAGGGCGCGCCGTTGACCGTAACGGTCCCCCGGGTGGGAGCGTCGAGGCCCATGATCATGCGCATCGTGGTCGATTTGCCCGCGCCATTCGGGCCGAGGAAGCCCGTGACGCGGCCGGGTTCCACAGTGAATGTGACGCCGTCGACGGCGGTCTTGTCGCCGTAGACCTTGGCCAGGTCGATTGCCTGGATCATGTCGCCTCCTGGGGTAGCTGACGCTTCCACGCTAGGACGGCCGGTGCTCCCGCGCGACGCTCCGCAGGATGATCCTCTGGGGGCGGCATCGTCCTCAAGGACGAGTTGCCTGCCTGAATCTATATATATAGTGTCAGCATGGGAACCTTCCTTCGCCTCACCCCGACCCTGCGGGACGTGCTGCAAGTCCTGCTGGAGGCCGGGGACGAAGTCTGGGGCCTCATGGTCTCCAACCGGGTCGGAAGACCAACCGGCACTATCTATCCGCTGCTTGAGCGCCTCGAGAGGGCAGGCTTGCTCGGATCTCGGTGGGAGAACGCCCCGGAGCGGCCGGGGCCACGCCGTCGCTTGTACGCGCTTCTGCCAGAAGGGCGCGAATGGGCGGAATCCAAACTCGGCCGCACAGGGGCCGACAGTTCTGAGGGGGCACTGTGATGGACAAGAATGAGCGACGGCTCCAGAGGGCAATCCGCCGTTTGCCGCGAGCCGACCGGACCCGCTACGAGGAGGAATGGCGAGCCGATTTAGCCGTCGCAGGGCCCGAGGAGGCCGATCAGGTCAGCCGCGGGGCGCTGGCGATGGCCACCCACCTTCGACTCCGACAAGGAGGCCAATCGCTTCTCGGACAGCTTGGCGCAGGGCCTGCCCTGCTCGGGTGGGGCATCGTCGGGGTCACGGGTACGGCGGCGTTCCTGCTAGGCGGCCCAGTGCTGACGTTCGGCTTGCTGCTGCCGTGTGGAGTCGCGGCGGTCCTCACGCGATCGGGAGTGCACACGCACTGGAGCCATGCCGTCATGGTCGTCAGCCTCCTTGTCGGATCAGCGGCAGCCGCGTTCGTATGGTGGGCCTGGGGGGTTGCGTTCGAGGCAGCTGACGCCTCCCAAGATCCGCCGGCCATCACGAGATGGCAGGGCCTAGGTCTCCTCGTCGTCGTACTGAGTGTCATAAGTTCATCGCGTCGACGGTGTTCGCGGGAATACGCGAGCGACGCCTTCGGCGCAGATGACCTTGCTACGCGGAGAATCGGGCGGTCCAGCCTGAGCCGGGCCGCCCGATCCCTCGCACGCGGGCAGAACCCGTGTCAGTCAAACCATCTTGCGCCGCCCGGATTGCATTGCTGAGCAACGGTCTGGAAGTAACCCACGGATGGCCGCCATTCGTCGAGATTCCATGTCGCCTTCCGCGGGGCACGGACGGCGACAACCTGCTGATGGCAGATGTACTGATCCCGCATCCCAGCAAGATTCGTATCCAGGCCCCGGTATCGGTACTTGCTATAGAGCTCATCCCAGCCGTAGACGCCGACGAGGAAACTACCGGCGTTCCATCGGGCCCAGCCGGTCGGTGCCACTTCCAGGGTCCACCCCTCGGCATGGGACACCCACCGAGCGCTCTGAATGAGGTCGAAACCAAAATAGGGATCCGCCACCACTGGGTACGCTACGTTCGCGCCTCGATGCTCAATGATTTGGGCAAGCCCGTCGGAGCGCACTTCGTAGTGGGTGGCCACCTTCGCCCCGTTGGCGTCTTTCGCCCAAGGGGCACTGAAGCCGCCCAAGACCTTTCCATCGGCTGCAACCACATAGACGGCATCGTGAGATTGGTTCCCAGCGGAAGGCTTGCGCTTTCGGGCATCGCACGCTCGGCGACCAGCTTCGCACCCGTCGGCAGCGTCACACTGTGCTCCACCTTCGTCGGGGCAGACGCGTCTGCAATCACAGTGTGAATACGGAAGCCATCTTCGGTGGGCTGGACGGTTTGGTCAGTGTTCCCGGCCTGGTTGTAGACCACGCTTCCGTTGGGCGCCAGCTTTCCCTTGACCGAATGGTCAGCGCCGGTTCCCACCGCCACAGTGATCAGACCCTTGTCGGTGCGAGTCGTGGCAGCAACCCTGGCGGTTGAATCCCCTGGAATGGACACAGCGACCTCGCCTTGTTTCACAAAAGCGCCATCTCCAATTGGCGTTGCACGCTTCTCGCTGCCCTTTAGCTCGGGCGGAGTTGCCTTCTCGACCTCCCCTGCCACCTTCTGAACGGCTTGATCAGCGCCAACACCAGGTGCAGCAAATGCCGCGGTCGCTGGTATTAACGACACCGCGATAGATAAACTCGCCGACACTGCCAGCTTTATCGATTTCATTCCTTCGACTCCCCCTCAGGTGCGTCATTGGGGCCCACGGCCCCAATAGGCTGGGTTGTCCGCTAGAGGCAGGACTTTCGCAACTTACGGCCCGCTGAGGGCACTCAAGCGCCCAATCCGGCCAAGATCCGTGCCGCTGGGGTGTCTAACAGGTCCCAATCCGTGGCGACGAGGCCCCACACGCCAGTTACTCAGAGGCCCAGTGAGGCAGAGCCTCAGTGCGCCGCGCCCGGCGCGCGGGCGGAATCGCACGTTCAGAGTCACGCGGCGTCATCCATGGCCTAGACTCCGCGGCCGCACAGCGAACGCATAGGATCCACCCCTACATTCCTGTCGTGAACCGAAAGACCCTCGTCATCAACTCCGCCCTTGGGGCCGCCGCGCTCCTGTTGGCAGGGGGCACGTACGTGACCATCACGGCCACGGCAAGGCCGGCGAGCACCGTCACGGCGAGGACCTTCGCCGTGAGCCGGGCGAGCCTGCAGGCCACCGCCACCGCGTCTGGAAATGTCTCGTCCGCGACGACGACGGCCGTCGGTCCCGGGAACTGCTCGGGGCCCGTCACCGCGGTCAAAGTGAGCCTCGGGCAGCCCGTCAAGGCGGGCCAGGAACTCGTGGACATCGATCCGACCAACCAGCAGAACGCGGTCGACTCGGCACAGGCCGCCCTGGATTCCGCCGTCGCCCAGGCGGGGCAGCAGGCCGCCCAGTCAGCCAACTCGGTTTCACAGGCCCAGCAGCAGCTCACGAACGCCCAGCAGACCCAGGCCCTCGACGCCCAGCAGCAGGCGAACGCCGTCTCAACCGCCCAGAAGCAGGTCGATGCCGACCAGGCCACGGTCAATTCCGCCCAGGCGACCGCGAACGCGAACCCCAGCAACACCCAGGACGCGAACGCCCTGACCGCCGCGCAGGCCCAGCTCGCAAAGGACCAGCAGGGGCTCACCCAGGCCCAGAACCAGCAGCAGTCCTCCGCGCTCAAGGACCAGCAGCAGCTCTCGTCCGCACAGGTCTCGCTCAACTCCGCGCAGAATTCGCAGGCGAACGCCGCGCCGAGCAACACGACGTCCGCGAAGATCACCCTTCAGACGGCCCAGAAGAACCTCGCCGACTGCACGGTCAAGGCACCGGCTGACGGCACCGTGACGGCGATCGGCGCGGTCGTCGGCGCAAACGCAGGAAGCACAGGAAGCACGGGGTCGTCGTCGAGCGGCTCAAGCGGCTCCGGCGCAGCCGGGGGGAGCTCGAACTCCTCGGCGAGCTCTTCGTCGTCGTCCTCCGGGCTCGTGACGCTCACGGACACAGCGCACCTGCAGGTCGTCGCGGGCTTCTCCGAGTCGGACGTCGCGTCGATGAAGGTGGGCCAGGCCGCGACGTTCGCGTTCCCGGCCGTCAAGGCTGACGCCAACGCCGCGGCCATCACCGGCACGGTGACCTCCATCGCGGCAACCTCGACGACGACCAACGGCGTCGTGACATACTCCGTCACCGTGTCGATCGCGAACCCGCCCGCGGCCGTGCGCCTCGGCGAGAGCGCGAACATCGCGGTCACGACGTCCACCGCGGACAACGCGCTCATTGTCCCGACCCTCGCCATCACGACGGCGGGCAGCCGCCAGACCGTGACGGTCCAGCGGAACGGCGCCCAGCAGGCCGTCGTGATCACGACCGGCATCACGGCCAACGGCCGCACCGAGGTCCTCACGGGCCTGAGCGACGGCGACCAGGTGGTGCTCCCGAGCGTCACGACGAGCACCGACACGAGCACGCAGAACACGCGCGGCCTCCTCGGCGGGGGCGGCGGGGGCGGCGGGGGCGGCTTCGGAGGTGGCGGTTTTGGCGGCGGTGGCGCTGGCAACAACGGCTCCGGCACGCGAGGGGGCTAGGGTGGCAGCGCCAACACCCGCTCCGGCACCTGAGTACTGGGCCGCACCGCCAGCCCCGCATCGGCGGCCCCGGCCCGTCATCGCCCTCAACGCCATCCACAAGGTCTACGGGCAGGGCGAGGCCGAGGTCCGCGCGCTCGACGGCGTGAGCCTCACCATCGAGCGCGGCGAGTTCGTCGCGATCGTCGGGGCCTCCGGCTCGGGCAAGTCCACGATGATGAACATCATCGGCTGCCTCGACGCCCCGACCTCGGGCCGCTACTTCATGGACGGCATCGAAACCGGCGAGCTCGACGAATTCCAGCTCGCCCAGATCCGCAACCGCAAGATCGGCTTCGTGTTCCAGTCCTTCAACCTCATCCCTAGGACGCGCGCCGTCGACAACGTGGCGATGCCCCTCGCGTACCGCAAGGTGCACCGCCGCGAGCGGCACACCCTCGCGCTCGAGGCGCTCGACGCCGTCGGCCTCTCGACGCGCGCCGGGCACCTGCCCTCGCAGCTGTCGGGGGGCCAGCAGCAGCGCGTCGCGATCGCGCGGGCGCTCGTCACCGAGCCTGTGCTCCTTCTCGCGGACGAGCCCACGGGCGCGCTCGACACGCATTCGTCCGAGGAGATCCTCGACCTTTTCGAGGCGCTGCACGCGCGCGGGCGCACGATCGTCATGATCACGCACGAGCCCGAGGTTGCGGCCCGCGCCGAGCGGGTGGTGCGCATGCAGGACGGCCACATCGTCTCCGACACCGCGCAGACCGCCTACCACCACTTGGCGGGAGGAGCGCGATGATCGTCGAGGCGGTCCGCTTCGCCCTCTCGGGCATCTCCGCGAACAAAATGCGATCGGTCCTCACGACCCTCGGCATCGTGATCGGCATCAGCGCCGTCATCACGCTCCTCGCCGTGGGCGCAGGGACGTCGAACATGATCAAGGACCAGATCGGCAAGCTCGGAACGAACGTCCTGACGGTGAACCGCGCGATCGGGACCGGCGGCCGGACAACCGGCGGGAGCGCGACGGGCACCCGCACGCAGTCCACGAACCTCACGCTCGCCGACCAGCACTCGCTCGAGGATCCCATCCTCGCCCCGGACATCGCCACGACCGCGCCCGTCGTCCAGACCCAGTCCGTGACGGCGACGCTCGGCTCGTCCACGCACTCGATCACGTCCACGCTCGGCACCTCGCCCTCGTACTTCGGGATCACGAACTTCACGATCGCCGTCGGGCGGCTCCTCGACGACGCGGACGCCGGCCAGCCCGTCGTCGTCCTCGGCAACAGCGTGGCCATCGATCTCGCATCGAATGTCTCAACGCTCGTGGGTCAGACGGTCTCGCTCAACGGGCAGAACTTCACGGTCGCAGGGGTCCTTGCGCCCAAGGGGACGAGCGGCCTCAACGACCCGGACGACGTCGCGATGGTCTCGTACGCGACCGCCCAGGACAAGTTCACGGGCTACTCGCCGAGCCTCTCCTCGATCCAGGTGCAGGCGAAGAGCGCGGACGTCATGACGCAGGCCCAGAACGAGATCCAGCAGATCCTCGACGCGCGCCACAACGTCACGAGCGCGAACCGGGACTACCAGGTCCGCAACCAGGCCCAGGTCCTCTCGACAGCGACGACCACGACGCAGACGCTCACGATCCTGTTGAGCGCCGTCGCCGGGATCAGCCTCCTCGTCGGCGGAATCGGCGTCATGAACATCATGCTCGTGACGGTGACCGAGCGGACCCGCGAGATCGGCATCCGCAAGGCCATCGGCGCGACGCGGGGGAACATCGTGATGCAGTTCCTCATCGAGTCGCTCATCATCTCGATCCTCGGCGGCATCGTGGGGATCGTGATCGGCTTCGGCGCCTCGAGCTTCACGATTGCCGGGATCCACCCCGAGGTGCAGTGGTGGACGGTGTGGCTGAGCGTGCTGGTCTCGGCGGGCATCGGCCTCGTCTTCGGCATCTATCCGGCCAACAAGGCCGCGAAACTCCGTCCCATCGACGCCCTCCGCTACGAATAGGCCCACCCATGAGAGAGCCGCACATGCCTGACCGCACCGAATTGGAGCGCACCTCTGAATCGGAACGCACCGCCGTCTACGCCCGCGGCGCCGCGCCGACCGAGTCCTTCGAGGCCGCCTCCGCAGCCGAACCCGCTGCACCCGGGTGGGGCGCACCCGCCTGGGGTGCGCCTCAGCCGACCGCAGCGAACGACGGCGACGCTCCGGCCGCCGTCGGCCATCCTGCCGCGGTGCCCGCCGAGGAGTATGCCGCACAGGGGTACGGCGCACCGGAGGACGACGAGCCCTTCGTCCCCGCGCCCCGGTACCGCATGACGCGGTTCACCAAGTTGCTCGTCTGCGCATGCCTGGTCCTCGCGGGCGCCTTGGGCGGCGCCGCGATCCAGAAGGTCGTCGACACGGGCAACGGAACGCGCGGGAATGTCTCCCAGTTCGTGCCGGGCACGGGAACCGGCGGCACAGGTGGCGCTGGAGGCACCGGCGGGTTCGGCAGGAACCGCGCGAGCCAGAGCCCCGGGGCGACGGCTCCGGCCTCGCCCGGCGCTTCTGCGCCCGCGGCGGGCGGTAACTGACACCGCAGATCCCAGTCAGGCCCGACGCCGGATTCCCGTCGGCGCCGCTTCACTACGTACAGTAGAACTCGGATCGGCGGCTCCAGATCCCGGGCGAAGCGACGGAAGGCGGTGCGGGCATGCGTGCACTCTTCAGGCTCTCGCGCGCCGTAGCCGTCGGGGGCATGACCGTGTTCCTCGCCGCGTGCGCCCACGTCGCCGCGGGCGGAACGCTGCCGCACCCGCTTCTGATCGCTGGAATCCTCGCCCTCGTACTCGTGCCGGTCATCGCCCTTTCGCGGAGGAAGATCTCGGCTCCCGCGATGCTAGGGGTCCTCGCGACGGGCCAGATCGCCCTGCATGAGGCGTTCGGCGCGCTGTCCGTCTCCGCGTCGAGCCTTCCGGTGCTCTCGCCGGCCGCGGGGCACGTGCATGTTCTCGGGATCGCGCAGGCCGGCGCCGCGAGCACGGCCGCAAGCCATGTCCACGCCGACGGCATCCTCATGCTGTCCGCCCACGCGCTCGCGACGCTCCTGACGGGGATCGTGCTCGCGCGGGGCGAGGCCGCACTGTGGGCCCTGCTCGCGTGGCTCCGCCCCCTCGTCAGGGTCCTCGCCGACGTCGTCCCTCACCCCCTCCCCGTTCTGCCGGCCCTCGTCGTCGAGGTTCTCCCGCGGTCGCCCGCCGGCATCAGGACTCCCGCGCGGCGCGGACCGCCGCAGGCCTTCACCGCCGTCTGAGACGGCATCCGCCACCCCGCACCCGCGGGTTCCCCCCACCCTGCGACCGGGCCCTCGCCCGGCAACCCAGAAGGCCTTCATCATGACTGCAACCCTCCGCCGTACCCTCATGTCCCTTGGCACCGCTGCCGCGACCGCTGCCCTCGTCGCGCTCGGCGCCACCGCCGCTTCCGCGCACGTCACCGTGAATCCGGATGACACCGGCGCCAACGGCTACACGCACCTCACGTTCAACATGCCGAGCGAGTCGGCGACCGCGAAGACCGTCAAGCTCGAGGTCAAGCTACCCACTGACACGCCGTTCACGTCAGTTTCGGTCAAGCCCGTCGAGGGCTGGACCGCGCAGGTCGTGACGGGACCGCTGCCCCAGCCCGTCACGATGGGCGGCTCGACCGTCACCAAGGCGCCGCTCGAGGTCGTGTGGACGGCGAACGACGAGGCTCACCAGATCGGGCCGAACCAGTACCAGTCGTTCTCGCTCTCGGTCGGCAGGCTCCCGGCCGCGGGCACCAAGGTGGTCCTTCCGGCGACCCAGACGTACACGGACGGCGCCGTCGTCGAATGGAACGAAACCGCCGAAGAGGGCCAGCCCGAGCCCAAGCACCCCGCGCCGTCGTTCACGACGACGGCGGCCGACGACGCCGCGCCCGCGACGGCGAGGCCAAGCGGGACCCCGGCCACGACGGCCGCCGCCGCTCCGGCGGCGCAGACAACCGACGCGACCGGCGTGTGGGGCATCGTCCTCGGCGCGATCGGGGCCGCGCTCGCCGCGACGGCGCTCGGCCTGGTCCTGACACGTCGCGACAAGGCCGCCAAGTAAGCATCATGGAGGTGGCCGGGCGCACCCCCGGCCACCTCTCCAGAGAAAAGTGATCATGCGAATTCTGAGGATCCTTGCCCGCGCCGCGGCGGCCGCCGCCGCGGCTGCCGCCCTCGCGATGCCGGGCCCCGCTGCCCTGGCCCACGACGTCATCGAATCGACCAGCCCGGCGAACGGCTCGACCGTCGCGGCCGTGCCCGCTGCCGTGGAGCTCACGTTCGACCACACTCCCATCGCGATCGGCACGAAGGTCGTCGTCAAGGACCCCTCGGGCACTGACGTGGCATCGGGCGAGGCAAACGTCGTCGACAACACCGTGACCCAGGCCATCAAGCCCGGCGCCCCGGCCGGCCTCTATACCGTCACGTGGCGCGTCGTATCCTCGGACTCCCACCCGATCGAGGGCACCTTCACGTTCACCGCGCAGGCTGTGGGCGGGGGGTCCGGCAGCGGCGGCACGACGGGAGGTGCCGCCCCGCCGTCGTCCGCCTCGGCACTGGCGACGGCCGACGGCGACCACGAGTCAGTCAGTGCGGGCGTGCCCTGGTGGGTCGTTGCGGGAGGCGCGGCCGTGGTGCTCGCGATCGCCGCGCTGGCTTGGGGCGTGCGGCGCGCGGTGACGCGCGCGCAGACGGAAGACTGAACCGAAGCTGGGAATGAACTGGTAATCCTGAATGCCATCTTGCGCCTCGCCGCTGTTGTCTGCGACCCTCTGAAAGCTGTCTAATAACATAACCTGTCAACTTTGTTAAACAGCTGCGAGCCGAGGAGACATCACTTGAAACGCAAATTCTTTGCGCTGGCGGGCTCGACCCTCCTGCTCTCAACGGGCCTCGCGGCCATGTCGACGCCGTCGTGGGCCTCGTCTCTCGACGTCTCCGTGAACGTCGGGCAGTCGGTCGCCGTCAAGGCGGGCCATCTTACGGACGTCACGATCGGCAGCTCGATCAAGGTGTGCACGGACCTCGTCCCCGGCGAGGCCGCGTGCACGGCACGCCAAGCGGCCGACCTCAATGGCCACCCGGTCTCGAACGCCGTCTCTCCCCCCAGCACGGCGCTCACCCCGAGCCAGCTCCGCGCCGCCTACAATCTCACGGGGTCCTCGTCCGGCGGGCGCACGGTCGCGATCGTCGACGCGTACGGCTACCCGAACCTCGCGAGCGATCTGGCGACGTTCCGCTCCCAGTTCGGCCTCCCCGCCTGCACCGTCGCGAGCGGCTGCCTGCGCATCATCAACCAGACCGGCGGCACCAAGCTGCCCAGGTTCAGCCTCGGCTGGGCGCAGGAGCAGGCGCTCGACGTCGACGCCGTCTCCGCCGCATGTCCGGACTGCAAGATCGTGGTCGTCCAGGCGAACACGGCTTCGTTCACGGATCTCGGCACGGCGGTGCAGACAGCGGCGAAGCAGGCCGGCGTCGTCGCGATCTCGAACAGCTACGGCGGCTCAGACGCCTCCGACGCGACGTACGGGAAGTACTACAACTTCCCGGGCATCGCCGTCACCGCGAGCGCTGGCGACAGCGGCTACAAGGGCGGCTCGTACCCGGCCGATTCGAGCTACGTGACGGCCGTGGGCGGCACGTCGCTCGTGAGTGCCCCGGGCACCCCGCGCGGATGGTCCGAGTCCGTCTGGAGCGGCACGGGCTCCGGATGCTCGGCCTACAACACGGCCCTCGCGGCCGCGAGCACGTACAACACGGGCTGCACGAAGCGCGCGATGAACGACGTCTCCGCCGCCTCGGACCCAAACAACGGCGGGCTGGCCGTCTACTACCCGACGTCGAGCTCGTCCTCGACGTGGGGCCAGTTCGGCGGCACGAGCGAGGCCTCGCCGATCATCGCGTCCGTCTACGCACTGAGCGGCAACACGGGCTCGAAGGGAATCAACGGAACCGGCGTCGTGTACGCCAACTCGCTTCCGTACCTCACGCCGGCGGGGCTGAACGACGTGACGTCCGGGAGCAACGGCTCATGCCCGACTGCCCAGTGGTGCAGCGCCGAGATCGGGTGGGACGGGCCGACGGGCCTCGGAACGCCGAACGGTACCCTCTCGTTCTGAGCGGCTAGGTTCAAGGGTCAGGTTCCGCGGGTGAGAACCCCGCGGAACCTGACCCTTTGACGTTACGGCTTCCGCGTGGCGCCCGCGAGGATGAGCGCGACGACGATCGGCACGAGAATCGCGAGGAGCGCCGGGCGCAGCCCCACGTGGTCGCCGAGGAAGCCGAGGAAGGGCGGACCCGCGAGGAACGCGATGTACCCGATCGTCGAGACCACAGAAACGCGGGCGGCGGCGTGTCGCGGATCGTCCGACGCGGCGGACATGCCCATGGGGAACGCGAGCGCCGCGCCGAGGCCCCAGAACACCGCGCCGACGAACGAGAGCCAATAGGTTCCCGCGAGTGCATACACGGTAAGGCCCACGAGCGCCGAGACCATGCTGAGCCTGAGCGCCGTCACCCGCCCGATGCGGTCGATGATCGCCCCGCCGAACCAGCGTGCCGCGGTCATGGCACCCACGAACACCGCGAACAGGGCCGCCCCCGCGGCTTCGCTCGTCTGGAGCCCGTCGACGACGCCCTTCGAGATCCAGTCGTTGCCGGCGCCTTCCGTGAGCGTCGCCCCGAGCACGACGACGCCGATGAGCAGCGTGCGCGGGTGCGTCCAGGCGGCGAGCGCCCCGCCGGGCTCGCGGTCCGCGTGAGCCGGGGAGACGCCGTCGTCCGCCGCACCGCTCACGGCGGCCTCGTGCATGGAAAGCGGGAGGAAGTGCCGCGGAACGACCGCCATGATGACGAGGACGGCCACCATGATCGCCGCGAGGTGCAGCGGAAGCGGCACTCCAAGCGCGCTCAGGGCCGCGCCGACGAGCGCGCCGAGCACGGCCCCGCCGCTGAAGCCCGCGTGGAACTGCGGCATGATCGTGCGGCCAAGGCGATGCTCGACGTCCGCACCCTCGATGTTCTGCCCGACGTCCCAAAGGGCGATTCCGACGCCGAACACGGCGAGCCCCGCGGCGACGACCACGACCGACTCCACGAGCAGGCCAACGGCCAGGGTTCCACCAGCGGCCACCGCGAGAAGACCCCCGAGCCGCACCGTACGGACGATCCCGATGCGCCCCGAGATGGGCCCGACGAGGGGCATCGAGCACAGCGAGCCGATCGCGCCGACGAGCAGCACAAGCCCCATCTCTCCGGTCGAGAGGCCGAGCGTCCCCGTGACCGCCGGAATGCGCGCAGCCCAGCTCGCGAAGATGAATCCGTTCGTCGCGAAGATGACGAACGTCGCGATCGCGGCCCGGCGGACGACGGCGCGCGGCGGCGCGGTCTCGGTCCCTGCCGTGTCCGAGGGGTCCTGAGGCAGGGTCATTGGGCTGCCTTCGTGAGGAAGGTCGTGAGGAGCGGGCCCGAGACCGTGGCGCCGAGGCCGCCCTCATCGACGAAGACGGCGACCGCGAGGTCACCGTGGATCCCGATGATCCACGCGTGGGTCTTGGGCGGGTTGTCGCTCCCGAACTCGGCCGTTCCGGTCTTCGCACCGACCGGCGCGCCGGGCACCGAGAGCAGGAAGCCCGCGTGCCCGCTCGTGACGACGGCGCGCATCATGTCCTGCAAGGTGCTCGCCTCGGCCTGGGAGATCGGTTTGCCGACGGGCTCCTTGGCGGTCGGGGAGGCCGTCGCGCCCGGGGTGGCGGAGCTGCCCGCGGCGGGCTCATCGTGCTCGCCCACGCTCAGCACGAGCCGGGGGGAGACCCGGTCTCCCTTCGCGACCGACGCCGCCATGACCGCAGCCGCCAGCGGAGAGAAGAGGACCTTGCCCTGACCGATCATCGAGGCGGCGTGCTCGGTCGATCCCGCCTGGTCCGGGACTGATCCGAGGAAGGCGTCCGCCCCGAGGAGCGGCGCGTCGACGCCGACGCCGAGGGACGTCGCGGTCGCGGCCAGCTGCTCCTGCGAGACCTTGTCGCGCTGCGAGATGAACGCCGTGTTGCACGAGTGCGCGTAGGCGTCGCGGAGCGGGATCGTGCCGAGGTGGGCCGCGGGGTAGCCCGTCGCGTTCTGGAACGTCTTGCCGTCCACCGTGAGCGTCGGGGTGCACTCGACGGGCAGCTCGGGCGTTGCGCCCTGGCGCAGGAGCGCGAGGGAGTCGACCGTCTTGAAGATCGAGCCGGGGGCGTACTGCCCGAGCATCGCCGTGTTGTAGCCCTTGCTTCCGGGGCCGCTCGCGGCCGCGAGCACCGCGCCGTCGGACGGGCGGATCGCGACGATCGCCGAGGCCGGGCCGACGGCTGCGAGCGTATCGTCGGCGAGCTGCTGGAGCCGCGGGTCGATCGTGGTCCGAACGGGAGTACCCGGCTCGGGGGCCGCCTCGAAGACGGAGCGCTTGGCGGAGCCCGAGGGAGAGGGCGACGGCGCCGCCTTCCCCGCGCTCGGAGCTGCGGATGCGCTGGGCTGCCCCGAGCCGCCAGAGCGGACGGCGAAGACGGTCACGCCCTCCTTGCCGCGCAGCTCGTTGTCGTATTTCTCCTCGAGTCCGCCCGTTCCCGTGAGATCGCCTGCGCTGAGCTCGCCACCGGACTTCTGGATCTGCTCGGCCGTGGCCTGGCCGACGGTTCCGAGCACGGCCCGGCCGAACGCCTTCGTGGGGGCGAGCGGGAGGGTGTCGGCGATCGCCACCGCACCTGGCACAGCCGTGATCTGGGCGCTCGTGGGCGTGCGGTCGGGGGTGTCGCGCAGCACGATGGCCTCGACGAACGCCTTCTCGCCCGCGGCCGCGACCTGTTTGGCGTAGTCGGAAGGGTCGAGGCCCACGAGGGCTGCGAGGGCACGGGCCGAGGAGTCCTGGAGATCCTTGGTGACCTTCGTCTTGTCGATGCCCACGCGCACCACCGGACGCTCCGTCACGAGCTTCGCGTCGCCCGCCCCGATGATGTCGCCGCGCGCCGGGGTTGTCGTCTGCGCCACGAGGACTTCGCCGTCCTGGAGCCCCGGGGCGAGCAGGCCAGGCGCCCAGCGCACGGCCCAGTGCCCACCGTCCTGGGCGACCTGCGCCGTCGTCGTGTATTTCCACTCGCGGCCCGCGAGTTCCCAGCGGAAGTCGAGCGGCACGGTCGTCGTGCCGCTGGAGGTCGCCGCGTGCCCGGCCGTCACCGCGGGCCTGACGTCTCCGAGGCCCTCGACCACGGCCTTGAGCTGGGTCTGGGCGGCACCCGGATCCGATCCGGTGATCGGCGCCTGGCTCACGTCGAGCGCGGAGAGCGCCTTCGAGAGCTGATCGGCGGCCTGCTGAGCCGCGGCCTGCGATCCATCGTCACAGGCCGCGAGAGCGGCACCCAAGAGCGCGGCGGAGAGGACAAAAGTGACAGTACGGAGGTTCCCCACTGCCCCAGCCTACGCATTTCCAGTACTGCGACCTAGGCGGCCGCGTGGAGTCGAGGCAATTACTCCGGTCGATGGCCTAAGACCCGCGCGCAGGCTACCCGGGATCACAGGGCTGCCTCCGTGATCGCTCGGGCCTACCCCGTGATGAGGTTCCGCGGGGGCGCCTCGAAGTCCCCGCGGTCGAAGAGCGGCGCGGCCTTCTGCATGTACTGGGCCCACTGCGGACCCGCGATGAAGGCCCCGTCGACGCTGCGATAGTGCCTCCCGTTGACCCACACGTCCCGACCGTTCCGCAGACTCGGATCATTGAGCGCCTCGCCGAAGAAGGACGCCGTCGCGACCCCGCGCGTGTAGCCGACAACCCACGTCTGGCTGTTGTACTGGTTCGTTCCCGTCTTGGCCGCCGCGGGAACGCCCACCTTGATCGGCCCGCCGCCCGCGTCCTTGATGTTGAGACCCGAACCTTTCGTGAGCACGTCCTGGAGCACGTTCGTGACGGCTTTCGCGACCTCGGGCTTCACGGCGTTCTCGGTGCAGCGTGGTTCCTGGCCGCCGATCCGCCTTCCCTGCGAGTCGATGACCTCGCTGATCGACACCGGCTCGCAATACGCCCCGTTCGCCGCGAACGTCGCGAACGCGTTCGCCATTGTCATGGGGGCGACATTCTCGCCGCCGAGCAAGTTGCCGAGCGTCGAGAGGTCGAGCTTCTTGCCCTGGCCTTCGCCCTTGTGGATGCCGAGGGAATCGGCGGCCCGCTGAATGTTGCAGAAGTCGCCGAGTCCGGCAGCCGAGGCGAACGTCGCGGTGTTGATCGACTGGTACACGCCCTCGCGGACGGTCATGCGCCGGTACCACGTGGACTCATCGTTCTGGAGGTCGAGGGACCCCTGGAGGGAACTGTCGTAGAACCCGCTCACGGGGCTGCACGTCGTCTTCCACGGGTAATTGAGGCCGTAGCGCCGCCGCGACGCGTCGACGTACTGGTTCGTAGGCTTTCCCTCACCGAGCCATGCGGCGAGCGTCACGGGCTTCATGGTCGATCCCGGCTGGAAGCCGCCAGCCCCGCTCAGGTCATTGCCATTGGCATCTCGGGCATCCACGTTGAAGTTGTACGCCGTGACGAAGTCGAGGCCCTGGCCTGCGAGCATGCGCGAGTTCTGCGCCATGGCGAGGATCTTGCCCGTCCCCGGCTGGACGGTGACGAGCGAGGCGCCCCACTTGTCCGGGTTGGCGCCGGCGGTTGCATCGACCTGCTCCTGGGCAGGCCCCTGAAGCCGCGGATCGAGGGTGGTCTTGATCGTGAGACCTCCGCGCGAGAGCGTCCGCTCGCGCTCGGCGGCCGTCGCGCCGTACGCCGGGTCGTGGAGGATCTGGTTCACCACGAAGTCGCAGAAGTAGGGCGCCTGCGCCGCGTACGCGCATCCCTGCTTGGGCAGGCTCGGCTTTGTCTCGAGCGGCGACGCGACGGCCTCGTCGTGCTCAAGCCGGTTGATGTGACCGTGTTCGAGCATCGCCGCGAGCACGAGGTTGCGGCGCTTCACCGATGCCTCGGGAGCGTCGATCGGGTCGAAGAACGCAGGGCCGTTGACGAGTCCCGCGAGCGTGGCCGCCTGCGGGAGGCTGAGGTCCTTCGCGTCGACGGAGAAGTAGTACTGGCTCGCGGCCTGGATCCCGTAGGCGTTGCGGTTGAAGAAGACGATATTGAGATAGCCCTCGAGGATCTGCTCCTTCGTGTACTGCTTTTCGAGGGCGATCGCGAGCTTGAT
Organism: Sinomonas terricola; assembly: GCF_034931225.1. Classification (NCBI taxonomy): domain Bacteria; kingdom Bacillati; phylum Actinomycetota; class Actinomycetes; order Micrococcales; family Micrococcaceae; genus Sinomonas; species Sinomonas terricola. The sequence goes on from NZ_JAYGGQ010000009.1 coordinate 59,228, forward strand.
CTCGCGGAGCTTGTCCCCGTACCCCTTCTGCTGGCCGTTGACGACGACTTCGTGATGCCGCCCTTGGGCGACGCGGGCATCGTTGAGAACGTTCGTCACGTACTGCTGGGTGATCGTGGACGCACCCTGGCGCCCGCCGCGCAGGTTCGCGACCGAGGCCCTCAGGATGCCTGCGAGATCGACGCCGCCATGCTCGTAGAACCGGTAGTCCTCGACGGCGACGATCGCGTTCTTGACGTTCGGGGACATCTCGTCGAGCCGCACAGGAGTCCGGTTCTCGCTGAACAGGGTCGCGATCTGTGCGCCGTCGGCCGCGACGACTTTCGTGATCTGCCCGGGCGGCGCGACGGTGAGTTCGCTCGGGAGCCGGTCGAGGAGCTGGGCCGTGCCGCCTGCGGCGCCTCCGACCACGGCGGCCGCCGGCACCATGAGTCCCGCGACCAGCACGCCGCACAGGACACTGACGCAGAGGAAAGACAGGATCCTGCCGATGGTGTCCGATACAGAAAACGGCCAGACGACAAACTTCTTGCGCACTGCAACCCCCATTGCACCCGACCGGGCTAAACCGGGCCAGGCTATTCCCCCTTATTGGAAGGGAATACTACCCAAGGACTCCGACATCCGTGGCCAGTCCGCAGGAGCTCGCCTACGCCCCGCCCTCGAGGCGCCTCTTCGTCGCCCCGGTCGCGACAGCCGCCCAGGGGTCTTCCGGCCATGGGTGCTTGGGGTACCTCCCGCGCATCTCGGCCCGCACCTGCGCGTAGGGTCCCGACCAGAACGAAGCGAGATCGTCCGTGACGGCAAGGGGTCGGCCTGCCGGCGAGAGGAGATGGAAGAGGATCCGCACGCGCCCATCGACGATGCTGGGCGTCTCGGCCCAGCCGAAGCACTCCTGGAGCTTGACCGCGACAATCGGCCGCCCGCCGTCGTCCGCGCCGCCCGGCCCAAGGGCCGGGTAGTCGATCCGCACGCGCGAACCGCTCGGAACCTCGAGCCTCTCCGGGGCCAGCTCGTCGAGGCGGGCAGCCTCGGGCCACGGGAGGAGGCGGCGGAGCGGCGCGGCGAGATCGACCGAGCGCACGGAGGCTCCCGCCGCGAGCGCCTCGATCTCGGGGGCGAGCCATTCGTCGAGGCGCGCGAGGAGCGCGGCCTCGGCCATGTCCGGCCAGGGGTCGCCCATTTCCCTGCGCACAAGGGAGAGGCGGCGGCGGAGCGCATCCGCGGCCGCCGACCAGCCGATGACGCCGAGCCCGCTCTCGGCGAGGGCCCGCCTCACCGCCACGCGCCCTTCCGCGGGCGAGGCACGCACGGGTGCGGAGGAGAGCACGATCGCGCCAAGGCGCCGCTCGCGGCGCGCCGCAACGCGTCCATCGACGAATTCCGCCCGGACGTCATCGGTCACAATGTGGCTCGCCGCAAATTCCGCAATGTCTTGGCTGATCGCCACAGCTGCCCGGATCACGGCGCCCGTGCCAGCCGCGTCGCGCCCCTGCGATCGCTCGGCATCGGCGATCGCTAGCCACTCCTGACCCGCGAGCGGGCTGCCCGCCGGCAGCCCCGCGCGGGTTCCGGACGCGAGCAGGTACTGCCCGTCGGCGCCAGGGACGCGGCGCGCGACGGTACGGGGAAACGCGAGGGCGACGACGAGGCCAGCCTTCTCGGCGTCCGTCCTGATCGTCAGGGCCGCGATACTCTCGTCCGCCCGGGCCGCCGCGTACTCCCGGGCGATGCGCTCGAACCGCCGAGCGTCGTCCTCCCACGAACCCACCGACGGCTCGCGGCCCGCCCGCACGGAGGCGAGGAACCTTCCGAGATCGGCCCCGGGTGCACGTGGATCGCGCGCAACAAGCGCAACGGCCTCCGCCGCGGCCCGGGGTCCGATGACGGCCGCGGCGTCGAGCAGTGCGCGGCCGAGTCGCGGGTCCGCGGGGATGCGGGCGAGGACGCGGCCGAGCTCGGTCGCGAGACCGCCGTCCCCGATCGCGCCGATGCCCTCGAGCGTGCGCTCGGCGTCGGCCAGAGCGGACGACGGCGGCCGATCCGGCAGCGCGAGTCCGCGCCCGCCCGGAGCGCCCCAGCACGCGAGGAGGAGGGTCGCCTCCGTGAGGTCGGCGACGGCGATTTCGGGCGTCACCTGAGCCGGTGCCGACGCATAAGCGCGCTCGTCGTAGCAGCGCACTACACGGCCCGGTCCCTGCCGCGCCGCGCGACCAGCCCGCTGCTCGGCGGATGCCCGCGAGCATGACACCGTCACGAGCCCCGACATGCCACGCGCCGCATCCCGCCGCGGCTCGCGCGCCAGCCCCGAATCGACCACGAGGCGCACGCCCGGAACAGTGAGCGACGACTCCGCAAGCGACGTCGAGACAACGATCCGCGGCGACGCCCCGGGCGCCCGCCCCGACACAGCACGGTCCTGCTCGGAGGGCGGAGCCTGCCCGTGGAGCTCGAGGACGTCGACCCCCGTGAGCCTCGCGCGCAGCCGGTCCGCGACGTGGCGCACCTCGCGGGCACCAGGGGCGAAGACGAGCGCGTCGACGTCGCGTCCCGCGGCGAGCGCCGCCGAATGCTCGGCGGCGGCCGTGTCCGCGACGTGGTCGAGGAACGCGCGCGTCACCCCACGTTCGTCGAGCCTCGCAGCGGACGACGGCGCCCACCGCATTTCGAGCGGAAAAAGCGCCGACGGACAGTCGACGACGGCGGCCGGCGCACCGTCGTCGTCGTCCGCGAGGAGGGTCGCAAACCGGGGCGCGTCCACGGTCGCCGACATCGCGACGAGCACGAGGTCGTCCCGGAGCTGCCGCACTTCGGCGAGCATTCCGAGTGCGAGGTCGGTTTCGAGGCCGCGCTCGTGGACCTCGTCGAGGATCACCGCCGCGGCTCCGTCGAGCGCGGGGTCCGCGAGAAGGCGCCGCACAAGGACCCCAGGGGTCACGAATTCGACGACCAGATCCCGCCCGCCTCGGCGTTCGCCGCGCACCGAATACCCGACGCGACTGCCGAGCGGGGTGCCGTCGAGCGCCGCGAGGCGGTGGGCGGCCGCCCGCACGGCGACTCGCCGCGGCTGCGTGACGACGACGCGCTGGGCCCTCCTGCCGTCGTGCCTGGCCCGGCGCGAGGCGAAGTTAGCGACGAGCGGCGGAACCAGCGTCGTCTTGCCCGTGCCAGGCGGGGCCTGCACGACGGCGGTGCCCCGGGCGGCGAGCACGGTCTCGAGCTCGCCGAGGGCGCGAGCGAACACGAGCCCCGCGCCGATGCGTTCGAGGTCGAAGCCGCTCGGCTCGCCCGCGGCGTTGGGGGGCTTCATGGCAAGTGCGAGGCGTCCCCGTCGGCGCGGAGCGGACGCTGAAGGGTCACCACGTCCGGCGCGCCGTCGAACTCGCCGCCCTGCGGATCGTCGAGGCCGCTCCTCCGGATCGGGTCCGTCGATGGACCGTATATGTCCGCAATGACATGTACGCAGAGATATGCCAATACCGCCATATGCACGAGGACGGCCGTCGCATAGTAGGGGGAGTCGATGTTGTTCTGGACCGGCCCGTTGCTCGTCGTGAAGCCGAGATACATCCACACCGCGGTCCAATGCAGCGCCTCGGCGGCCATCCAGACCAGGAAATCCCGCCACCTGGGCCGTGCGAGGGCCAGGAGGGGGATGAGCCACACAACGTACTGAGGCGAGTAGACCTTGCCCGTGAGTGTGAACGCCGCGACGACGAGGAATGCCAGCTGGGCGAGGCGCGGCCGGCGCGGCGCATGCAGGGCGATGAAGGCGATGCCGAGGCAGCACAGGCCGAAGCCCGTGAGGAAGAGGGTATTGGCGCCGGGCGCAGAGATCTTGACCCAATGAAGCCGATCCGCGACGACGTTCCACGCGTAGTAGGCCGAGGAAAAGCCGGGCTCGCGCGAGGCCGAATACTCGAAGAAGAACGACCAGCCGCGAGGGTCGCCGATCATGGCCGGGAGGTCGACGACGATCCAGGCCGCGGCGGCCGACCCCACCGCGAGAAGGGTCTGCCGCCACCGCCCCGTGCGGATCGCGAGGAGCACGAGCACGCCGAGGACGAGCACGGGGTAGAACTTCGTCGCGGTTCCGAGACCGATCGCGATCCCCGCGAGGACGGGGCGCCCGCGGGACAGCGCGAGGATGCCGAGGGAGAGGAACGCGACTGCCCACAGGTCCCAGTTGATGAACCCCGCGAGGATCACGCCCGGGGCGATCGCGAAAAGGGCGGCGTCCCAGGGGCGACGGGGATTCGAGCGGGCAGTCGCAACCACGGCGATCATCCACATGAGCGCGGCGAGGGCGGCGTTGACGTCGAAGTAGGCGGTGGCCCGCGCGTCGCTCGCACCGTGCCCCGGCACGAGGAGCGCCGTGACGCCCGCGATCAACGACGTAATGACCGGATATTCGAAGCGGCTACCCGGCGCGAACAGCGGGAGGACGTCATCAGCGAAGCCGCGCTCTTTGAAGAGCGTCGGGAAGTCGGAATAGCACGTCGCATAGAACTCGGTGGGCGAGCTCCACCCGTTGACCCGGCAGTACCCCTTGATGAGCACGCCGACGATCGCCGCGGCGGCTGCGAGCAGCAGCAGGATGAGCTCGGGCGTCCACATGCCCCGGCGAATGATCCCCGGCGCGGCGTGCGAACCGACCGGCCCGCCCGCGACCTCGGAGAGCGTGCGCACGAGGGGGTCATTGCGGCTCGGCGACATGACGGCGCGCGGCGCGCGTCCGCCGTCGTCCGCGGTCGAGTCCATGCCACCGAGCATACCGGCAGACGTCCCGACGTCGGGCGGCCCTCCACCCGCGGCCAGCAGGCCTACGGCGTCACGCCGAAGCCCGCGAGCCAGGCCTGCACGGGCGCGATGTCGACTCGCTGCAATCCGTCATGCGCGAGGCAGTCCGGCTGCCCGAAGCTCGTCACGGCAACGATCACTCCGCCCGCGAAGACCGGCCCGCCCGAATCGCCCGAGCAGATCCCGCCCGTGTCCCGGCCGGGGTTCACGTTCGCGTGGGTCGTGAGGATCTGCGCCGCGACGCTCTGGACGCGCATGTCCACGGAGCGTCGGATCATCGGGTAGGCCACGGGCACGCGGCGCTGCGGGCCGGAGGCCGGCTGGCCGAGCTCGACGCCGTAGCCGACGGCGGTCACCGTGGTCTTCGGGACGTCCCCCGGCGCGAGCGCGTCGAGCGTCCCCGATGCCGCGAGCGCGTATGTCGGCAGCGAGACGGCCTCGTCGAGCACGACGACCCCGACGTCGTTCCAGTTGGCCTGGTCCGTGAAGTGCGAGTACTGGGGGTCGGTATACGCTGTGCCCGAGATCCGCCCCGCGAGGTCGGCGGCCGAGTACCCGGCCCGGGGATCCGACGCGGCAGGGAGACCCGACGGCGGCTGCTCGGCAATCACGGAATCGAACGTCACGAACGTCTTGCCGAGCACGCCGTCCGTGCAATGGGCCGCCGTGAGCAGCACGGTGGGCGAAACGAGCGACGCGGAGCAGCGGAACCGCCCCTCGGCCGAGTAGAACACGATCATCGCGACGCCCGGGTGAGCGCCGCCGTCGGCCATCCCGCCAGTGCTCGCCTGAGCGGGACCGGCCGCGACCGCGAGCCCGAACACCATGGCCACAGCCGCAAAGACGGCAAGGATACTCTTGCGCATGCTCCCCTTCTCCCCCGCGCACGCCCTGTGCGCCCGAGAAGGGATTCTTCACGAAAAACCGTGGTTGTGGCCAGAGTTACCGAAGCGGCATGGTGAGTGCGATCTCACGGTGTACCGCCTCGCGGTGCGCTTCGATGCGCTCGGCGTCGATGCCGACGGAGAGCACGCGGCGGAGTCGTTGGATCATGGTGGTCACCTCCTCGGGTGATTCGCTGTCAGGGGACGACGGCGGGTGGCCGCCCTGAGGGCTCTGGGCGGCGTTCGGCTCGTCGACGATCGAGTCCGGCGAGGTCTGCGCGAAGCGCGAAGACATGGGTTCTCCTCGGTGCGTGAGTGGTGCAGCCGCGCGAAATGGGCACGGTTGAATAAGGGCATGCAGAATTAAGCAGGAGCCAATTCAGCGAAAGCAGGCCGCAGTCATCGAGGGCATATTTGCGCGTCGAAAAACTGCACGCCGAAAGCCGAAATCAGTGAGACGGAATCCCGGAATGCCGCAGGCGAAGAAGGACCCCGGAACGATGACTTCGGGGTGCGGGCATAGCCCGGCCTACGGTGTCAGTGAGGGCTTCGCGAGGGCCCGAAGGCAGACTTCAGCCTCGCGGTGAGCCAAAAACGGGCAGCAGTCCGCGGACCCCCGCCGCCATCAATGCGGCCCGGCCACGGTTGAGAACCTTGGTTGCCATCATGAGTCCACCCTCCCCCTGCTGCCGATATGTGCTCGTGCTGGGCGCCTGAGCCGCCGACAGGGCGGAAGCCTCAAAGCACAGAGTAAAGCTAACCCACTTCATCAAAGAATTGCAAGCTAAACCGAAAAGAAAATTCGGGAACAGGGACGGGGAATGCCTGAACGGATCCTCAGAGACCCCACGCCTCGACCGCGGGGGTCTTCTTGTCCCACCCCAGACGACAGACTTTCGCCGTTCCGAGGATGAAATGCCGTCCCTCGGCGGGCGCCAGCCCGAGCCAGCGCGCGGTGAGGATCCGGCAGAAGTGACCGTGGGCGACGACGAGCACATTCTCCACCCCGGAGCTCAGGGCGCGCGCCACGATCTGGTCCGCGCGCCCCGCAACCTCGTCGAGCGTCTCGCCGTGGGGGACGCCGTGCGTCCAGATGAGGTAGTCGGGGTTCTCCCTGCGGAGGTCGGCGGAGCGGATGCCCTCGTAGTCGCCGTAGTTCCATTCGACGGCGTTCGGCTCCACGATCGCTTCGGGGAAGCCGGCGAGCGTCGCCGTCGCCCGCGCCCGCTGGAGCGGCGACGTCAGGACAAGTCCGAAGTCGATGGCGCCCAGCGTCGATTTCGCGTCGCGCGCCTGCTGCTCGCCCTCCTCGGTGAGCGGGAGATCCGTGAGCCCCGTGTACTGGCCGCTCCTCGACCACTCAGTCTCGCCGTGCCGCAGGAGCCACAGCTTGGGCAGACCGAATTCCTCGACGCTCACTCGTTCCCCTTCTCGCCTGCCTCGTCCTCCGCCAGACGGGCAGAGCCGGCCCCTTCGGCGGATTCCGGCTGGGCCGCCCACCATTCAAGCAGCTTTGCGCGCGCCTCGCCTTCTGAGGCCGGACCGCTCTCCATGCGCTCGTCGAGAAGGAACCGGTACGCACGGCCGACGACGGGCCCCGGCTTGATCCCGAGGATCTCCATGATCTGCTGGCCGTCGAGGTCCGGCCGGATTGCCGCGAGCTCCTCCTGGGCCGCGAGCTCGGCGATGCGGTTCTCGAGATCGTCGTAGGCGAAGGAGAGGCGATCGGCCTTGCGCTGGTTCCGCGTCGTCACGTCGGAGCGGGTGAGCCGGTGGAGGCGATCAAGCAGCGGCCCCGCGTCGGTCACGTAGCGGCGGACGGCAGAATCCGTCCAGCCCGCATCGCCGTACCCGTAGAAGCGCATGTGCAGTTCGACGAGGCGCGCAACGGCCTTGATCGTGTCATTGTCGAAGCGGAGCTCGCGCATCCGCTTCTTCGTGAGCTTCGCGCCGACCACGTCGTGGTGGCGGAAGGAAACGGCGCCGCCCGGCTCGAAGCGCCGCGTGGCGGGCTTGCCGATGTCATGGAGGAGCGCCGCGAAGCGCAGCACGAAGTCAGGGCCCGGCACAGGCCCGTCGGGTCCCGTCTCGAGGGCCACGGCCTGGTCGAGGACCGTGAGGGAATGCTGGTAGACGTCCTTGTGGCGATGGTGCTCGTCGACCTCGAGCCGCAGGGCACTCACCTCGGGCAGGACGATGTCCGCGATCCCCGTCTCAACCAGGAGGTCGACGCCGACGCGAGGGGACGCACCGTTGACGAGCTTGACGAGCTCGTCGCGGACCCGCTCGGCCGAGACGATCGAGATCCGGCCCGCCATCGCGGCCATCGCCTCGCGGACCTCAGGGTCGACGTCGACCTTGAGCTGGGAGGCGAAGCGCGCCGCGCGCATCATGCGCAGGGGGTCATCGGAGAAGGAGTCCTCGGGCGTTCCCGGGGTCCGGAGGACGCCCGCGTGGAGGTCCTGGACGCCGCCGAACGGATCCACGAGCTCGAGGGAGGGCAGGCGGAGGGCCATCGCGTTCATGCTGAAGTCACGACGCTCGAGGTCTCCGACGAGCGAGCGTCCGAACGCCACGACGGGCTTGCGGGACTCTGGGTCGTACGCCTCGGCCCGATAGGTCGTCACTTCGAGCTGGAAGCCGTCCTTGCGCAGCCCGATAGTGCCGAAGGCGCGGCCTATCTCCCAGTGGGCGTCGGCCCAGCCCTTGATGACGCCGAGCGTTTCGTCGGGGGTCGCGTTGGTCGTGAAGTCGAGGTCCGGCGAGCGTCGGCCGAGGAAGAGGTCGCGCACCGGGCCGCCGACGAGGGAAAGCTCGAAGCCCGCATCGACGAATCGGCGACCAAGCTCGAGCACCACGGGCTCAAGCGTGAATCCAACGGACGGCGACTCGGGCGACGCCATGCGTGCTCCCTGCGTGTCTTCTCGTGCCATAGTCCTTAAAGCTTGGCAGATCCTGCGGCGCACCCCGTGCACGGTCCTGACCGGGACTCTCTTGGTTAGAGTGGACTGCATGGTTATCCCGCTGCCGAGCGATCCTCAGAAGAGGAGGAGTGCGCCGCTGCCGTCCGCCATCGGACCGCACGTCGCGCCGGCCGGGCAGACCTACATCCACTCGCTTCCCACGGTGGAGGAGATTTCGGCGGGCGGCGTCATCGTCGATACGACCGATCCGAACCTTCCCGTGGCGATCATCGCCCGTCTCAATCGCGGGGGCCGCCTTGAGTGGTGCCTCCCCAAGGGCCACCCCGAGGGCAAGGAATCCAACGAGATCGCCGCGGTGCGGGAGATCAGCGAGGAGACCGGAATCGACGGCCGCATCCTCGCGCCGCTCGGCAGCATCGACTACTGGTTCACCGTCACGGGCCACCGGGTGCACAAGACCGTGCATCATTATCTTCTCCAGGCGGTGGGCGGCGAGCTCACGATCGAGAACGATCCCGATCAGGAAGCCGTCGACGTCGCGTGGGTCCCCATCTCGGAGCTTTCGCGGCGGCTCTCGTTCCCCAATGAGCGCCGCATCGCCGATCTGGCCCGGGAAGTGCTCCCCGAGCACCTCCTGAAATGACAGGCCGGTGATGGCAGCAAAGGCCCCCGCCTCCGAGGCACGGTCCAGCGCGATCATGGCCGTCGGCACGCTGCTTTCGCGCGTGCTCGGCTTCCTTCGCCAGCTTCTCCTCGTCTACGCCCTGGGCCTCGGCTCGACGGTCACCGACACGTTCGTCAACGCCAACAACCTGCCGAACCTCATCTTCCTGCTCGTCGCGGGCGGCGTCTTCAATACGGTCCTCGTCCCCCAGATCATCAAGGCGAGCCGCGCCGCGGACCGAGGCGCCGACTACATCAGCCGGCTTCTCACGCTCGGCGTCATCGTCACGTTCGTCCTGACGGCGCTCGTGACGATCGGGGCGCCGATCGTCATGCAGCTCACGACGTCGGGCTACAGCGGAACGCAGCTCGCCCTCGCGACGGTCTTCGCATATTGGTGCCTTCCGCAGATCTTCTTCTACGGCCTGTACGCGCTGCTCACCCAGGTGCTCAACGCCCATGGGGCGTTCGGTCCGGCTATGTGGGCGCCGCTCGTGAACAACATCGTGGCCATCGGCGGCCTCGGGATGTTCATCTGGATCTTCGGCACGAACGACGTCCACCAACACACTCTCGACACGTGGGGGACGCCGCAGACGCTGCTCGTCGCCGGCGCCTCGACCGTCGGCGTCGTCATCCAGACCGCGATGCTCTTCATCCCCGTGGGCCGGCTCGGTCTCGGGCTGCGGCCCAAGTTTGGCTGGCGTGGCGTGGGACTGGGAGCCGCCGCCCGCATCGGCGTCTGGACGCTCGCGACGACGGCGGTCGGCCAGCTCACGTTCCTCTACCTCATGAGGGTCGCGTCGATGCCGGGCGCTGTGCGCGAACAGCTGCGCGAGAACGGCGATCCCTCGTGGCACTTCATTCCCGGCAACACAGTGCTCGAGATGGCGAGCCAGCTCTACCTACTGCCGCATTCGATCATCGCGCTGTCCCTGGCGACCGTCCTCTTCAACCGCATGACGCAGGCGTCGCAGACCGGTGATCGGAGGGGTGTTCGGATAGCGCTTTCCCACGGCCTCCGCACCATGGCCGTCGCGACCGTGTTCAGCGCCCTCGCCCTGTTCGCCCTCGCCGCACCGCTCGGAAGGTTCTTCTCCGGAGGCAGCGCCTCGGACGGCGTCATGCTCGCGCAGACGCTGAGCATCCTCGCGCTGAGCACGCCGTTCCTGAGCGCGAACTTCATGATGTCCCGCGTCTTCTACTCCTACGAGGACGCGAAGACGCCGTTCAAGATCCAGATGTGGCTGGCCGTCCTCAACGTCGTGGGCGCCACCGGGATCCAGTTCCTGCCCGCGCGCTACATCATCTTCGCCATCGCCGCCCTCTACACGGTCGGCAATATCCTCTCGGTCGTGCTGAGCGGCGCCTATCTGAGGCGCAAGCTCGGCCACCTCGACGGCGCGGTCGTGGCCCGCTCCTACATCCGCATGGGCTACGCCGCGTCCGGCGCCGCCCTCGCGGGCGGGCTCGCGGTGTGGCTCCTCGGCGGGCTTTCTCCCGAGGGCTTCATCTGGAGCTCAAGCTTCGCGGCTCTCGTATCGATCGCCGTGATCGGCGTCGCGATGCTCTTCGTGTACCTCGTCCTGCTGCGGATCTTCCGGGTCCACGAGCTCCGGGACCTCCTCCGCCCCCTGCTCGGGCGGCTGGGCGCGCGGACGGGTGCGGCGCCGTCGTCCGCCCCGGAGCGCGCGGCGACGGACGACGGCGGTGCTGCCGCCGGCCAGGTGCGCGAGGCGGACGAGGCCTTCGCACTTCACGGCGGGTTGCCGACCCTCTCGGACGATACCGGGATCATCCCGCGGATCTCGGGGCAGTTCGACCCGGGCGTCTACCGTGCGCGGGAGCCCTCTTCGGGCCCAGGCGCCCTGCCCGGACGGCGGACCTACCAGGGCCGGCCGGGGCGGAATCCCCACTTCCCGCACATCTGACGCGCCCCGACCAAAAAGGGGTGTCAAGCCCCGGTCCGCTAGGATCAAGTCTTAGGAAGAGGCCCGGCTCGTCCGGGCTGGCCGGGCGGATTAGCCAGGGAGGTACCCGTGTCCCAGTCGATCGACGTCGGCACCGTGCTGGGCGGGCGGTATAAAGTCACGTCCTCGATCGTGGCGTCGCACGACGGTGACCTGGTTCTCGACGGAGTGGACCAGATCCTCAACCGTCCCGTGAGCATCCTCGTCTCCGCGCCGGGCAACGCAGAGCAGCTCGCCCAGAGCGCGCGGGAAGTCGCTGTTGGCGAGCGGCACGTCGGCATCCAGGTGCTGGATCTCGGCGTGAGCCATGGGGCAACGTATCTCATCACGAACCATGCCGAGGCCGCCGACCTGCTCGACCTCATCGTCGCCCAGGAGGCTCCCTACGTCGAGCCGTTCTTCACCGACACGCTCGGCAGCGAGATCTTCGGCGAGTCGCGCTCGCGCGAGCCCGAGACGTACAACGGGCTGTACGACCAGGGCCAGCACGATTACATCCAGTACCCGGACGCGGAGGAAGACAAGCCAACTGGCCCACTTCCGCAGAGCAACGGTTCGCTCGGTCCCCGCACGCAGGCTACGCCCCCGCCGGTTTCTCCGGCTGCCGCTCCGCCCCCTCCGGCCGCGCCGCCGCGCTCCGCGGGTGGCCAGGACACCGGGGCCCCTGCCGGCTCGCCGAGCCCTCAGCCCAAGGTCACCCCGTGGCACGAGCCCCCGGTGAGCGGGCCTCAGGGTTCGGGCGCCTCGCCCACCCAAGCCACTCCGGCGGCGCCGGTTCCTACCGAAGCGCCGCGCTATGTCCCCCAGCCGCCCGCCCAGAAGCCCGCGGCCCCCGCCTCGCCGTCGGGCCAGGGCCGCGGAACAACCTTCCCCAACGCCGCACGGCAAGCGGGCTGGACGAACGCCCCGGAGCGTGTCTTCGATCGTGACGACGACCTCGAAGAGGACGACGAATCGACGCGCCCGAAGTCGGTTCCGTGGCTCGTCGGCGGTGTGCTCGCGGTCATCCTTGTCGCCGCACTCATCTTCGCGTTCACGACCCTCGGCGGTCTCTTCCAGCCACAGGCCGGTGGGACCAAGGGAGCCTCGACGAGTGGATCGACGCAGTCTCAGGGGCCCGGCCAGAGCCAGCCGCCCGCACCCGTCACTCCGGTCGTCGATTCGGTGACCCGCCTCAATCCTGGCGAGTTCACTTTCGCGGCCGCATTCGATGCGAAGCTTCCCCTGGCCATTGACGGCAACCCCGCCACGTACTGGTCTGATATGGAGTTCGGCTCCGAGAGCTGGGGCGGGATCGTCAAGAGCGTGGCACTTGCCGTCAAGCTCAAGGAGGTCTCGGACATCAAGCAGGTCGAGCTCGACCAGCTCGGTGGAACCGGCGGCAGCGTGAGCGTCTACACCAACGCGCAGCCGGACCTCTCTGGCGCAACGCTGGCGAGTACCACGTCGTTCAACAGCGAGAAGCTCGTCGTCCCACTGCCCAACACGGTCAAGGCTCAGTACGTGATCATCCAGATCAACGCACTCCCCAAGCTTGCCGCGCCGAAGACGCAGTACCCGTACGGTCTGCGGCTTGCCGAGATCAAGGTCCAGTAGCGCCGTCCAGTGGCGCTCTGAGGGTCGACGGCGTCGCTCGCCTTCTGCGGAAGCCGCCCCGGGATTCCCGGGGCGGCTTTTCTTCATATCGGCTCGGGCAGTGAGCGCCTTTCGGTACCCTTGTAGGGCGACGGCGCGGCGGAATACCAGCGCTCGTCGACACGTTGTGAGCTGTGGACAGCCGAGTCCAGCACGTCAGAAGAAGAGGTTATTCGCCCGTGAGCACTGCCGACAGCAACGCCACCGAGGTCCGCGACGTCATCGTCGTCGGCTCCGGTCCCGCCGGATACACCGCAGCGATCTATACCGCACGAGCCAACCTCAACCCGTTGGTTTTCGCCGGCTCCGTGACCGCTGGTGGCGAGCTCATGAACACGACCGAGGTCGAGAACTTCCCTGGTTTTCCCGAGGGTATTCAGGGACCCGAGCTCATGGACAAGCTGGAGCAGCAGGCCGCCAAGTTCGGTGCTCAGATCGAGTTCGAAGATGTTGAGACGCTCGACCTCGAGGGTGAGGTCAAGCGAGTGGTTCTCGCGAACGGCGAGGAGCACTTCGCGCGCGCCGTCATCATCGCGACCGGCTCGGCTTACCGCGAGCTCGGCCTTCCCAACGAGAAGCGTCTTTCGGGTCACGGCGTGAGCTGGTGCGCGACGTGTGACGGTTTCTTCTTCAAGGACCAGGACATCGCCGTGATCGGCGGTGGCGATTCGGCGATGGAGGAGGCACTGTTCCTTACCAAGTTCGCCCGCTCCGTCACCGTGGTGCACCGTCGCGACTCGCTTCGTGCATCGAAGATCATGGCCGACCGCGCTCTCGCACACGAGAAGATCTCGTTTGCCTGGAACAGCGAAGTGGCCGACGTTCTCGGCGGTGACAAGGTCACCGGTCTTGGTCTCCGCAGCACTGTGGACGGATCCGAGTCGGTGCTCGCGGTCACCGGGATCTTCGTCGCGATCGGCAACGACCCGCGTACCGAGCTCGTCAAGGATGTGCTCGAGCTGACGGCTGCGGGCACGATCGCCGTCGACGGCCGCTCGTCCCGCACGAATGTCCCTGGCGTGTTCGCCGCGGGCGACGTCGTCGATCCCACCTACCGCCAAGCCATCACCGCAGCCGGATCCGGTTGCGTCGCGGCTCTCGATGTCGAGCACTACCTTGCAGACCTCGAGGCACGGACCCTCGCCACTCAGCAGGCCTAATTCACACCACAGATCGGAAGGCAGACATGAGCAACGCCAGAGACGTCACCGACGCCCAGTTCACCGACGAGGTTCTCCTCTCGGAGAAGCCCGTCATCGTTGATTTCTGGGCCGAATGGTGCGGGCCGTGCCGTAAGGTCGGCCCTATCCTCGACGACATCTCGGTCGAATACTCGGACCAGGTCGACGTTGTGAAGGTCAACGTGGACGACAACCCGAACATCGCCGCTGAGTATGGAATCACCTCGATTCCTGCTGTTTACCTTTTCGAGAAGGGCAAGGTGACGGGAACCGTGATCGGTGCCCGCCCGAAGCAGTACTTCGAGAAGGAATGGTCCGAGGTTCTCGCGAAGTAGATCATCCGCTTTCTACGGACATTGAGGGCGCAGCCACTTGGCTGCGCCCTCAATGTTTCACGTGAAACCTAGGCGACTTCGGCTCGGACGGCAACGAGATTCGGCTTTAGCTCCTGCTGCGTGTCGACCGTTGGTGTCAATGGCCCACCAGGAGCCCGTCTAAGCTCTGCACAGTCTTTCCTCAGGACTGAGGCAGCTGAGGCCATCTCTTGCGGCAGAGGGCCTCACAGCCCCGCTGAGCATAGGCGGTGTTCGCGTCACCCAGATTTGTCGCCCGGTAATCCGAACAGATGGACACCTCACCACGCAGCGTCAGTACCCCAACCAGTACCGAGCGGCCAGCTGAAACCCTACTGTCTGACAGATGCCACCTCCATCTCGCATCGGGCCTTAGCGGCGAAGAGACAGGAACTACGGTGCATCACCGCAAGATCGCCAACTGCCAACGAATGCCCGCTCCGAAAGGGCACGCCCGACAACACGACATGGGACTCATCAGGTAGGCGAACGGTGCAATCAGCTCCTAGCGATGACTTCTCCTGAAGCGTCGGGCCTGTCCAGCAATATTCGTCCGCCCCAGCGCGCACCACGGATCGCACTGGTGGCCGCCTACCTCCCAACTCGCCCAATGGCACGCGACGCAATGAGCACCACCACGAACACGCCGCCCCCGGTACAGCCTCAGCCAGCCATTTCATGGGCCCGCATGGACACTACCCACAAGAAGCCCATGCACCGCGCCCACAGCTCCACCGACAACGCCCGGCCATTCCAACACCACCGTCAGCACCGAAGGGTCTCTGCTGGATCCGCCGAGCCTCCCGCATCGGTCATCACCACCTCACGACAATCGGCGAAATGCACCAGTCGTCAGCGTCCCGCGCGAGCTGTCATCACCCCACAGCAATCGGCGAAACACACGAAGGCACAGCCGACCTGGGCCGTCCCACCTGTTTCGCTCCGCTAGTCGCACCCCGCACCGGCACGGCCCGGACCACTCCGTCCCATTGGGGCACCGCGTATATCACCCGCGACCTCAGGTTCGAGGTCGCAGCATATGGATTCAGGCGTCACTTGTCCGCCACACGACACGGGCGGACGTCACGTACACAATCGAGCGACCTGCCGACGGCTTCCTTCGGCGACCGCAGAGCGTTCCCTTTGGACTGTCTCCGGAAGCGCGGAGACCAGGCCTTCCTGAAGCCTCGATGAAGACGCCGACAGAACCTGCCGTCCTCCGCCTATCGATAGCGAGGTGTACCGAATTCCGATATCGCATTTCAAGATTGTGCCGAGCCCGCCTATAAGTGCACGATCGACACGAGATCACCCGTGGCTTCCGCGGCCATTGCTCCCCGTCTCGGGTCCTCACCCCCGACCCTGATATCACCGTTTCAGTGTCAAACCTCCGCGATGCTTTCGTGATAGCGCCGAACAACGGCGAGGAAGACCGAGCATGCACCGGACGCCACCAACCAAGACACGCAAGCGGACACCGCGACCACCGAATCAACCTTTCTCGTCGCCTCGGAGCTCCCAGCCCCCACTGGGCGATGTTTCACGTGAAACAGTAACGGGCACCCCTGCCGCAGCCGAGTTTCAGAATATTGATCATGACACCGCAATATGGGGCCGAGCACCCTTCTCTGGCCCTGCCGGCTCACAGTTCTCACCGCCGACCTCCGCAGTCTGAGTGCCAATTCGCATTGCCTGGCGCTACGTCCGACTGGGCGGTGCCCATATGAGGGGCCTCCTCGCAAGCGGCATCCCGCGCTTGCGCTGAGCGAACGTCTCCAATCCCCCGCATGGGAGCTCGCCTCCACCGCGCAGGAACGCGAGCAGAGCACGACTCATGTCGCCCCCATCCATATCCGATCATTCCTCCCCGGCAGCCAATTCCCCCGAAAGCGCGCCGTCCACAGACGGGGCTCGGTCGCCCTACACACGGATGGTCGCAGGCCTGGGTGATCCGGCCCGGCGCAAAGGTTCTTGATTCACCAGTTCCTCATTGACATTCATGACGGAGAAGGGACACCTTTTGTGACAGTTGTCCACACGGATATCCACAGCACTTATCCACAGCCATAGGAAGATTCATGTGGATAGCGTGACGCCGATCAGCACCCCAATCGCGCGAGGAGTTCGCTCCAACGTGAACCCCATGCTGGTGGAAGCAGTCGACTGTTGTGCGCGTGGCGAACGGTTTGCTGATCAGGCATCGCCGTCGTTGGACAAACGCGCATTTCCAGGGTCGAAATGCTCACTAGGCTGTGACCATGCGACCTGATGGAGGGATCGACATCGCGGAATTCGGACCGCAGTGGCCGGCGATGCGCCGAAGACGACCCACCGGACAAGAGTCCGCACTACGCATACCTAGCATCCAGCGGGCAGTTTATCCACAGACGGCGCGCGGACTCTGGAGAAGGTGAGACCGAGTTATCCACACCGAAATCCACATGCGTTGGCCGAATCACTTTGGCGGGAAGCCGGCCTGCGTGTCTCGGTGCGAGCCCTTGCGCGACGGCAGCTACCCGAATTGGATCCTGCCGGATCAGACCGCGGGCACGCGGTCATTGCTGAGCCTTCGGCTCGATGCCGGCCGCCGCCGATGTTTCACGTGAAACATCGACCCACGGAGGCCGTCCCAAACGACCGCGTTGCCTGACACTGCAACCGTGACATGACAGGCCATGCGGGACGCGCCCGGTGGAGGTCCACACCCTTCCACAACTCCGAACTTCTCACCGGTGGCCGAGGGGACGGCGGTCCGGCGCGAGAGTCCGGAAGCAACGTGGTCGACAGCCCGAGACCCAGGAACTCACGAGACACTGGAACTCCTGCATTCACGCCGCACTCACACCTGCGGCCCTCGCTCGTCATCCCTACGGGCGGCGCCCGTCAACGGGGCCAGTCAATGCCACTCGACTTAACGCCAACCACGGGCCAATCCGGACAGCCGGGGCCGTGCTCAGCCAGCCGGGCCCATCCCAGCCAGCTGGGGCCGAGCCCAGCCGGCCGCCGTACCTCACCGACACTGTTCAAACCGATACCGCGGTGCCCGTCGTAGACGGGCAACCTGCCATCCACGCACCTCACGAGTTCGCTGGATTCACTATCCGCTATCCGCTGCACACAGACGATTGACATCCTTCATCTCCAGCGCCAAGTCATGGGCTCCATCCGGCCTCCAACCACCGCCGTACGGCGATCTCAATCCGAGTGTCGTCGATCCGGACTCACCAAAGCAGTCACCATGGCCAGCTGCAGAATGAGAGAGGGTCGTTCGTGCTCCTGCCACTACTTGGGGCGGTCCGATGCCCTATTGCCGCGAGACGCGACCGCTATTCACGCCTTGCCAGTGCCGCCACACCGCTTCTGCCCAGAACCTAGCTCACTTCACGACCACACCTGTTGTCCGTCCATCGCCTGCATGCGCGCCACCACTGCTCAGCTACCCAGTGCTTGCCCATCACACAGGCCCGACCAAGACTGCTTGAGCTTCACGCAGGTGCGACTACTCCAGCTTGCGCAAGATCCAGACCCCCCACCCGCCTGGCGCCGCGCCGCACAGTTCCGACTGGCGCATCCTTTCGCAGCGCCAAGTCCCATCTCCCTCCTTCTGGTGCACGACCTACGCCTACTGCCTCCAACTTCCGCACCACTGTGTTTGCCAAGCCCCGCCGCACCAAACCGCTGTGTGCAATCCCCCATGTCGCTCACTGTCGCACCTCACTACCCAACCGCTGCTGTGGATAATGGCCGCGGCTGCTTCAGAACAAAATGCGCGGCAGACTTCCAACGATTTTCACGGCACTGTCAGCCTGAACGAGCAACGCCACTTCCCGGCTCAGGGGATTCGCTCGCCCACATCAAGAACACGATGCTCGATCGTCGCATGTTCTTCAAATGCATATGTTGGAACCACTTCTCGACGGCAGCCAATGATTCGGGCCGTCAACGCGAGGCACGTGAACCCACCAGGCGGCAGGCATGGAATGAATGGCGCACTGGGGGCCCGGCTCGGTTCAAAGGTGTAGCACCAAGATGCCGACTAGCTGGAACGTACAAACAGGCGGGAGGGCCGATCGCAAGCCTCACAGAATCCCACCGTGAACAACCGCAGGGCAATCCCGGGTCTCAGCATTGGAACCCGCCCCCATTGGTTGGAAGGTCGTCGAACACCACATCGGTCCGCCCCATGGGTTCCCAGGTGCACCAGAAGCCGTCGCGGTGGTAAGAGAGCTAAAACAAGTAGCGTTTTGGCGCCGAACATCCTTGAGTGGTCACCGGTCATCGGTTCGACGGCAGGTCGTCACCAGTGCAAGCTATCTAGCGGAATTCCACCTCTAGAGAGGTGACGTACAGCTGGGGCTCTCGGAAATGTCGCCAAACGACGACGGCGACGTACGCCCAGCGAGTAGGCAAGCGCTGCGTGCTCGGTTTCACGTGAAACATTGGCGGCGAAACTGTGCGCCCCGCACTTCCGGACCCCAATCAACCATTCCGGCGTAGCAAGGAATACCAACCACTCGGCGCCGCTCAGGGAGCCGAAGTGACAGAGCAATCGCCAGAGACCGGACCTCGATAAACCTAGCCATGCACGACAATGGCCTCGCCCACTAGGACGAGGCCATTGTTCAGTAAGGAGAACGAGAACTACTCAGCCCCGGGATTCAGCACACCCATAATGCGGTTGAGATCCTCGACGCTCGCGAACTCGATGCTCACGCGGCCCTTGCGGGCGCCCAGCGTGATCTTCACATTGGTATCGAGACGATCCGCAAGCGTAGATGCCAAGAAATCGAGACGCTCGTGGCGCGCATTCGGCTTGGGAATGTTGTTTCGTCGAGGCTCGTCCGGCTCCTGGTACAGCGCAACCGCCTCTTCGGTCGCACGGACCGAAAGGCCCTCAGCCACGATGCGCTGCGCCACCCGCTCCATGGCACCCGCATCGGGTAGGGAAAGCAGGGCCCGAGCATGACCCGCCGTCAGGACCCCGGCCGCAACGCGTCGTTGGACAAGAGGGGGAAGCCGAAGGAGGCGAATCGTGTTCGAGATCTGCGGACGCGAACGACCGATCCGATCGGCGAGCTCCTCGTGGGTCGTCCCGAAGTCCTCGAGAAGCTGCTGGTACGCCGCCGCCTCTTCGAGCGGATTGAGCTGACTGCGGTGAAGGTTCTCGAGGAGAGCATCACGCAGGAGGTCGTCATCACTCGTGTCGCGAATGATGGCAGGGATTGTCCCAAGCCCGGCCTGCTGAACCGCGCGCCAACGACGCTCGCCCATGACAAGCTCGTACGTTTCACTACCGGATTCGGTTGATCGACGAACAACGATCGGCTGGAGAATGCCGATCTCGCGCACGGAGTGGACGAGTTCCGCCATCTCGTCCTCATCGAAGACGCTGCGCGGCTGCTTGCGGTTCGGATGGATGTCGTCGACGCGAAGCTCGGCGAACTGCGCGCCGGGGACCTCAACGAGATCAAGCTCATCCTCGCCCGCATCGACAGCCGACGATGCAGACTTGGCCGGCGCACCCTTGCGTCGGGCGGTCGAACCGTTACGGCCGCCCGAGCCCTTCGAAGCAGATGGAGAGGGTTCCGCCGTCGGACGCTCCGAGTCCTCCGCAGCGGCCGCGACATCCGCCGCCGTCGTCCGCCCTTCGCCGGATGGAACGGAGACAGCGCCAGCCACGGTCTCCGAGCCCGTGGGAGGGGTCTCGTCCGCAGGCTCGCGTGTCCCACCCGGTGTGCGCGACTCGGGGAAGAAGAGGTCAACCGGACGCGACGGTGCCGCAGTCCCACCCACGGCAGTGGCGGAACTCGGAATCAGAGCCCCCAGGCCACGGCCCAGGCCTCGGCGCTTCTCGCTCATGCGCGGACTTCCTCCCTCGAACCCTCGTCACCGGAGGGTGTGACCTATGTGTAAGAACTAACGCTCGGCGATTTCGGCCGCGGCTTCCAAATAGGAAAGTGCCCCGGTCGACGACGGGTCATACGTCATGACCGTCTGCTGGTAGCTTGGCGCCTCCGAGATGCGGACGGAACGGGGCACGACTGCCTCGAGAACTTGGTCCGGGAAATGCTCGCGCACTTCGGCGGCAACCTGGGCGGCGAGATTCGTGCGGCCGTCGTACATCGTCAGCAAGATCGTGGAGACGCGCAGATCCCCATTGAGGTGCTTCTGGATCATCCCGATGTTGTTGAGGAGCTGGCTGAGGCCCTCGAGCGCGTAGTACTCGCACTGGATGGGGATGAGCACCTCCGTGGCAGCGCAGAAGGCGTTGACGGTGAGAAGGCCGAGGCTCGGCGGGCAGTCGATGAAGATATAGTCGAGCCGCTCGAGGCCCTGGTCGGCGCGTTCCTTCGCATAGTTGTCGATCGCACGCCGCAGCCGCTGCTCACGGGCAACGAGCGAGACGAGCTCGATTTCGGCGCCGGCGAGGTGGATCGTGGCCGGCGCGCATTCGAGCCGCTCGACATCCGGGCACGGACGCACGACGTCGGCAAGAGCCAGATCATTGATGAGCACGTCGTAGATGCTTTCGACATCCGCGTGGTGCTCGATCCCGAGGGCAGTCGACGCGTTGCCCTGGGGATCGATGTCGATCACGAGGACGTTGAGGCCCGAGGCCGCAAGCGCCGCGGCGATGTTGACCGTGGTCGTGGTCTTCCCGACGCCGCCCTTCTGGTTCGACACCGTGAAGACCCTCGTGGCACTCGGCTTGCGGAGCGCCCGCTGGCTGAGCCGCTCGCGCCGCTTGGTCTCGTTCGCGAGCTGGCTCCCGATGGGACTCGCCTCGTCGATGCTGATTCCTGACGACGAAGCATCGGCGGGACCGCGCAGAGGCTTGGAATCAACCTCAGCCGCTTGAGAGGAGGGAGAAGGTGCGACCGTTGACGAGCGTGCTGGCCCCAGCGATACGAAGGGCGGAATCCGCTGAGCCGATGACTCGTCTCTGCTCACTGTTCACTCACTCCCGGTTCGCGTACGTCTCCTCACTCTAGCCTAGCGGGTAGGCTCTGCCCTTCCCCGGATCAGAGTGCGCCGACGTCGATCCGCACGACCGTCGTCGGCTCCTCGAGAAGCCCTTCCCCCAGCACGCGCACGTGGGGATTGCGGCCGCGATGCTTCTTGATCGCTTTGGCCGCCTTCTCGATTTCCTCGGCGGCGCTGCGGCCCTTGATGGCGACGAGAGTGCCCGAACCGCCCAGGAGCGGCAGTGTGATGGGAATGAGTGTGGCAAGCGCCGAGACCGCACGCGCGGTCACGTAATCGGCGTTGACGAGGTCGACGGCCTGTTCGGCCCGCATGCGGAAGACGCGGACGTTGGTCAGGCCGAGATCGTCAACGACCTCTTCGAGCCAGACAACCCTGCGCTCGAGCGGCTCGATGAGGATGAGCGTGAGATCCGGGCGGGCGAGCGCGAGACACAGGCCCGGGAGGC
The DNA here is from genome assembly GCF_034931225.1 of Sinomonas terricola. Lineage (NCBI taxonomy): Bacteria > Bacillati > Actinomycetota > Actinomycetes > Micrococcales > Micrococcaceae > Sinomonas > Sinomonas terricola. The sequence goes on from NZ_JAYGGQ010000009.1 coordinate 81,070, forward strand.
CGGCTCCACTCCCGACGTCGGCCACGAGGGCTCCGTGCGTGAACTCGGATTCGATCACCGCGCAGTTGAGCACGTGGCGGCTCCAGAGCCGCGGCACCTCGCGCGGTCCGATCAGGCCCCGCTCAAGGCCCGACGTCGCGAGGTGCTCGACGTAGCGTCGCGCAAGCCCGAGCCGCTCACCGAAGAGCTTCTCCGCGGCCGCGAGCTCGGCCCCCGTCAACTCCGGAAGACCGCCGTCGTCCGTTCCCTCGGCGCCCCCCGCGGCGGGAGCCGTTCGTTCCTCCCCCACGTCAGTCGGTCGAGACGACGATGTGGCGCTTGGCGCCTTCGCCTTCGGACTCGCTCGCGTAGCCGAGATCGGCCACGACATCGTGGACGATCTTGCGCTCGTACGAGCTCATCGGCTCGAGATGTACAGCGGCCCCATCGGCCTTGACCTTCGCGACGGCATCCTCGGCGATCGAGTGGAGGTACTTGGTCCGCTCGCCGCGGTAGCCATTGATGTCGAGGACGAGGCGCGAACGCGTGCCGGTCTGCGAGAGCACAGCGAGCCGGGTCAGCTCCTGAAGGGCTTCGAGCACCTCGCCGCCGCTGCCCACGAGGGTCTCAAGGCCTTCGGCGCTCTCGTCGCCGATGACCGAGAGATAGGTCCGGCCGCCGCGCACCTCGATGTCGATGTCGCCATCGATATCCGCGATGTCGAGGAGCTCCTCGAGATAGTCGGCAGCGACGTCGCCCTCTTCTTCAAGGCGGCTCACGGGAGTCTCGTCGGCCTCCTCGTCGGCGCCGCCGTCAGCGGCCGTCTCCTCGGCATCCTCTGCGGCACCGTCTTCGTGGGCGTTCTCCCACTCGAGGCTGTCGTCTGTTCCATTCACTGCGGTGGTCTCGGCGGGGGTCACTTCTTCCTCCGGTTCTTGCGCTGCGGCTGCTGACGCTGGCCCTTGGGTTCAGGGGGTGGCGGGATGTCCTCAGGCTTCATCGCCTTTCCCGTCGTCACGTCGATCGGTGCGAGGCCCCTCGCGGCGCGGCGCTCGTTGAGCGCCTTCGCAGCGGGCGAGCCGGGCGCGGGCATGCGCCGGATCACGTAGAACTGCTGCCCCATCGTCCAGAGGTTGCTGATGGTCCAGTAGATGAGGACGCCGATGGGGAAGTTGATCCCGCCGATGCCGAAGACGAGCGGGAGGATGTAAAGGAGGATCTTCTGCTGGCGCATGAACGGGCTCGCCATCGCGGCCTCGGACATGTTCTTCGCCATGATCTGCTTCTGCGTGATGAACTGCGAGGCGGTCATCGCCACGATCATGAGGATCGAGAGCACCGCGACGACGACGGCGTCCCCGCCGCCGCCGTGCAGAAGCGACGCGGAGAGCGGCGCCCCGAAGATGCTCGAGTTGTGGAACTGGTTGACCTGGTCCGGGGTCAGGGCGCCGATGCCGGGGTTGTTGGCCTGAGCGCCGCTGACGTTGGAAAGCACGCGGAAGAGGCCGAAGAAGAACGGCATCTGGATGATCAGCGGCAGGCAGGCCGAGAACGGGTTGGTGCCGTGCTTCTTGTACAGCGCCATCTGCTCTTGGGCCATGGCCTGCCGCGAAAGCTGGTCCGTCTTGCCCTTGTACTTGGCCTGGAGCTTCTGCAGGTCCGGCTGGAGCAGCTGCATGCCGCGCTGGGCCTTGATCTGCCGGACGAAGACCGGGATGAGGGCGCCGCGGATCACGAGCACGAGGCCGATGATCGAGAAGGTCCACGTCCAGCCGCTTCCAGGCGGCAGGCCGATGAACGAAAACGCCTCGTGGAAGGCCACCATGACGAAGGAGACCAGCCATTCAAAGGGCAGGAGTATTGTCCCCAGAGGGTCCATGTTGTTTCCCTAATCCTCGTGTCTCAAGCTGGCAGGGCCGCCGGTGGCGGGCTCGTCCTTCCAGTAGCGGTCCGGGTGATTGAGCACCACGATCCGCGGCGTGCGGCCGGCAGGCCAGTGCCGATGCCCGTCGGGCACCGGATCCAGACCGCCGGAATTCCAGGGGTGGCAGCGCGCAAGCCGACGCACCGCCAGATACGATCCTCGCACAGCCCCGTGAACTGTGACGGCTTCGAGCGCATATGCGGAGCAGGACGGGAAGAACCGGCAGACCTGCCCGTACAGGGGCGAGACGAGCAGCCGATAGGCCTTGAGCAGCAGGATCAGCACGTTGCGTGGGAGATTCCACACAAGGCGTCCGACGACGGCGACCCAGCCCAGCGGGGCAACTCCCCGCGGGGCGTCACTCACCGCTGCCATTGACTTCCTCCTGTCGCGACCCTGTAGCGAGCTTCCGCACCGCTCCCCGCAGAGCCGAGACGTAGTCGCTTCGAAGGGAGGACCAGTCGGCGGACGCCGCGGCGGGAAGAGCCCGTACGACGATGTCGACGCCCGTCGGCCTCTCCCGGAGCGTCTCCGCACCGGCTTCCCTCAGCCTCCTCTTAACGAGGTTGCGGGTGACGGCGTTCCCCACGGCCTTCGAGACGATGAACCCGAACCGCGACGGCGCGCCGTCGTCGTCCGAAAGAGCCGCATACAACACGACGTTCCGGCGCCCTTGGCGGACGCCGGAACGTACGGTGTGCGAAAAGTCGACGCTAGTGCGCAGCCGGTTGCGGGCGGGAAGCACGGGAGCTCCTTTAAGGCTGCATCACCCGCAGACCGGGGTTAGGCCAGTCTCAGGCCGAAAGCTCTGCGCGGCCCTTGGAGCGACGGGCAGCCAGGATGGCGCGGCCGGCGCGGGTGCGCATGCGAAGGCGGAAGCCGTGCTTCTTGGCACGACGGCGGTTGTTCGGCTGAAAAGTCCGCTTGCTCACGGTGGTCACTCCAGTGGGTTCCGGCGCCTCACCCGGATGGCACGGTTGAGCCAGGCGGACGCGTATATGCGGTGCCTGCCGCCCCGCCGCGCCTCATGCCGGCCGCCGCGCGCCAGCTTTCAGGGCTGAGCCGAGGCGTCCGAGGGCATGCGACAGGACCAGTAGGCAGACACAAAGGACTTAACGACGTTAGGGCAAAGACGGCGCAGCCGTCAAACTCGCACGTCAAACCGAGGGGTCGCCAAAATACGGCAGGAGCCGACTCTCAGTTCGTTGTCCCCAGCTGTGGCGAACTGCACTCCGAGCCTGTGGACAGCGAGCTTGCACGGTTCGCAGGGCGAACTCCATCAGTGTAATTCACAGCAGGGCCGTTCCCAGTTCTCATCTGGTTTCTCCGTCCTCTAGGCTTGCTCAATGCACCCCACGCTCATGTGTGGATAGCCGTGTGGACAACGGTGGTTGCGCAGCAACAGAGAGAGCACGGGCATCGAGGGGCAAGAAGGGCACATGGGAACTGACGAGGCGAACGAAGCCAACACCGTTGGCAGTTCGTGGCGGCGCGTCGTGCGCCTGCTCGAGGAGGACGATCGGGTCAGCCCGAGGCAGCGCGGATTCGTAGTCCTCGCGCAGGCTCAGGGCCTCATCGGCTCGACGCTCTTGGTCGCCGTCCCCAACGAGCTCACGCGCGAAGTTCTCCAGTCCCAGCTCAAAGAACCGCTTGACACCGCGCTCCGCTCGGTCTTCTCGGAGGACATCCGGTGCGCGATCGACGTCGACACCGAGCTCGTGCCCGTGCGCGAAGAGGTATTCGAGCCCATCAAGCGCCCCGAGCCGGTCCCGGACGTCCGCCCCGCGCCGACGCCGCCCAGCACGTCGCAGGAGTTCGGCCGTCTCAACCCCAAGTACACGTTCGACACGTTTGTCATCGGCGCCTCGAACCGCTTCGCTCACGCGGCCGCTGTCGCCGTCGCCGAAGCTCCCGCGAAGGCGTACAACCCGCTCTTCATCTACGGCGACTCAGGGCTCGGCAAGACGCACCTCCTGCACGCGATCGGCCACTATGCTCGCCGGCTCTACACGGGCATCCGCGTCCGCTATGTGAACTCCGAGGAGTTCACGAACGACTTCATCAACTCGATCCGCGACGACGAGGGCACGAGCTTCAAGACCACTTACCGCAACGTGGATCTCCTGCTCATCGACGACATCCAGTTCCTCGCGGGCCGCACGGGAACGATGGAAGAGTTCTTCCACACGTTCAACGCGCTGCACAACAGCAACAAGCAGGTGGTCATCACCTCGGACCAGCCGCCGAAGGCGCTGCACGGCTTCGAGGACCGCATGAAGTCTCGCTTCGAGTGGGGCCTCCTGACCGACATCCAGCCGCCGGACCTCGAGACGCGTATCGCGATCCTCCGCAAGAAGGCCAACAGCGAGGGCCTCTACGCGCCGGACGACGTGCTCGAGTACATCGCGTCGCGCATCGCATCGAACATCCGCGAACTCGAGGGCGCGCTCATCCGCGTCACGGCGTTCGCGAGCCTCAACAAGCAGCCCGTCGACGTCGCCCTGGCCGAGATGGTGCTCAAGGACCTCATCACGGACGACTCGGCGCTCGAGATCACGGCCGACCAGATCCTCCAGGAGACGGCGGCGTACTTCAAGCTCACGGTCGAGGAGCTCAACTCGAAGTCGCGCACGCGGACGCTCGTAACGGCCCGCCAGATCGCGATGTACCTGTGCCGGGAGCTCACGGACATGTCCCTGCCCAAGATCGGACAGGTGCTCGGCGGCCGCGACCACACGACGGTCATCCACGCGGACCGGAAGATCCGCGAGCTCATGGCCGAACGCCGGGCGATCTTCAACCAGGTCACCGAGCTCACGAACAAGATCAAGCAGGCCCAGCGCGGGGCGTGAGCCGAGGCCGGCCGGCCACGCTCGCGCTTCTTGTCATTCCTTATTAACAGCACCCTGTGGACAACCCTGTGGGCAGTTAAGTGCACATGTCTCCCGCATGGGCTTAAAACTCACACGCGTCCTGTGGAGGAGTTGAATGACAAGAATCCGGAGATCCACAGCGTCACGTGCGTTCGTCCGCACTGGGTCAACAACTCGTGAACACCCTGAACCCGCCATCCATCAGCTCGGAAAGCGCTTTTCCACAGTTTCCACAGCAGTTATTAACACCACAAATCCCAAAAATTCCGTGAACAGCTAGACAACAGGAACCCGTCCTCCTCACGCCCACCCCGCGCTGTCCCAGCAAATCGCCAGCCCGTTGAACGCCCCGAGGAACTTGCGGCTAAGCTGTGGGCAGTGCGCGCTGGGACGCACGAATCGTTGAAAGGCGGGAACCCTTCCGTGAAGTTCCGAGTCGAGCGGGATGTCCTCACCGAGGCTGTGAGCTGGGCGGCACGGTCGCTCTCCCCCAGGCCGCCGGTGCCTGTCCTGTCCGGTCTCCTGCTTAGGGCGCACGACGGCGTCGTGAGCCTCAGCAGCTTCGACTACGAGACTTCAGCCCGGCTTGAGATCCCCGCCGAAATCGGCGCCGAAGGAACGATCCTCGTCTCCGGCCGCCTCCTGGCAGACATCTGCCGAAGCCTTCCCGCCGCACCGGTCGACGTCGAGACCGACGGCTCCAAGGTGACGCTCACGTGCCGTCGGAGCTCGTTCCACCTCGCCACCATGCCCGAAGGCGAATACCCGCCGCTTCCCGAGCTTCCGACCATCACGGGCGCCGTGTCCGGGGACTCGTTCGCAAAGGGCGTCTCCCAGGTGATCATCGCGGCGAGCAAGGACGACACGCTGCCGATCCTCACGGGCGTCCGCATGGAGTTCGAGGACGGCCTCATCACGCTCCTCGCAACCGACCGCTACCGGCTCGCCCTGCGGGAAATCGCGTGGAAGCCCGTCACCCCAAGCGTCTCGACCAGCGCGCTCGTCAAGGCGAAGACCCTCAACGAAGTGGCCAAGACCCTCGGCGGATCGGGCGAGCTCAACATCGCCCTCGCCCAGGACGACTCGCGCCTCATCGGCTTCGAAAGCGGCGGCCGCACCACGACGTCGCTCCTCGTCGACGGCGACTACCCCAAGATCCGCTCGCTCTTCCCGGACAGCACCCCGATCCACGCGATCGTCGCGACGCAAGAGCTCGTCGAGGCCGTCCGTCGCGTCTCGCTCGTTGCCGAGCGCAACACCCCAGTGCGCCTCGCGTTCAGCGAAGGGCTCGTCATGCTCGATGCCGGCACGGGCGAGGACGCCCAGGCCTCCGAAGAGCTCGAAGCCCAGCTGACCGGTGAGGAGATCACCGTCGCGTTCAACCCGCATTACCTCATCGAGGGGCTCAGCGTCATCGAGACCCCGTTCGTGAGGTTCTCCTTCACGAGCGCCCCGAAGCCGGCGATGATCACGGCGCAGAAGGAGCTCGACGGCGACGACGAGACGGACTACCGCTACCTCGTCATGCCCGTGCGCCTCCCCAACTGACCCGGCTGAGCCCTCAATCGTCGAAAGGACGAGCATGCACTTCGGATTGATCGGCCTTGGCAAGATGGGCTTCAACATGCGCGAGCGCGCGCGGCGTGGCGGCCTCGACGTGACGGGATTCGACCGCAATCTGGATGTCTCGGACGTTGCCACGATCGACGAGCTCATCGGCACGCTGCCGGCTCCGCGCGTCGTCTGGGTCATGGTCCCCGCGGGCGAGGTCACCGACAAGGTCGTCGCGGAGCTCGGCGAGAAGCTCTCCCCCGGCGATCTCGTGATCGACGGCGGGAACTCGCGCTTCACGGAGGACCAGCGCCACGCCGCGCAGCTTGCCGAGGAGGGAATCCGCTTCGTCGACTGCGGCGTGTCCGGTGGCGTGTGGGGCCTCCAGAACGGCTACGGGCTCATGGCCGGCGGCGCGGCGGAGGATGTCGAGACTGCCATGCCGATCTTCGATGCGCTCCGACCCAAGGGCGAGCGCGCGGACAGCTTCGTCCACGTGGGCGGCATCGGCGCGGGCCACTATGCGAAAATGGTCCACAACGGCATCGAGTACGGGCTCATGCAGTCCTATGCCGAGGGGTATCAGCTCCTCGCTGCGAAGGACATCATCACGGATCTCCCCGGTACGTTCCGCGCGTGGCAGAAGGGCACCGTCGTGCGGTCGTGGCTGCTCGACCTCCTGGTGAAGGCGCTCGAGGAGGACCCGGGCCTCGAGAACATCGACGACTACGTCGAGGACTCGGGCGAAGGGCGCTGGACCGTGGAGGAGGCGATCGCCAACGCGGTCCCCGCGCCAGCCATCACGGCCGCTCTCTTCGCGCGTTTCGAGTCCCGCGAGGACAGCTCCCCTGCCATGAAGATGGTCTCGGCCCTGCGCCACCAGTTCGGCGGGCACGCCACGCGTCCCGCCAAGTAGCGCAGGGGAAGGGGCTCTAGTTCCGCGTGTACGTCGAACGACTCTCGCTCACGGACTTCCGGAGCTACCCCCAGCTCGAGCTCGACCTCGAACCGGGCCCGACCGTGCTCGTCGGGCCGAATGGCGTGGGGAAGACCAACGTCGTCGAGGCCCTCGGACTCATGTCGACGCTCTCCTCGCATCGGGTTTCCTCTGACGCGCCCCTCGTGCGCTTCGGCTCGACGCAGGCTTTCGTGCGGGCGGGCTTCGTCCGCGGCGTGCAGCGCTCCCAGCTCGAGCTTGAGATCAATCCCGGGAAGGCGAACCGCGCCCGGATCAACCGCGGCGCCCCCCGGCGCGCGCGCGAGATCCTCGGAATCGCGCGGACCGTCCTCTTCGCGCCCGAGGACCTCGCGCTCGTCAAGGGCGATCCGTCCGCGCGGCGCCGCTTCCTCGATGAGCTCCTCACGGTCCTTGCTCCGCGGCATGCCGGGACGCGGGCGGACTACGAGCGCGTCCTCAAGCAGCGCAACGCCCTCCTCAAATCGGCCCGCACGTCGCGTTCGCGGGGCGCGCGGGTCCCCGATGGCCACGGTGCGACTGTCGATTCGACGCTCGACGTGTGGGACCAGCACCTCGCCCGGATCGGGGCGCAGCTCCTCGCGGCTCGCCTCGAGCTCGTCGAGCGGCTGCGGCCCCACGTCGCGAAGGCCTACGAGCAGCTCACGGACGGCTCGAAGCCCGCGGAGCTCGCCTATCGCTCGTCGATCACCGGCTTCGTGCCGGACGACGACGGATCGCCCCCCTTCGACGGCCGGACGCCCTCCGAAGGCGAGTCCGCCACCGCCGGCGACGCGGCGCCGTCGTCCGCTCCTGCCGGGAGCGCACCCGCCGGCGGCGCGCTCGAAACCCTCTCGGTCGACGAGCTCGCGGAGCTCTACCTCTCGGCGCTTGCGGCAGCGCGGCCGGCTGAGCTCGAGCGCGGGCTCTCGCTCGTGGGCCCGCATCGCGACGAGCTCGAGCTGCTCCTCGGCCATGCGCCCGCGAAGGGCTTTGCGTCGCACGGCGAGACATGGTCGTTCGCGCTCGCGCTCCGGCTCGCGTCCTACTACGTCATGCTCGACGACTCCGCGGTCGAGGGCGACGAGCCCATCCTCATCCTCGACGACGTGTTCGCCGAACTGGACACGGCCCGCCGCGCGCGGCTTGCGGCGATCGTCGCGCACGCCGAGCAGGTCATCGTCACGGCAGCCGTCGACGGCGACATCCCGGCCGAGCTTGCGGGCCGCCGCATCAGGGTGGTGCCGGGCGGAATCGACGAAGGAACCGGCGCAGGCCCGGCGGGTGGATGATGGCCGACGAGCCGCGCGAGGAAGTCGACGCAGCCCAGGCCGCGCTCAACCGGGTCCGTCAGGCGGCCGAGGCACGCGGCGAGGTCCGCACGCGGACGTCCGGTTCGCTCGTGGGGCCGGCTTCGGGCGGGAGCGGCGCGAGGCAGGGAGGGCGACGCCGGGGCGCTGGCGCCGCGGAGGGGTACAGCGGCCGGGACCCGCAGGGCCTCGGCAGCGTCATGAGCCGCATGGTCGCCGATCGCGGATGGTCCTCCCCCGTCGCGGTCGGATCGGTCATCGCGCGGTGGCCCGAGCTCGTGGGGCCCGAGGTCGCGGCCCATTGCACGCCGGAGAGCTTCGAGGACACGACGCTTCGCGTGAGGTGCGATTCGACGGCGTGGGCCACGCAGCTCCGCTTGCTCAGCACGGCGCTCCTCGACCGCTTCGCGCGTGAACTGGGTCCCGACGTCGTCCGCTCGCTTCACGTGCTCGGGCCGGCCGCGCCGAGCTGGCGCAAGGGCGCGCGGCATGTGCGCGGCCGGGGGCCGCGCGACACTTACGGCTGACGCGACCCCCGGAGAGCGCGGCCCAGCGGGGACTGGCGCAACGGCCGAGTGACTGGTATGGGGCCGAAGCCGGGAATGCGCTGTCTGGGCCGTTCGCGGGGCGGGAGCCACACTCCCCCTTGGTCGGGGTCCCCATGAGCCGCCATTCGGGCCGTTGCGGGCCTCCCATGGGCACCCACTGGCGCGCTGACCGGGATTCCGCGAACCAACCGGTAGAATTGACGCGATAAGCCTGTCTACTGAAGAGGGGTAGAGACCGCCTGTGTCTGACGAGAGCGGAGCGAACGTGTCGAACGGGGACGGTGCCACAGCATCCGAACCGACGCCCGAGGCGATGGCACCCAAGGAATATGGGGCGAGCAGCATCACCGTGCTCGAGGGCCTCGAAGCCGTCCGCAAACGCCCCGGCATGTACATCGGATCCACGGGTCCACGCGGCCTGCACCACCTGGTCTATGAGGTTGTGGACAACTCGGTCGACGAGGCCCTCGCCGGCTATTGCGATCACATCAAGGTGACGCTCCAGCGCGACGGGGCAGTGCGCGTCGAGGACAATGGCCGCGGCATCCCCGTGGACATCCATCCGACTGAGGGCAAGCCCACGGTCGAGGTCGTCATGACGATCCTGCACGCGGGCGGCAAGTTCGGCGGCGGCGGGTACACGGTCTCGGGCGGCCTGCACGGCGTCGGGATCTCAGTGGTCAACGCCCTTTCGACGCGAGTCGACACCGAAGTCCTCCGCCAGGGCCACGTGTGGCGTATGTCCTTCCGCGACGGCGGGCAGCCGGTGGGCAGCCTCGAGCAGGGCGAGGCCACCGACGCGACCGGCACGATCCAGACGTTCTACCCGGATCCGGCGATCTTCGAGAGCACCGAGTTCGACTTCGAGACGCTCCGCGCGCGCTTCCAGCAGATGGCCTTCCTCAACAAGGGCCTGCGGATCACCCTGACGGACGAGCGCTCGGACCAGGTCGACGAAGAGGAGATCGCGGGCGACGACGGCGAGCACGCGCCCGAGCCGCGCACAGTCGACTACAAGTACGACGACGGCCTCCTCGACTACGTCAAGCACCTCAACTCCTCGAAGAAGATCGAGGTCATCCACGAGGAAGTCATCGCGTTCGACACCGTCGACGACGAGAAGAAGATGGCCCTCGAGATCGCGATGCAGTGGACCACCGCCTACGCCGAGTCGGTGCACACGTACGCGAACACGATCAACACGCATGAGGGCGGCACCCACGAGGAGGGCTTCCGCGCCGCGATGACTTCACTCGTCAACCGCTACGCGCGCGAGAAGGGCATCCTCAAAGAGAAGGAAGAGAACCTCACCGGCGACGACGTCCGCGAAGGGCTCACCGCCGTCGTCAGCATCAAGCTCGCCGAGCCGCAGTTCGAAGGCCAGACGAAGACCAAGCTCGGCAACTCGGACGCGAAGGGCTTCGTCCAGCGCGTCGTGACCGATCAGCTCGGCGACTGGTTCGAGCGCAACCCGGGGCCGGCCCGCGACGTCATCCGCAAGGCGATCCAGGCGTCCCAGGCACGCATGGCGGCGCGCAAGGCGCGCGATAACGCCCGGCGGAAGAGCCCGCTCGAGTCCTTCGGCATGCCGGGCAAGCTCTCGGACTGCTCTTCCAAGGATCCGTCCGAGTGTGAGGTGTACCTCGTCGAGGGCGACTCCGCAGGCGGCTCTGCCAAGCGCGGCCGCAACCCCAAGACGCAGGCGATCCTGCCGCTGCGCGGGAAGATCCTCAACGTCGAGCGGGCCCGCCTCGACAAGGCGCTCGGCAACGCCGAGATCCAGTCGATGATCACGGCATTCGGCACGGGCATCGGCGAGGACTTCGACATCGCGAAGCTGCGGTACCACAAGATCGTGCTCATGGCCGATGCCGACGTTGACGGCCAGCACATCACGACGTTGCTCATGACGCTCCTTTTCCGCTACATGCGCCCGCTCATCGAGAACGGCTATGTGTACCTCGCGCAGCCGCCGCTCTATCGCATCAAGTGGTCCAACCACGCGCACGACTACGTCTACAGCGACCGGGAGCGGGACGAGACGATCCGCCTCGGCGTGGCCAACGGGCAGCGCCTGCCCAAGGAGAACGGGATCCAGCGTTACAAGGGTCTCGGCGAGATGGACTACACCGAGCTGTGGGACACGACGATGGACCCAGACCACCGCACGCTCCTGCAGGTCACGATGGAGGACGCCGCGGCCGCGGACCAGACGTTCTCCGTGCTCATGGGCGACGACGTCGAGTCCCGCCGGCACTTCATCCAGCAGAACGCCAAGGACGTCCGCTTCCTGGACATCTGAGCCGGCCCTCCGGCAACGACGATCCAGAGCAACTAGAGGAGACTTTCTGTGAGCGACGAGACCCCCGAGAACCCCGGCGTCGGCCCCGACGGCGAGCTCATGGCCGAGGGGACGGTGATCGACCGCGTTGAGCAGGTGGACCTGCAGACGGAGATGCAGCGCTCCTACCTCGACTACGCGATGGCCGTCATCGTCGGCCGCGCGCTGCCGGACGTGCGCGACGGCCTCAAGCCGGTTCACCGCCGCGTCCTGTACGCGATGTTCGACGGCGGCTACCGCCCTGACCGTGGCTTCAACAAATGCGCGCGCGTCGTCGGCGACGTCATGGGCACGTACCACCCGCACGGTGACATGGCGATCTACGACGCCCTCGTGCGGCTCATCCAGGACTGGGTCATGCGGTATCCGCTCGCGCTTGGCCAGGGGAACTTCGGCTCCCCCGGCAACGACGGCGCCGCCGCCCCTCGGTACACCGAGACCAAGATGGCGCCGCTCGCCATGGAGATGGTCCGGGATATCGACGAGGAGACCGTCGACTTCCAGGACAACTACGACGGCAAGAACCAGGAGCCGACGATCCTGCCGGCGCGGTTCCCGAACCTGCTCGTCAACGGCTCCTCGGGCATCGCCGTCGGCATGGCCACCAACATCCCGCCGCACAACCTGCGCGAAGTGGCCGACGGCGTCCAGTGGTACCTCCAGAACCCCGAGGCGACGCGCGAGGAACTCCTCGACGCGCTCCTCGCGCGCATCAAGGGCCCCGACTTCCCCACGGGGGCGACGATCCTGGGCCACCGCGGCATCGAAGACGCGTACCGGACCGGTCGTGGCTCGATCACGATGCGCGCCGTCGTCAACGTCGAGGAGATCCAGGGCCGCACGTGCCTCGTGGTCACGGAACTCCCCTACATGGCGAACCCGGACAACCTCGCGATGAAGATCGCAGAGCTCGTCAAGGACGGCAAGCTGGCCGGCATCGCCGATCTGCGCGATGAGACCTCAGGCCGCACAGGCCAGCGCCTCGTGATCGTCCTCAAGCGGGACGCCGTCGCGAAGGTCGTGCTCAACAACCTGTACAAGCACACGCAGCTCCAGGACAACTTCGCGGCGAACATGCTCGCGATCGTCGACGGGGTGCCGCGCACCCTTTCGCTCGACGCGTTCGTGCGCCACTGGGTCACGCACCAGATCGATGTCATCGTCCGCCGCACGCGGTTCCGGCTCCGCAAGGCCGAGGAGGAGATCCACATCCTCCGCGGCCTGCTCAAGGCCCTCGACATGCTCGACGAGGTCATCGCCCTCATCCGCCGCTCCCCCACCGCCGAGGAGGCCCGCGACGGCCTCATGGGGCTCCTCGACATCGACGAACTTCAGGCCCGAGCGATCCTCGACATGCAGCTCCGCCGGCTCGCGGCCCTCGAGCGGCAGAAGATCCAGGACCGCAACGACGAGCTTGAGGCCCAGATCCGCGAGTACAACGCGATCCTCCTCGACCCTGCGCGCCAGCGCACAATCATCTCCGAGGAGCTCGCCGCGATCGTCGAGAAGTACGGCGACGACCGCCGCACGCGCATCCTTGCGGGCTTCGACGGCGAGATGAGCGTCGAAGACCTCATCCCCGAAGAGGAAATGGTCGTCACCATCACGCGCGGCGGCTACGTCAAGCGCACGCGCAGCGACCAGTACCGGCAGCAGAACCGCGGCGGCAAGGGCGTCCGCGGGGCGCAGCTGCGCGGGGACGACGTCGTCGAGCACTTCTTCGTCACGACGACGCACCATTGGCTCCTGTTCTTCACGAACCTCGGGCGCGTCTACCGGGCCAAGGCGTACGAGCTCGCCGAGGGCGGCCGCGACGCGAAGGGCCAGCATGTCGCGAACGTCCTCGCGTTCCAGCCCGACGAGCGGATTGCCCAGGTCCTCGACCTGCGCGACTACCAGCAGGCCCCGTACCTCGTGCTCGCCACGAAGAGCGGTCTCGTCAAGAAGACCCGCCTCGAGGACTACGACACGAACCGCACGGCCGGCGTCATCGCGATCAACCTGCGCGACGGCGACGAGCTCGTCTCGGCTCAGCTCGTCTCCGAGACCGACGACCTCATGCTCGTCTCTCGCCACGGGCAGTCCGTGCGCTTCACGGCTGACGACGACGCACTACGCCCCATGGGCCGTGCGACGAGCGGCGTGACCGGCATGAAGTTCAGGGACGACGACGAGCTCCTCACCGCGGACGTCGTGACCGACGACTCGTACGTCTTCATCGTCACCGAAGCCGGGTATGCCAAGAAGACGGCTGTCGAGGAGTACCGGCGGCAGGGCCGTGGCGGCCTGGGCATCAAGGTCGGCAAGTACCAGGAGGGCCGCGGTCACCTCATGGGCGGGCTCATCGTGCATGACGAGGACGAGGTGCTCGTCGTCATGGAGGGCGGCAAGGTGGTCCGCTCCGCCGTGTCCGGAGTGCCGGCCACCGGACGCGACACGATGGGCGTCATTTTCGCGAAGCCGGACAGGGGCGACCGCATCATCGCGGTCGCGAAGAACACCGAGCGCGGGCTCGCCGACGATCCGGACGAGGACGGCGGTGAGGGCGGTGCCGGAGCCGACGGCCCCAGCACGGAAGCGCCGGATGCCGTAACGTTGACCGGAGACTCTGTCGAGAACCCCGGAGGTAACGAGTGAGCACGCCCGAGAATGAGGCCCGTGGCGGGTACCCTCAGGTGACCCCACCGGCTCGGCCCCCTCAGCGGCCGGGTGCGGCGCCGTCGTCGTCCGTCAACTCCCAGCCGCGTGGCGCCCAAGGTCCGACGACGACGCAGCAGCGTCCGGCTCCTCGGCCCACCCAGCAGCGGGCTCCCCTGGGCGGCGCCCCGACGCAGGGCCTGGTGCGCCCGGCCCCGAAGGCCAAGCAGCGGCGCGCCCGGCTCCTTGTGAGCAAGGTCGACCCGTGGTCCGTGCTCAAGATGTCCTTCCTGCTCTCCGTTGCGCTCGGCATCGTCACGGTTGTCGCGGCCATCGTGCTCTGGATGGTCCTCGACGTGACCGGCATCTTCGACAAGATCAATGGCCTCCTCGGCGAGGTTGCCGGTTCCGAGAGCGGGGGCTTCGACCTCAAGAAGATCGCCTCCCTCGGGCAGGTCGCCTCGTTCGCGACGATCATCGCCGTCGTCAACGTCGTGCTGCTCACGGCGCTCTCGATGCTCACGGCGGTCCTGTACAACATCTCGGCCGCCCTCGTCGGCGGCATCGGAGTGACCCTCACGGACGACTGATCCCGATTTGGCCGGTGGCCCCGCGGTGCTGTAAAGTCATATCTCGGCCCAAGGCCACAAGGGCGTATAGCTCAGGCGGTTAGAGCGCTTCGCTGATAACGAAGAGGTCCCAGGTTCAAGTCCTGGTACGCCCACGGAAACCTGTTTTCCGATAGGAGGTGCCCGTGAAGAAGCTGATTGCTGTGGCAATTGCAGCTCTCGCGGGTGCCTTTCTTGTCCGGAAGATCCAGGAATCCGAAGCCCAGAAGAAGGTCTGGAGCTCGACGACGGACTCCGTCGACTAGCTTCCCCGGATTCTCGGGGGCATGGCGCAATTGGTAGCGCACCTGCTTTGCAAGCAGGGGGTTAGGGGTTCGAGTCCCCTTGCCTCCACGACAGGGTCCCAGCACCGGAAGGTGCTGGGACCCTTTTTCGTTCCTGCCCCGCAGGTGGGTTTCAGTACGTCAGCCCATGGCCGAACGGGAACAGCGGGTCCGCGGTGTCCGACGGCACGTCGGGGCGGGAGGCCTCGACGGCGGCCATGCTCGACGGGAGCTCGATCGGGAGGCGCCCGCGGGGCGGCACGACGCCGAAGAGCACGTCGAGGAGCGCCTCGCCGGACGCCCCGAAGTCGGCGACGAGCGCGGCGGCGGACTCGACGAAGGGCGTGAGGATCGCTGGCCGCTCGAGGAACACGTCAAGGACCGTCGGGACCGCCCGGGCGATCGCGAGGATGCGTTCGGCCTCGTCCGCGGGGAACTCGAGCGAGCCGGCGTGGAAGAAGTTCTCGAACGTCGTGGCGCGCTTCTCGAACGGGGCGGCGACGCGGAGGATCGCGACGTCGGCGTCCTCCGGAGTCTCGACCTGCACGCCGTACGCAGCGAGAGCCCCCGGCTGGAACCCTTCGGCGTAGATCCGGAGCCCGCGCGCGAGCGGCAGCGTTGCGCCGTCGTCGTTCGCCTGATTGGTGAGGATGGTCACCGAGGCGCGCTGGGCGGCGTTGCCTGCCGCGCGGAAACCCGCGCTGCCGACGGTCCGTTCCGCGCGGTCCGGGTCCACGTACGGGCTGTCGAAGAGGCCGAGCACGAACTTCTCCCGCAGGAGGCGGCGCGCCGAGACGTCGAGGCGATCCTCCGTGACGGCGCCCGACCGCACGAGCTCGACGAGAAGGCTCGGATCGGCTTCGCCGCCGAACTGATCGACGCCCGCCTCGAGGGCCTTGATCATGCGCTCGCCCGGCGTGAGGTGTTCGACGCCCCACGCACGGGCCGGGAACGGATCCCCCGCGATGACCGAATCGGTGATGAGGCCCCAGTCGGTGCACACGATGCCGTCGAAGCCGTACCGCTCGCGCAGGAGCGCCGTGATGACGGACTTGTTGAAGCCGAACCCGACCTCCTCGAACTCAGTGCCCACCGGCATGCCGTAGTACGGCATCATCTGGCTCGCGCCGGCCTCGATGACCGCTTCGAAGGGCTTGAGGTGGTAGTCGAAGTTGTTGCCCGGGTAGACCTGCTCGCGCCCGTACGCGAAGTGCGGATCCTCGCCGTCCTTCTGCGGCCCGCCGCCCGGGAAGTGCTTGACCATCGCGGCGACCGACTCGGGTCCGAGCGCCTGCCCCTGAAGACCCCGGATGTAGGCGACGCCGAGCCGCGCCGTGAGGTCGGCGTCCTGGCCGAAGGTCCCGACCTGGCGGGCCCAGCGCGGTTCGGTGGCGAGGTCGATCTGCGGGTGCAGGGCCACGCGGAGGCCGACGGCGGTGTACTCCTGCCGGATGGTGTCGCCGAAGCAGAGGGCCATCTCGGCGTCCCCCGCGGCGGCGAGCCCGAGGGGCTCGGGCCACTGGGAGAAGGGACCGGCGAGCATCGCGGTCCCTGGGTTGTCGGTGAACGAGTGGCGCGGGTCGGTGGAGAGGGTCACGGGGATGCCGAGACGGGTTGATGCCGTGAGCTCCTGAACGCGGTTCTGCCACTCGGCGATCGTCCGCGCGTCGGGTGCGGCACCGAAGAGGTTGAAATGCGTCATGTGGCGGCCGACGACGTAGTCCTCGGTCGAGGGGAGGCTGAACTCGGGGCTCCCCTCGGCGAGGGCACCGCCGTCGCCCATGGCGATCATGTTCTGGAAGAAGAGGCCGGCCTTCTCCTCGAGCGTCATCTGCGCGAGCAGGATGTCGACGCGCTGCGCCGTC
Source organism: Sinomonas terricola (assembly GCF_034931225.1). Taxonomy (NCBI): domain Bacteria; kingdom Bacillati; phylum Actinomycetota; class Actinomycetes; order Micrococcales; family Micrococcaceae; genus Sinomonas; species Sinomonas terricola. The sequence goes on from NZ_JAYGGQ010000009.1 coordinate 97,945, forward strand.
GGAAGCGCTGCGTCGCGATACCGGGTGTCGATCGTCATGGAATTCTCTCTCAGTCGGTCGGCCTCCCCGTGAGGAGACCGAGTGCGTAGCGGATGTGGTCGACCATGTCGACGCTCGGGTCGATGAGCCATTGGAGCTGCATGCCGTCCGCGACGGCGATCGCGATGCGCCCGAAGCGCTCGGCGTCGAGGTCCGGGGAAATGGTCCCCGCGGCCTGCTGGGCGCGGATATCGTCGGCGAACGCCTGGCCGAATTTCGCGAACCGGTTGGCGAAGAACTGCCGGGCGGCGTGCTCGGGATCGGTCGCTTCGGCGCTGAGCTGGGCGTAGAGCTGGGAGAGGCCCGGGACTTCGGTGCCGTGCTGCATGACCTGGAGCATGGTCTCGAGCCAGTGGCCGGGGACGTCGTTCACATAGGCGGCCGTGTCGACTTCGTCGCGCTTGCGGAGGATCTCGGCGAAAAGCTCTTCCTTCGAGCTGAAGTAGTACAGGATTCCCGCCTGGCTGATGCCCGCGGCTTCAGCAATCTCCCGGACCGAGGCTCCTCGGTACCCCTTCTCGGCGATGACGTGCAGCGCAGCGGTCAGGATTTCCTCACGCTTCGCGACGCCCTTTGTGTACGATCCCGGTCGACGGCTCATGCGTCTATTCTTGCCGCTCCCGGCGATGCCTCAGCGGACGGAGTGGACCGGTGCGGGTCCACCCCGTCCGCTGTGACTCAGTTGTGGCCTTCGGCGTGCCGGCGGGTGACGCTGCGAACCGGGAGGATCGTGACGGCGCCGAGGAATGCGACGATGCCGGCTCCCCAAAACAGCGCGCTGTAGTTCTCGGTGCCGCCGCCCATCGCGAGGAGGATCGCGCCGACGCTTCCCGCGAGGGACTGCGGCAGGGCGTTGGCGATGTTGAGGACGCCGAGGTCCTTGGCCGAATCGTCCGGGTTGGGGAGGACGTCGACGACGAGTGCGGTATCGACGGCGGTGTAGACGCCGTAGCCGATGCCCATGACGGCCTCGACAACGTAGAACATCCCGATGTCATGAGTCACCGCGAGGAGCGCTGTGCCGAGCGCGAACACGGCGGTCGCCGCGATGACGAAGCCCTTGCGGTTCGACGTCCTGTCCGAGAGCCACCCGCCGATCTTGGCGAAGACCACGAGGGCGATCGTGTTGATGAGCACGCCCGTCGTGAGTGCCTGGACCGCGGGCCCCGTCTCGAGGTGGACCTCCTTCTGGAGGAAGAAGAGGCGGAACGTGATGAAGAGGAACATCGCGAGCACCACGAGGAAGCGCGAGATCCAGACCCACGCGAAGTCCGGGTGCTTGAGCGGGTTCACCCAGAAGGTCATGACGAAGACCTTCCAGCCGCCCGTGGCGGGGCGCTTCGTGATCGGCTTGTCCGGCAGCACGAAGCAGTAGAGCGCCACGGTGAGGAACGCGAAGGCCGCGGGCAGGACGAACAGCAGGAGCATGTTGCTCACGAACCAGCTCGCGACGTAGGCGGCGGCGAGGATGCCGAGGTTCTGCATGACGCCGACGTTGGCCGAGACGCTTGCGCGCTGCTCTTCCGGGACCTGGTCCGCGATCGTCGTGAGGAGTGGAGCGAGGATCATGTTGCCCGTGAGCTGGGCGAGGGCCCAGCCCGCGAGGACAACTGGAACGCTCGGCGCGAGGGCGACGATCGCGAGGGCGACGACGAAGCCGACGGCACCGCCGAACATCCACGGGCGACGGCGGCCCCAGCGCGAGAGTGTGAGGTCCGAGAGGCGTCCGATCACCGGGTTGGCCAGAAGCGCGACGAACGCGGCCGCCGACAGCACGCCTCCCGTCGCTGCGGCCGCGTCGGCTGCGGGCATGAGGGTCTGGACCTTGAGCGCGAGGCTCACGGTCACGGGCGCGAGCAGCGCGACGAACAGGCCGAACTGCGCGAGCGCCATGCTGTAGACCACGGACCGCGGTGCCCGCTGCCGGGGCCCTTCCGTGCCGGTGACGAGAGTGACGAAGGGTCCGCCGGAGCCACGTTGGCCGACGAGGGGTGTCTGCTCTGACATTGCTTGATCTCCATTGATGAACCACGGCTCCGGCCGCGCCATCGCGTGCCGATGCCCCATGGATACAAGACGTTAAGGTAACGGCGTGTGGTAGACAAGGGTTTTCAGGGAAAAAACTGAACATTAATCAGTTTTTAGCGTGAGACACGACCCCTGCGTTCAACAGATGAAGACAATGTTCCGCCTCGCTTCAGCTGCCTTGAACCGCTTCTCCGTGCGAGGTTCCCCACGGAGAAGCGGCTTAGGGCAGCAGAAGCCAGGCGGGTTAGGCGGAGCGCTGGTAGGCGCGGAACGCCGCCGTCGCGAGCCCTCCCATGACGGCGGCGAGGGCCGCCAGGAGCCCGAGGTGACCCCACACGCTTGCCCAGTCCGGCGAGGACTCGAGCGCGCCGCGACCCGCCGCGACCGCCCACTCGAACGGATTGAATCGAGCCACGTCCCGCACCCATTGCGGTGAGAGCCGGGTGTCCATGATCGCTGAGCTCAGGAACATGAGCGGGAACGAGAGCAGCTGCGAGATGCCGATGAGCGCGGTCTGCTCTCGGGCGAGCAGAGCCACCGCGTTGGAGAGGGCCGAGAACACGAAGGTCAGGAGCACCGCCGCGGCGAAGAGCACGACTAGTCCCGGCCAGCCGCCGTCATACGTGGCCCCGGTGAGCCCCGCGATCGGCAGGACGACCGCCGTCTGGATCACTGTGAGCACGGCTTGGAACAGCATCGTCGACACCATGAGTCCACCGCGGCTCGTGGGCGACGTCAGGAAGCGGTCCATGACGCCGCGGTCCATGTCCTGGATGTAGGTTGTGCCGGCCCACGCGCTGCCGAAGAGGGCCATCATCATGACGATCCCAGGGGTCATGAAGTTCACGTAGCTCCCGTTCGAGAAGCCCGGGATGTCCGCGACGGACTTGAACAGCTGCCCGAAGAGCAGGAGCCAGATCATGGGCTGGACCAGGTTCATGACGAGGTACATCGGCATGCGCCAGAAGCCGCGGAGCAGCCGGGCCGTGAGGAAGGCCGTATGAGTGAGGGCGAGGCTCATGCCGCCACCTCCTGAGCGTCTGCGGCCGAGTAGGCGCGGCCGGTGTGGCGTAGGTAGACGTCGTCGAGGCTCGGGCGGGCGAGGGTCGCCGATGCGACCGCGACTCCCGCGGCGTCAAGCGCCGCGAGGGCCTGTGGGAGCGCGGCGGCGCCGTCGTCCGTGCGCGCTCGGATGATCCGCGCGTCGCACGAGACCTCCCAGATGGAGGGAATCCGCTCGAGGACGCCCCTGGCTCGGGCAGGGTCGGCGTCGAGCGCGACCCCGATGATGACGGCATCGCCGCGCAGCTCGCGCTTGAGCTCGTCGGGGCTTCCGCTCGCGAGGATGCGGCCGCCGTCGAGGATCGCGACCTCGGCGGCCAGGCGATCGGCCTCGTCGAGGTAATGGGTCGTGAGGAGCACGGTCATGCTCTCCGCGGACGCCATCGACTCGATCTCGTCCCACATGTCCGCGCGCGCCTCGGGATCGAGGCCCGTGGTCGGCTCGTCGAGGAACAGGACGGCGGGGCGGTGCACGAGGCCGACGGCGACGTCGAGTCTGCGGGCCATCCCGCCCGAATAGGTCTTGACGAGACGGTCTTTCGCCTCTGTGAGTGCGGACCGGGCGAGGAGCTCGCGGGCTCTGGTCTTTGCCTCGCTCCCGGCAAGGCCCTGGAGGCGCCCGGCGAGGACGAGGTTCTCGTAGCCCGTGTCCATCGGATCGCACACCGACTTCTGTGCCACGAAGCCGATCGAGGCGCGCACTTTCTCTGGGTGGCGCGCGACGTCGATGCCCGCGACTTCGGCGATTCCCGAATCCGCGCGGGAGAGCGTCGAGAGGATCTTGACGGCGGTGGACTTGCCGGCCCCGTTGGGGCCGAGGAGACCGAAGACCGAGCCCGCGGCGGCGCCGAAGCTCAGACCATCGAGGGCTTTGACCGGCGGCTTGCCGCGTCGACCCGGATAGGTCTTGACGAGGTCGACGGCGGTGATCGCCGGGGTGCTTCCCGGCACGGAGTGTCGTGACATGGGTGGGTTCCTTGACTCGAAGGTCCTCCCACGGGGCGGCACTACAATGGCCATACCCCGGGCGAATGCAGCGCTCACGCGTTGCGTCAGGTGACTCTGGAGGACTGGGGTGGTGGCGGCTCGGATGTTGGCGCATCCGGGCCGCTTTTATGGGCTGTTCGAGCGGGCTTGTGGCCAGCTAGGCGTGGTGTGGGGTCGATTCCTCCTCTCCCAGTCGGGCCGCGAGCTGGGCGGCGATCTCTTCGCGTGAGGTCCCGGCGGCGAGGGCGGCATGAAGGCCTTCCCAGATGTCGATCCCGCCGAACGTCTTTCGATTGATGCGTTCGAGCAGGCTGGCCACGAAAGCCCGCTCCGCTTCGAGCATCGCGCGACGGTACGAGGATTCGATGAGGAAAAGTTCCGGGAGACCACGTTCGCCGGTCTGTTCCATCTCGCTTCGGGCCGTGATCTCTGCGTCGAGCCGTTCGAGCCGTTGGGCGAGGCACGCCTTCGCCTCGTCCGGGGACAGCATGGGCAGGAGCGAAAGGCCAGCCTCGAAGTCGGGATACTCCTTGACTGGTCGCGAGATGAGGTCCCGCATCCAGTCGAGGGCCTCCGTCATGCCGGCCTGGGTGATCTCGTACACGATGCGCTCGGGGCGATTGCCTTCGCGCTCGGTGCGCGCGGCACGCACGAAGCCGTGGGATTCGAGCGAGCGGATCACGGCGTAGAGCGAGCCGAAGTTGAGACGGATGCTGTCCTGCTTGCCGCGCTCGCGGAGGGTCGTCGTGATCTCGTAGGGATACATCGGCCGTTCCCAGACACACGCAAGCACGGCGAGTGCCAAGGGGTTGGAAACAGACCGCTTCGCCATGGTGCACCCTCTTTGTTCGCAATATCCGATGGAGAATACTTTATTCAGAGTATTAGCGATGGAGTATGCGGTCAAGGGGCCTAGAGTGAGGCGATGAACCTCGTGATCGCGGCCTTCGGGGTCCTCGGCGTCTCCGCCTCCGGGCCGCTCATCGCCGCCACGCTCGCGGGGAGCTCCGTCACGGCCCTCGCGATCGCGTTCTGGCGCAACGCCCTCGCGGCCGTGATCCTCGCCGCCCCGGTGGCGGTGCGGAGCCCCGAGCAGTTCCGGCGGCTCGGACGCCGAGAGTATGCGTGGTCGGGCGTCGCGGGGCTCGCGCTCGCGTTCCATTTCGTGTGCTTCATCCTTTCGCTCACCCTTACTTCCGTCGCGGCGTCGACGGCGCTCGTGTGCCTCCAGTCCGGGTGGATCGCGGTCTTCGGGCTGCTTCGCGGGCGCAGGCTGCCGGCCGCCGTCGTCCTCGGCCTGGGCGCCTCGTTCGCCGGCGTCGTCGCGATCACGGGGTTCGACCTCGGGGGCTCGCGTGGGGCCGTCCTCGGCGACGTGCTCGCCGTCGCGGGCGGCATCCTCGCCGCGCTCTACACGATGGCGGGCAGCAAGGCCCGCGAGACGATGGGCACGGGCACCTACACGGCCCTCTGCTATGGGGTCTGTGCCGCGATCGTGGCCGCCCTCGCGCTCGTCTCCGGGCAGCGGCTCGCCGGGTTCGAGCCGATCGGCTGGGCGGGAATCGCCGCGATCACGCTTGCGGCACAGCTTGTGGGGCACACGGCGTTCAACTACCTCGTCGCGACGTTCAGCCCGCTCGTCGTCTCGATGATCATCCTGCTCGAGATCCCCGGGGCGGCGATCCTCGCCGCCGGGTTCCTGCACCAGATGGTCCCCGCAGGCACGTACGTGGGGCTCGCGCTCATCCTCGCCGGGCTCGCCGTCGTCGTCCTCGGCCAGCGCCGCTCACGACGCGAGCCGCAGGCCCAGCCCGAGCTCGGCACGGACTGAGGCTACGTGGTGTCCTGAGCCTCCCGCTCGGCCCGGTCCGCATAGGCGACGGCGCGCTTCGCGCGGTCCGCGACGTGGGCGGACGCGGCCGCGTTGCTCGCGGCCCGTGCAGCAGAGCGCGCGGCTTCCCCCGTCGCCTCCTTGGCGGCAGCCTCGGCGTCGGCCGACGCCGCACGCGCCTCGGCCGCGCCGACTTCGCCCCTGATCCACGCAAGCGCTGCCTCGACCGCGAGCCGCGGCCGCGCGTCGTCGGGACGCTCACGCTCGAACAGCCGAAGCACGCGGCCAGCGGCCTCGGCCGCCCTGAGCGTGTGCGCGCGGTGCTCCGCCTCGCTCTCCCCGCCAGCCGCCACGGCGCGCCTCAGATTCCGCCGCGCTTGACCGAGGACGTATTCGCCGTGTGGATCGCGCGGAGGAGCTTCGCGGGGAAGTACAGCGAGAAGAACACGACCATGGGGGCCTTGAGGGCCATCTTCGTGACGTTGTGCGCCTTGTAGGTGCGGTCGAAGCGCGTCACGTAGTAGCGGTAGTCCCGCGGCGAATCCTCGAGCCGGCGCGCCGACATCCCCGAGATCATGTTGGGCCAGTACTGGACCCTCAGCTGGTGCTCGGCAAGGTGCAGCGAGAGGTCGATGTCCTCGTGCATCTCGTCCTTCTCATCGCGGCAGACCTCGCCGCGGATCGTGTCCCACGCGCCCCGGCGCAGCGCCATGTTGGACCCGAAGAGAAAGTGATACTGGTGCTTGGCGAGCTTGAGCAAGAGCTGACGCGTCTTGTCGTCGGCCTTGAGGCCAAAGCGGCGCATAGGCATGTCGTAATACACGACCGGTCCCGTCGCCGCCTGCACCGACGGATCGGCGAACGCCCTGATGACCTCCTCGACCCAATCCGGCTCGAGGAGCGAATCCGCATCGATGCGGCCGAGGATGTCCCCGCGTGCCGCGTCGAGCCCGAAATTGCGGGTCGGGATGAGGCCCTGCTCGGTGTCCTGGCTCAGGAGACGGATGCCCGCCTCCGGGTACTCCGCCTGCATCTGGCGGACGATCGACGCCGTCGAATCCTTCGACATGTTGTCCACGACGATGATCTCGAGCGCGGGCACCGATTGGTAGATGGCCGCCGTGACGCACTGGCGGATGACGCTCTCTTCGTTGTATGCGGGGACGACGATCGACACGCTCGGGCGGCCGGTCGTGTAGGACGGCGACGAAGAGGCGGATTCAGGAGCCATCAGGCCCCAATCTAGCAAAGGCTGGGACGTGGCTACTGCGGGTCCCATCGGAACCAGCGGATGCCAATCCCGGCGAAGACCACGATGTACCCAAAGGAGGCGATGAGGGCCGCCGTCTCATCGGAGCCCCACGGAGCGACGTGCAGGACAGCCGAGAAGAGGTTGATGAGCGCACCAACGGGCGTCCACGCCGCGACGTTCTTGAAATCCTCGCCCAGGACTCCGGTCGAGCCGAGGAGGCCCGTGAGAATCAGGGCGATGAAGAGGATCCGGCCGACGGCGTTGATCGCCGTGACCGACTTGATGAGTCCCACGAGCGCCTGGCCGATGCTCAGGAACACGGCGGCGCCCAGCAGCGAGACGACGAGCATGAGCAGGTATTCGCCAGCTGTGAACGATGTGCCGTGCATGATGCTGCCCACGATCATGACGACGATGGACACCGCCAGATTCGCTGCAAGCTGTACCGCGAGCCGGCTCACCATGATCGCCCAGGCGGGCGTCGGCGTGACGCGGAGCCGCTGGAAGACGCCGGCCTCGCGATCGCGTGCCACCGTCGTCGAATAGCCGATAAGCGCCGAGGAGACGAGTCCATACGTGATCGCCATTCCGATGAGGAAGCCCGGGTCTCCGAGCCGCCCCCCTCTGTTGGTCACGAAGAGGATGATGAGCGGCAGCAGCAGGGTGAGGACGAGTGCCTGCCGGCTGCGGAACAGCACGGCCGTGTCCGCCCGCAGGAGCGATCGCAGGGTGAGGCTGATGGATGGCATGGCCGGGGCGCTGATCTCAGTCACGGATGGCACTTCCTGTCAGCCCGATGAAGACATCTTCGAGAGTCACGTCGCCGCGGGCGACGGCGAGCACGCGCGGATCGTCGCGGTGCATGGCCACGAGCTCGCGCGGCGCGCCGAGTGCTTGAAGTCGCCCGTGGTCGATGATGGCGACCCTGTCACAGACCGCCTGGGCCTCTTCCATCGAGTGCGTGGTGAGCAGAATGCTCCCACCCTTCCCCCGCGATCCCTCAATGCGGTCCCAGAGCTGACGGCGCGACTGCGGATCGAGTCCTGAGGTGGGTTCGTCGAGGAGCAGGATGGGAGGGTCGTGGATGGTGGCAACCATGAGCGAGAACCGCTGCTGCTGGCCGCCCGACAGCTTCTTGAACGGCTTGTCGGCCTCCTGCCCGAGACCGACGTCCGCGAGGCGCTCCCGGAGGGCACGGCGCGGGAGGTCCAGTCCGTACAGGCCCGCATAGAGGCGCGTGAGCTGCTCGATGGTCAGCTCCGACTGGAAGCTCGAGGCCTGAAGCTGCACGCCAAGCTTCGCCCTGACCGCAAGAGAGGCGTGCGCGAACTTGGCGCCGTCGACCGAAACGCTTCCGCTGTCGGGCTTCCTCAGGCCCTCGATGACGCTGAGCGTCGTGGTCTTTCCCGCTCCGTTCGGGCCCAAGAGGCCGAAGATCTCGCCGCGTTGGATTGAGAAGCTCAAGCCGTCCACTGCTGTCTGCGAGCCGTACCGGACCACGAGGTCGCGCACCTCGAGAATCGGCTGACCTGCATCGACCACCGAGCTACCTCCGTGCCGTCGGAACCCCATCATGAGGATAGGCCCAGAATGCGCGCTCATCCTGAGTCCACGTCGGCCCCGATCCTGAGAGTGTCCTGTGGACGTATGAACTCAGAGAAATGGCCGGCCCTTCGTGCGAAGAGCCGGCCATATCCCGGGCGATGAGTGCTAGGACTCCGCGCCTGACTTGTCCGTTTCGTCCGCTTCGCCGCGGCTCGCGTTGTGGATGTTCTTCATGGCCGTAGGCCCGTCCGTCGCGACGTGCTTGGCCTCGGCTTTGGCCTCGCCGTCGCCTTCCGGCTCCTCCGCCTCGCCTTCGGCCTCGGCACTCTCGGGGCCCATCGCGACGTCGCTCGCGGGAACCGGGGCCGGCTCGATGACGTCGGACGACGGCGCCTCCTCGGCCTTCGCTTCGCCGTCGCCTTCCGCGGAAGTGTCCTCGGGCGCGGCCGGCTCGGCGCTCGGCGGCGGCGTCACGGCCACCGGCTTGACGGGAACCGGGGTCTTCCACGGGTCTTCGACGGGCTTGGCGGCGCGCCATGCCGCGACGCCGGCGGCTGCGGCGGCCGCGATGACGCCGAAGATGAGGAGGCCGCGACGCTTCTTGGCCGGCTTCTGCGTGGCCTGCTGGACCACTTCCTGCGCGGCCCCGATGGCTTCGCGCGCCGCGGCGTCCGCCTGCCGCACGACGCCGGACTCAGCGAGGCGCTGGGCGACGGCGTCGACCTGGCCCGGAGCGGCAGCGAGGCCGCGGTTGACCGTCTCCGCTGCGGTGGCGAGGCCCTCGGAGATGCGGGGGAGCACCTGATCGGCCGCTTCCTTGATGGCCGGGCCCGCCTTGTCGACCGCCTCGTGGAGGCGCGGCGCCGTCGTGTCCACGATCTCGGTGATCTTCGGCGCGAGGTGGGAGAGCCCCTCCTGGATCTTGGGCGTGACGGTGGCGACGCCCTCGGCCAAGTTGTGCGCCGCCGTCTTGAGGCCCTCTTGGACTTTCGGGGAGGCGGCATCGAGACCCTGCTGGATCTTCGGGACGGCCCATTCCACGGCGGCGTCGACGCGGGGCTGGGCCCATTCGCGCGCGTTCTCGACGCTTTCCGCGACCGTCTTCTCGATTGATTTCTTCACGGCTACCTCCAGAGATCTGCTAGGTCCACTCGTCAGCCTACGAGAGCCTGCCGCCGGATTCCACGGATCGGCGCGATTCGGCCAGTCTTGGCCGGGCGATTTCACCGACCGCAGAACGCCCGACCCCGTCCGGGTGGCCTCTGAGGCCGCATGGAACAATGAGCCCATGAGCGCTATCGCAACCGCCAAGGCAACCATCCACACGAACCACGGCGACATCGTGGTCAACCTTTTCGGCAACCACGCGCCGAAGACCGTGAAGAACTTCGTGGGGCTCGCGACGGGCGAGCAGTCCTGGACGCACCCCGAGACGGGCGAGGACAAGACCGGGACGCCCCTCTACAACGGCACGATCTTCCACCGCATCATCAAGGACTTCATGATTCAGGGCGGCGACCCGCTCGGCAAGGGCGTGGGCGGCCCCGGCTACCGCTTCGACGACGAGATCCACCCCGAGCTCAACTTCAAGGATCCGTACAAGCTCGCGATGGCGAACGCCGGCGTCCAGGGCGGCCGCGGCACGAACGGCTCGCAGTTCTTCATCACGACGGTGGACACGAGCTGGCTCTACGGCAAGCACACGATCTTCGGCGAAGTGGCCGACGAGGCCTCGAAGAAGGTCGTCGACGAGATCGAGGCCGTCCGCACGGGCATGCAGGATCGCCCTGTCGAGGACGTTGTCATCACGTCGATCGACGTCGAGCAGGCGTGACCTCTTTCGCATGAGCTATGGAATGCCGCCCGCGGAGCCGGCCGCCGCGCCCGTGTGCCCCCGCCATCCCGATCGCATCTCCTATGTGAGATGCCAGCGGTGCGGGCGCCCCACGTGCACGGAATGCCAGCGGCCGGCCGCGGTCGGCATCCATTGCGTCGACTGCGTGCGGGAGCTCGCGGCACCGCCGGCCCGCACGCGCTACGGCGCTCGGGCCGGCACATCCGGCCAGCCGATCATCACGTGGTCGATCATCGCGGCATGCGGCATCGTCTACGCGCTGCAGTGGCTCATCCCGAATGACGAGGTCTATCAGGACTTCGCGTACGCGACCGCGCTGACCGCGACCGAGCCGTGGCGTATGCTCACGAGCGCGTTCCTGCACTCCCAGGGGTTCGTGCTCCATATTGCGCTCAACATGTACACGCTGTGGATCTTCGGGCGCATCCTCGAGCCCGCGCTCGGACGGATCCGGTATCTCGCGGTCTACCTCATCTCCGCCGTCGGCGGGTCCGTGGGCTTCTTCGTGCTCACGCCCGTGTCGATGAACGGCGTGATCGGCGCCTCGGGAGCGATCTTCGGGCTCTTCGGCGCGCTCTTCGTCGTCGTGCGCCAGCGCGGCGGCGACGTGAGCCAGCTACTCATCCTCATCGGCATCAATGCCGTGCTCGGCTTCGTCATCCAGGGCATCGCGTGGCAGGCCCACCTCGGCGGGTTCATCACGGGAGGATTGGCGACGGCGGTGATCGCCTATGCGCCGCGCGGCCGCTTCCAGCTCGCCGTCCAGATCGGCGGCCTCGCGCTCGTCGCAATCCTGCTCGTGGTCCTTGCCTTCGCGCGCGCGGGGACGCTCGGGGGGTCGCTTCCGACGACGGCGGTCTGACCGCCCGGGCGACGTCGCCGCTCAGGACGCGAGCAGCCCGTCGGCCACGATCTCGAGCATGCCTTTCACCGAGTCCGCTGGAAGTTCGCTGCTGTCCGCGACCGCGGCAACTCCGCCGACGATCCGGCACACCTGCATGGGCTCGACTTCGGAGCGCAGCGCCGGGCCCAGCCCTTCGATCATGCGCCGATTCGCGCTGAGATAGGTCTCGCATTTCGCGGCGAACGGCGAGCCGGGGTCACCGAGGGACGCGGTGATCCGCGCGGCCGCTCCCTTGTGCGCCGTGAGCATGGTTGCGTACTCGGTGAGCCACGAGATGAGCTGCTCGCGCGCGGGCGCCTTGAGCGCGAGCGCGGCGTCGACGGCGGCGTTGACCTTGTCCGCCCACGCTTCGAGGACGGCGTCGTAGAGCGTCTCCTTCGTCGGGAAGTGACGGTAGAGCGTCCCGGTGCCCACCTCCGAGGCCTTGGCGACCTCATCCATGGAGACGGCGTCGAAGCCCTTGGTGCGGAAGAGGGCGCGGGCAACGTCGACGATGCGATCGCGGTTGCGGCGGGCGTCAGCGCGCACTGGAACCAAACCCTTCTGAGAAAGCCATTGCAAAGCGGAGACAGTCTCCGTATAGTTCTAACCGGAGCTTCTCTCCTCTTAGTGTACGTCAGCTCTCTCCGGCTAGAACAGGACACAATCCCTATGGCACCCTCAGTGGCTCTGAGCGCACCCGCCCAAACGGCGCGCTCCGGCCGGCAGACCGGAAACACCGGCCTTTGGCTCGTCATGCTGGCCCAGCTCATGCTCGTCCTCGACGCGACGGTGGTTAACGTCGCGCTCCCGCACATCGCGGCGGACCTCAACTTCTCCCGCGCCGAACTCAGCTGGGTTCTCAACGGCTACGCCCTCGCGTTCGGCGGACTCCTGCTGCTCGGCGGGCGCGTCGGCGACGTCCTCGGGCGCCGCCGCACGTTCCTCGTCGGCGTCGCCGCCTTCACGGTGTTCTCGCTGCTCGGCGGCCTGGCCACCTCGCCGCTCCTGCTCGTCGTCGCCCGCGCGCTCCAAGGCCTCGGGGCGGCCTTCGCCGCCCCGAGCGTGCTCGCACTCATCACGACGAACGCGCGTGACGACGGCGCCCGCAATCGGGCCCTCGCGCTCTTCTCGGCAATCGCCTCCATGGGCGGCGCCCTCGGGCTCATCCTCGGAGGCGTCCTCACCGACACGACGAGCTGGCGCTGGACGCTCTTCATCAACGTTCCGATCGGCATCGTCGTGCTCGTCGCCGTGCCGCGCCTCGTCGACGAAACCCCGCGACGCCCCGGGCGGTTCGACGTGCTCGGTGCGATTACGGCGACGGGGGGCGCCGTCGCGATCGTGTGGGCGCTCCTCCAGGCCCCCGAGTACGGATGGCTGGGCGCCCGCACCCTCGGCGGGTTCGCTGTGGGCGCCGTGCTGCTCGCGGTGCTCGCCGTGACGGAGCGCCGCGTCACCCACCCGCTCCTGCAGCCGCGGCTGCTGCGGAGCCCGAGCCGCGTCGCCGCGCTGGCCGCGATGGCCGCGACGTACGGCGGAATGCTCGCGATGTTCTTCCTCATGGTCCAGTACCTCGAGGACGACCTCCACCTCACCCCGATCGTGACCGGGCTCGCATTTCTGCCGATGCCCTTGAGCATCTTCGCGATGTCCCGCGTCATTCCGCGCCTTGTGGAGCGCGTGGGTGCTGTGCGGCTCGTAGTCCTCGGGGCTGCGCTGCGCGTCGTGGCGTTCGTGCCGCTCACGCAGCTCGGGCCTGGCACCAGCTTTGTGACGGTGGCCCTCGCGCTCGTCGGCACGGGCATCTCGGCCGGCATCACGTTCATGCCGCTCACGACGCTCGCGCTGCGCGACGTCGAGCCCGAGCACGCAGGCTCCGCATCGGGGCTCTTCCAGACCATGCAGCAGCTCGGCGGCGCCGTGGGGCTGGCGATCGTGGCGTCGACCTTCGCCGCGTTCGCGGTGCCGGGCGACTTCTTCACCGGCGGGCGGGCCGGCTTCTGGTCCGCGACCGTGCTCTCGGTCCTCGCGCTCGCGGCAGTGGCGGCGCTGGGGATGAGGCGCCGCAAGGTCGCGTGAGACGGCTATCCACAGCAGTTGTCCACAGTGTGTACAACTTACAGGGGTGTAGTTACTGATCGGTTAGCCCATATTCCGGGCGGGAGGACGCCTCGAGGCGAGAGTGGGTCTTGCGGGTCTGTCCCCAGCTGTGGAGAAATAGATCGAACGAAATGTGGAAACTGTGCACGGGCCCGTTGGCCCGTGCACAGTTTCGTGTTCGGCGCTGGGGTGAGCTGGCAGCTTCAGCCGCGGGCCAGCACCTCGTCGAGCCGCTCATACCCCTCGCTCATGCCGTCGGACATCCCGGCCTGGAGCATCGCGTCGCGGGCCTCGACCGACTGGAACGTCGAGTGGACTGTGAGGCGGCACCGGCCGCCGTCGAGCGGCTCGATGTCGGCGGCGTCGAGCGAGACGTGGCCGGGAGCGCCCTCGTACTCGAACGTCTGGACCATGCGCCGCGGGGCGGTGAGCTCGTGGAACGAGCCGTGGAACCCGAAGGATTCGCCCTCGTCGCCGGTCTGCACGAACCGATAGGAGCCGCCGCTGCGCGGCTCGAAGCGGTCGAGCGTCGTCGTGTACCGGCGCGGCCCGATCCATTGGACGAAGAGCGCGGGGTCGACGTGGGCCTCGTAGACGCGCTCGGCCGGTGCGTCGAACTCGCGGACGACCGTGATGAACGGAAGGCCGGGCTCGGCGGAGACTTCGGTGGTCTTGGTCGTGGTCATGATGGATCCTCCTGGGATGCGAGAAGGGCGTCGAGGCGCTCGTAGCGCTCCTCGGCGGCGTGGCGGTAGCCCTCGAGCCACGCCGTGAGGCGGGCCAGAGCCTGGGTGTCGAGGTGGCAGGGGCGGCGCTGCGCGTCGCGGCTGCGGGTGATGAGGCCGGCGTCTTCGAGGACCTTGATGTGCTTGGAGACGGCCTGGAGCGTCACGGAGAAGGGCTCGGCGAGCTCGTTCACTGTGGCGTCCCCCTGGGCGAGGCGGGCCACGAGCCGCCGGCGCAGGGGGTCCGAGAGGGCGGCGAAGGCGCGGTTGAGCCGGTCCTCCTCGGCCGTTTCGGGGTCAGCTGCGACGGTGCTCATGGCATCCTCCCGGAATAGTCAACCCGTATGTTGATCAACTGATTGGTTGATAATTCGAGACTAGGCGCCCGCCGCGGCCACGTCAAGGGCTACAGGCAGAAATGGCGGTGCCCCGCCCGAATGCGATGATTCGGGCGGGGCACCGCCGTGCCGAGTTGGTGTGGCTGCGGGGCGCCTACTTCTTGTGGACGAGGTAGATGGCGCCCGTCGTGACGTCCTCCTCGAGGGCCTCGAGGGTGCGGCCGCGGCTTTCGGGCACCTGGGTGACGACGAAGATGAGGGCCAGGGCGCCGACGGCGGCGAAGAGGAAGAACGTCCCCGTGATTCCCATCGCCGCCACCATCGACGGGAAGTAGAGCGAGAGGAACCCGTTGGCTACCCAGAGGGCGAACACGGCGACGCCGATGCCGAAGCCGCGCATGTGCAGCGGGAAGATCTCCGAGAGGTAGACCCACACAGCGATGTTGAGGAACGTCTGCATGGAGCCGACGAAGGCGACGACGAGGAACAGGATCACGAATGGGCGGATGGGGTTGCCCACGGGCAGCGCCATCGACGCGATGCCGATGAGCACGTGGCACGTCGTGGTGAGCGAGAGGCCCGTGATGAACGTCCTGCGACGGTCGAGGCGGTCCATCATCTTCAGCGCAATGATGCCGCCGACGACGGCGATCACGCCGGGGGCGATGTTTGCGAGGAGCGCGCCGTCCTTGCTGAAGCCGGACTCCGTGAGCACCGTCTGGCCGTAGTACATGATCGAGTTGATGCCGGTCAGCTGTTGCGCGACCCCGAGGCCGATCGCGACGAGCAGGATGCGGAAGAGGTTCTTGTTCGAGAAGATCGCGCGCCAGCCGATCTGGTGGCCCTCCCGCTCCTCCTGGGCGACGTGCTCGACGTCGGCGAGCTCGGCGACGGCTCGGTCGCCGCTGCGCACCGTCTTGAGGACGTCGAGGGCCTCCTGGTGTCGCCCCTTCTCGACGAGCCAGCGGGGAGACTCGGGCATGCGCAGCATCCCGAAGAAAAGTGCGACGGCGGGCAGGGCGCAGATCGCGAACATGATGCGCCAGACGCCGCCGACGTTGCCGAAGACGTTGCCGATGATCGCGTTGACCACGAAGGCCGCGAGCTGGCCGACCACGATCGCGAGCTCGTTGCGGCCCGCGAGCGAGCCGCGGATCTCGAAGGGCGCGAGCTCGGCGAGGAAGACCGGGACGACCGTCGAGGCGCCGCCGACGGCGAGGCCCAGGAGAATGCGGCCCAGCACAAGGACTTCGAAGTTCGGCGTGAAGACGACCGCGAGCGTGCCGGCGAAGAAGAGGACGGCGAGCAGGATGATCATCTTGCGGCGGCCCCACGCGTCGGAGAGGCGACCGCCAAAGATCGCGCCGATCGCGGCAGCAAAGACGAGCGAGGCGGTGACGACGCCCTCCGTGATCGGGGTCAGCCCGAGTTCGGCGGACATCGGGCTGAGCGCCCCGTTGATGACGCCCGTGTCGTAGCCGAAGAGCAGGCCGCCGAACGTCGCGACGAGCGCGACGAGGCCGAGGCGCTTGCGATGGGGGCCATCGGTCAGGGGCGGGAGCGGGGCATTCGACGCTCCGAGCTGCGTGGGTGAACTAGCCATCAAGACTCCTTTGTCGGTGCAGCGTGCGGGCCGTGACCTCGCACACAGAACAGACTAACGCGCGAAAGACTCAAATGTAAGGTCAAACTCACAAACTTTTCAGAAGGTTGTCCCCGACCCCGTGCGACGGGTGGGAGGATGAGGGCGTGACACGCCAGACCGCCAGCGATCGCCGTCGTCCTGCGACGCAGGAAGACGTCGCGCGCGCGGTGGGGGTCTCGCGCACCCTCGTCTCCTTCGCCTTCCGGGGCGCGCCCGGCGTGAGCCAGCAGACGCGGGAAGCCATTTTCGAGGCCGCGGCGAGGCTCGGCTATCGTCAGAATGCGGCGGCGGCGGATCTTGCGAGCAAGAGCGCATCCGCCATCGGCCTCTATCTCCTCGACATCAGGAACGAGACGTATGCCGAGATCCTGACCGGGATTCGCGATTCCCTCGAGGACGTCCGCAACCGGCTCGTCCTGAGCGTCGCGCATTCGCGGGGCGGAACCGAGCAGGCCGGGATCGAATCCCTCATCGAAGCGCGCGTGGGGATCGTCATCGGCGCAACGCTCCTCGATTCGGACGATCACGTGCGCGAACTCTCGCGCAGCGTGCCGGTCGTGAGCGTCGCGCGCCGCATCGAGGGCGTGGACAGTGTGTACTCGGACGATCGCCTCGGCGCGCGGGCCGCCATGGAGCACCTCCTGAGCCTCGGCCATACTCGCATCGCCCACTTCACGGGCCCTTCTCCCTTCGGCTATCAGGATCGCGAGCTCGCGTACGAGCAGGCAATGCGCGAGGCTGGGCTGTCGCCGTGGGTCGTCGTGGGGGACGACTACACCCAGGAGGCTGCAGAGCGCCTCGCGCTGCGCCTGTTCGAGACAGAAAGCCGTCCGACCGCCGTCTTCGCCCACAACGACCAGATCGCGCTCGGGATCCGCGAGGCAGCCTACGCGAAGGGCCTCCGCGTGCCCGAGGACCTCTCGCTCATCGGCTACGACGACTCTCGGCTGGCGCGGCTCCGGGGGATCGATCTCACCTCCGTCGACCTTGGCGCCCTTCAGCTCGGCCGCGTCGCGGGCGCGGCGGCGCTCGAGCGCCTGCGGGCTCCCCACGCACCAGCCGTCGATGCGAGGAGCGAGCCGCGCCTCGTGGTCCGCGCGTCGACCGCACCACCGCGCCCCGGCCGCCGGGGCTGACTTTCCACAGCGCTTGTCCACAGTGTGGGTAACTTACACGCCTGTAGTTATGGGAGCCCCACCCGCGTCCTGACACGTTGGGATGCGCTATAGGGAGGCCGGAGGCAGAAGGATTGTTCACAGCTGTGGATAACTTTGGGGATAGCACCTGTTGGAAAGTGCACAACTCTGGGCCGTCGGCTGGGTGCCGGGGAGGACGACGGCGGGGCGCGCCTTCGCGGGCACTCCTCGCCGCTGTGGGTCCCAGCCGATAGGCTCGGGGCCAAGGAGGCTTCCATGAGCAATCTCGAACTCGACCCCCAGGAGACGCTGTGCGGCGCCGAACATGCCGCAGCCGCGCCCGCCGTCGAACTCATCGAGCCGCGGGACGTTCCCCTGGGAGGCCCTCGTGCGATGCCGGTGCGCCGCACGCTGCCCTCCAAGGAGCGGAGCCTCATCGGCGCGTGGTGCTTCCTCGACCACTACGGCCCGGACGACGTCTCGCGCACGGGCGGCATGCGTGTCCCGCCCCACCCCCATACGGGTCTCCAGACCGTGAGCTGGCTCTTCACCGGCGAGGTCGAGCATCGCGACAGCGCCGGCCACCACGCGATCGTGCGCCCCGGAGAGCTCAACCTCATGACCGCGGGCCGCGGAATCAACCATTCGGAGTACTCGACCCCCGGCACGACCGTCCTCCACGGAGCCCAGCTCTGGACGGCCCTCCCCGAGGGATCCCGGCACGTCGATCCGGGCTTCGAGCGCTACGTGCCCCCCGCCGTCGTCCTCCTCGGGCGTGACGGCGAGACGGCCGGGGAGGCGAGGGTCTTCCTCGGGGACCTCGCAGGCAGCGCGTCCCCCGTCCGGACCCACACGCCGCTGCTCGGCGCCGAGATCCTGCTCGAACCGGGCGCCGCCGTCGTCCTCGCTCTCGACGAGCGCTTCGAGCATGGCGTGCTTGCGGACAACGCCCCGGCGGTCGTCGATGGCGCCGACGTGCCCGAGCGGTTTCTCGCCTACGTTTCTCCGGGCCGGTCGGCGCTGCTGCTCGCTAACCCGGGCGGGGAAAGGCTCCGCCTCCTGCTTCTGGGCGGCACCCCGTTCGACGAGGAGATCACGATGTGGTGGAACTTCGTGGGGCGCGGGCACGAGGAGATCGTCGGCTTCCGGGCCGCGTGGCAGCGGCAGATCGGCGCGGAACCGGGGGCGACCGCGGACGACGGCGAGCCCTTCGGCCCGGTCGTCGAGGCTACGGGCGGCGACTCCGCACTCCCTGCTCCCGAACTCCCCCATGTTCGCCTCCGCCCGCGCGGTGGCTCGCGAGAAAGGAACGCCCGGTGACGGACCGGATCGAGATCGTCCACGTGCCCGACCACCATCGCTATGAGCTGCGGGATGCGGGCCGGCGCATCGGGATGACGCTCTACCGAGTGCAGGACGAGGGCGCCGTATACGCGTTCGACCACACGGAAGTGGACGAGGGCTACTCGGGCCTCGGGCTCGCGGGACGGCTCGTGACGTTCGCGCTCGACGACGTGCGCGCGAGAGGCCTGCGGATCCGGCCCTACTGCCCATACGTCCGTGCCTTCCTCCGGCGCCACGCCGACTACCGGGACCTTGTCGTCGACGGCTTCGTGGCACCCGAGGACTGACCGATCCACAGCCGTTTTCCACAGGGATTTCCCCAGGTGGATAACTTACAGCGATGTGATTTGGCGGCGGAGGTCGGGGAAATCTCCTCCTCCACAGGCGGCGCGGGGAGCTTTGTGGAGTAATCATCCCCAGTGAATCCACAGGCTGTGGATAATTTGTCGCACAAAGTTCACACACTGTGGACGTCGGCGGCATGTACGGCACCGCTTCCGGTGCTACGGTGCTCTCCGGTGACCCGGCCCTCCCGCCCCAGAGGAATCCCCATGAGCATCGTGTGGAAGCCCATCGAGCCCTCGGACACGCCCTCGTGGGCCGAGCTCAGCAACCTCCTGGCCACGGCCGACGGCTCGGACGAGCATTACGCGCCCGAAGACCTCGCCGAGGAGCTCGAGGAGCCCGGAGTCGACCCGATCCTCGACACCCTCGGGGGATGGGAAGGCCGCGACATGGTCGCGTACGGGCAGCTCCGGGTGGGGGCCGGATTGCGGGATGGCATCGCGAAGGCATTTCTGGGCGGCGGGGTGCACCCAGGGTGGCGCGGCCGAGGACTCGGCCGCGCCGTCATGGACTGGATCGAGCCGCGCGCGGCCCAGCTCGCGGGGACCCGTCATCCCGGGGCGCCCGGCCTGCTCTCGGTCTGGGCGGGCACGCCGGGCTCGGCGTCCTCTAGGCTCGCGGCCGCTCGGGGCTATCGGCCGGCCCGGTACCTCCAGGATCTCCAGCTCGACCTCGCTGATTGGTCGCCCCAGCTGACCGATCTCGGCCACAGCGGCGGACTGCGGCGCCACGCGACGGGGCCGGGCGTGCCGTTCGACGTCGCCGATGGAGACCTCGCCGAGGGGACGCGCCGCGCGCACAACGAGGCCTTCGCCCAGCATCGCGGCACAACCGAGCGGGATCAGGGGCTGTGGGCGGCGCAGCTCTCGGGGTCGACGTTCAGGCCAGAGCTCAGCCGTGTGGCCCTGAGCACGGACGGCGCTCTCGCGCCCCGCGACGCCGTGGACGGCTACGTGCTGTGCGGCGAGTACGTCCCGGGCGAGCTCTACGTGTGCTTCGTCGGGACGAGGCGGCGAGCCCGCGGGCGTGGCGTCGCCACAGGCCTCCTCGTGGACGTGCTTACGGCCGCGAAGGAGGAGGGATTCCGGGTCGCGGCACTCGGGGTCGACGCCGAGAGCCCGCTCGGCGGCGTCGGGCTGTACGAGCGGATCGGGTTCAGGCGCGTGCGCACCGACGTGGTGTACGAGAAGCCGCTCGCGGCCCACGCCGAGATCGCCTGAGCCTCCCGCCCTGTCTGTACTGGCCGGGAGGCTCAGGCGGATGCCTAGTGCGCGGACTGTGCTGTTTCTGCCCCTTCGGCACCCGCCTCGACGGCGCCGTCGGCACCCAATCCCTCGGTGGCGGGCCGGTTGCGCAGGAAGGCCGCGAGCACGATCGAGGCGATTGCGACGCACGCGGCCATGAGGAACGCCCCGCGGAACCCGGCCATCTGGGCCTCGAGCGGCGAGGACACCGAGCCGGACGTCGCGGCGGCCTGCGACTGCGCCGCCATCACCCCGACGAGGAGCGCGGTCCCCGCAGCGCCCGCGACCTGCTGGAGCGTGCTCAGAATGGCCGAGCCGTGGCTGTACAGATGGGGCGGAAGCGGGTTGAGCCCGCTCGTGAACGAGGGCGTGAAGAGCAGGGCCAGGCCGAGGGACATCGCGACGTGGAACGCGAGGATGAGCCACACGGGAGTGTCCGTCGTGAGCAGCGCCAGCAGGAACAGGACCGCCGTCATGAGGATCGTTCCGGTGAGCGTGAGGGGGAGCGGCCCGACGCGGTCGAACCACTTCCCGACGGTCGGCGAAAGGAGTCCCATGACGAGGCCGCCCGGGAGGAGCAGAAGCCCCGTCGAGAGGGTGTCGAGGCCGCGCACCTGCTGCAGGTAGATCGGCAGGAGGATGATGACGCCGAACAGGGCGATCATGCCGACGACGAGCAGCGCCGTCGCGATCGTGTACATCGGGTAGGTGAAGGCCCGGAGGTCGAGAAGCGGCGAGCCCGAGCGCTGGAGCATGAGCTGGCGCCCCACGAACAGCGCGAGGCACACGACGCCGACGGCGAGCGGAATGACGGGGCCGAGGCCGCCGTGGCTCTCGCCCCCGAGCTGGCTCAGCCCGTACACGACCCCGCCGAACGCGGGCACGGTGAGGACCACCGAGAGCAGGTCGAGGTTCGGCTTCTCTCCCTCGGGGGAGCCCACGAGCTTGCGCGCGCCGAAGACGAGCGCCGCGAGCGCGATCGGCAGCACCGTGAGGAACATGAACCGCCAGGAGAGGAACTGGAGGATGAGACCCGAGAGCGTCGGCCCGATCGCGGGCGCGACGGAGATCACGATGCTGACGGTTCCCATGACCTGCCCGCGCCGCGCGATCGGCACGAGGGTGAGCACCGACGTCATGAGCAGCGGGAGCATGATCGCCGTCCCGCACGCCTGAACGACGCGGGCGAGGAGCAGCACGCCGAATCCGGGCGCGAGGGCCGCGAGCAGGGTCCCAGCGCTGAAGAGGCCCATGGCGAGGATGAAGACCGTGCGGCGGGAGAGCCTCTGGAGCAGGAAGCCGGTCGTCGGGATGACGACAGACATGGTGAGCATGAAGGCCGTCGCGAGCCACTGCACGGTCGGTGCGTCGATGCGGAGTTCGGCCATGAGGCGTGGGAGGGCGACGTTCATGATCGTCTCGTTGAGGATCACAACGAAGGTCGCCGTCACGAGGGCCGTGATGATGAGACGGTTCTCGCGGGAAATCGGATGAGCGGACGCGGGCGTCACGGGATTCTCCTGTGGGAGTTCGGGCGCGGAAAAGTGAAGGTGTAAACACTGGTCGTCGTGCAGAACCGGTGCGGCAAAGAGGGACGTGGGGCCCCCGACACAACAGTCCAACAGCCCAGTCTGCCGGAATGTTCCGGGGCACGCCAGAGGACACGAAGCCCGCCGTTCCGTCCGATTCATTTTTCCCAATCAGTCGGGCTAACGGCGTGTCGCGGGGTATCGGCGTGTCGCGTCCTGAGAAGCGGACTGGAGAGGGCGGCGGTCGCGAGAGTCACAGTCGTAGTGAACCTTTGGCCAACTCTGTCTTGCTAAGCTCTTAAGGCTCGGCCGCGGTGGCGGCCGAACCCATCCCCCACCTCCCTCATCCGGGACGTGCCCCCGCGCGCCCCTTGGATGCCCGCGCCGACCTCGAGGAGAACCTGCAGCTCATGACAGTCCTGGCCTCGCGCTCCGCCTACGACGACTACGACGAGGACTACCGGTCCGACCTCGATTCCAAGTACGAGGAGGGCTTCGGCGAGGCACCCGAGCTGGACTACGACGACGGCGACACCCTCGACGATCTCTTCGCGGGGCTCTTCGACGACCTCGATGACGAGGACGACGACGAGCCAGCGACCGAGCGCAAGGCACCCAAGGCGAAGGGCGCGGCAGCGGGGACGGCGAAGCGGACGACGACGAAGCGGACGACGGCGGCAGCCTCGCCCGTCGTCGTGCGCACCGCGGAGACCGCGGTCGAGTCGCGCGGATCCGTCAAGGAGAAGGACGCGACGGCGACGATGGTCGGGACGAGCCGCGTCTCGGCGTCGGGCGTGGTTGTGACGCTCGCCTCGCCGACTCGCCTCATCGTCACGAAGGCCGATCCGATGACGGCTCCGCCCACGCCTTCCTCGGGCGCGGTGAACCTGGCCGACGCGAGCCCTGCGACGGACCACATTGTCGACGAGGCCGACGCCCCGGAACCCGAGAACCCCGTGGATCCCGCGCTCCTCGCGCTCGCGGAGGCCGCGTCTCGAGCCCGGGTGGCGGCCGAGACGGCGGCGAACGCGGCGAAGCGTGCCGTGACCGAGGCGGTCGCGAAGGCGGCGGCGGCGAAGGCCGCGGCGGCGGAAGCGTCGGCCGCGGAGGAAGCCGCCCAGGCGGCGCTTGCCCGCTCGGCCGAGGCCGAGACTGCGGCGCGGGCGGCGGCCGATCGCCTTGCCGAGGCTCAGCTCGCGCACGGGAGCCAGACGACCAGTGCCGTGCAGGTGCGCGAGGACGCTGCCGCTCAGGAGGGTGAGCTGGTCGAGGCCGCCTCCGTTGAGGCGCGCAGGGGCGAGCCGGGTGCCGGGACCGAGGCTGGCCGCCTCACCGAGGCGAGCACCCACGAGACGGGCGCGCCTGCCGGAGCCGGCACTCCCACCGAGGCGGGTGGCACCGAGGCGGGTGGCACTGAGGCGGGTGGCACTGAGGCGCGGGTCGAGACCGAGCCGAGCGGCGCCGTCGTCCCTGAGCCCGCCCTCGTGACGGACCCCCTCTTCGCCCCCGCGATCGCGCCGGTCAACGAGCACGTCGAGTTCCTGCGCAAGCTGCGCCCCGACTTCGACGTGCCCTACGTCGACCCGATGCATTCGGTCGAGGAGTGCCGCATTGTGAGCCTCTTCTCGAACACGGGCGAGGCGAGCCCGCGCGGCTTCGTGTGGGCCGGCGACGACGCCGCGTCGACCCGCCTCCTCGGCCTCCAGTTCCAGCTGGGCCTGCGCCCGGAGTGGATGATGCCGTGGAACGTGTACCCGTGGTTCACGCCTGGCGAGGCCAACGGCAAGCTCGCCCCCGAGCAGGTCAACGCCGGCCTCAAGCCCCTCCTCGCGCTGCTCAAGCTCCTCCCGCGCGCGTCCGCGATCGTGGCCCACGGGCCCGAGGCGAACCGCCTCGCCCAGATGCTCCTCAAGACGGACAACCCGCTCATCTGGCGCCGCGGCCTCAAGGTCTACAAGGCCCGCTCGCTCCACGGCCGCGCGTTCGCCGGCTCGAAGGAGCGGCAGACGGAATGGCTCATCGAGATGGGGAAGTCGTACGCGGACGCGATGGCGCGCGCGGGCCTTCAGCTCCGCCGCGCCTGACCCGGGCCTCACAGGAACGCCCCGGCCTGCGTGCAGCAGGTCGGGGCGTTGACGGGCGGGGTCAGCGGCTGCGCGGCTTGCGGAGGTGAGCCACCGGGTCGGCGTTGAGGCTCGTCTCGCGCTTCGCCTTCTTCTCGGCCCGCTGCTCCTTGATCGATTTGGACGGCTTCTTGTGCTGGTCCTGGTGTGGCGACTTGTCAGGCATCTCGGCTCCTCAGGCTCTGCCTCCATGGGGGTTTCCCCCATGACCCGACGATACGCCGCTAGACTTCTGGGCACCATGGCCTCTTCGCATGCCCCTGCTTCCTCGAACTCGACGGTCCGGATCGACGCGTGGCTGTGGGCGGTGCGCGCCTATAAGACCCGTTCGGCGGCGACCGAAGCGTGCCGCGCGGGGCACGTGCGCCTCAACGGGAACCCCGTCAAAGCGTCCCAGACGGTGGTTCCCGGCGACACGATCCGCGTCCGGCAGCCGGGATTCGAGCGGGTCCTCGAGGTGCATGTCCTGATCGCCAAGAGGGTCGGCGCCGAGGCGGCGTCCCGCTGCTACACGGACCACACTCCTGAACGCCCGCCGGCGCCGTTCCTCGGCCTCCCGCAGCGTGACCGCGGCACAGGGCGCCCGACGAAGAAGGACCGTCGGGACATGGAGCGGCTGCGCGGCCACCGCTGAGAGCGGCTAGACCTCCAAATGCGGCGGAATCTTCGTCACGTTCTCGATGTCCGCCGCAGTCGCCTCGATGAGCTGGTGGGACAAGTCCGCAAGGGCGCGGGCCACGGCCAGTTCGTCCCCGATGGCGGGGACGTCGAGGTCGGTCGGATTCAGCCTCGCCAGGCCAACGCCAACCATCTCCGGGTGTCCGTCCCCGAACAGCTGCGCCTTGGCACGCGTCCGGCCTTCGTGTTCGTCGATGGCGATGCTCACCGACCAGCCCTTTTCTGCCTTCATGGTCGCCTCCTCGAATGAGAGCCCATGGCTTCGATTCTCGGCGTCGGACGGCCGTGGTGCCAGAAGCGGAGCCGCCCAACCTTCGCCTCACGCACTCTGGAACCGCAGGATGCGTTCGACGGCGGCGCTCACCGCCGCGGGACCGGCGGCGAAGCTCAGGCGCACCGAGCGGTGACCGGCCCGCGCGTCGAAATCTGTGCCCGGTACCAGGGCGACGCCCTCGGCCTCGAGCAGCGCCCGGCAGTACTCGCGCGAATCGCCGAAGCGCTCGAGGTGGCCGCCGAGCTCGGCGTAGAGGTAGAACGCGCCGTCGGCTGGCGCTGCCGGTCCCCAGCCGAGGGCGCCGAGGCTTCCGAGCAGCGTGCGTCGCGTCTCGGCGTATTGCGCGACCCACGCGTCCGCCTCGGCGTAGGCGCCGGGCGAGAACGCCTCGATCGCCGCGAGCTGCGACGGCGCGGGCGGGCACAGGGCGACGTTTCCCGCGAGGGCGTCAACCGCGGGGACGAGCTCCTCGGGCAGGAGCATCCACCCGAGCCGCCACCCCGTCATGCCCCAGTACTTCGAGAAGCTCGAGATCACGATGGATTCAGGGTCGAGTTCCCAGGCGCACACCCCGCGTGGGCTGTGCTCGTCGAGGGGCGCCTCGGGGTACGCGATGCCGTGGTAGATCTCGTCGCTCACGAGCCGCGCGGCGTGGTCTGAGCACCAGTCCGCAATGGCCGCGAGCTCGGTGCGGCTCACCATCGTCCCGGTCGGGTTCGCAGGCGAGGCGAGCACGAGCCCCGCGAGCGGGCCATGCTCGCGGGCGGCCGCGTCGAGGAGCTCGGGCGTGGGCTGGTAGCGGGTCTCGGGCCCGCAGTCGACCTCGACGACGTGGCACCCGAGTGCCGCGAGGATGTTCCGGTACGCGGGGTAGCCGGGGCGGGCGAGCGCGACGCGGTCGCCGACTTCGAACGCCGCGAGGAAGCCGAGGAGGAACGCGCCCGACGATCCGGTCGTGACGGCGACGCGCGCCGGGTCGACATCGAGCCCGTACCAGCGGCGGTAGTGGCCCGCGATGGCTGCGCGCAGCTCCGCCGTCCCGAGCGCGGGCGTGTACGTGAGCGCGCGGCCCGAGGCGTGGATCTCGGCGGCCTTCGCCGACACGGCGGACGGCGCGCCGCCGGACGGCTCGCCCGCGCACAGCGAGACGACGTCGCGGCCCGCGGCCCGGAGCTCGTCGACCCGCGCGAGGATGTCCATGACGGCGAACGGCGGGACCTGGGAGCGCGACGAGGCTGAGAGGCTCATGGCCTCCAGCCTGCCACAGTGCGCCGGCGGCCTAGCGTCCGCGGCACTTCGGATCCGCCGGGCCTGCCGGCGCGGGGGAGGCGTCGGGTAGCGTGAAGGCATGCCCGCGAAGCCCACCCAGCAGACCGCGCTCGTGACGGGCGCCTCGAGCGGCATCGGAGCGGCCACCGTCCGCGCGCTCATGGCGGCGGGCTACACCGTGTACGCGGCCGCTCGCCGCATCGAGCGCATGCAGGACCTCGCGGACGACGGCGCGCGCGTCCTCGCGATGGACGTCACCGACGACGGGTCGATGGTCGACGGAGTCGCGCACGTTCTCGACGAGGCCGGCCGCATCGACGTGCTCGTCAACAACGCGGGGTATGGGGCCTACGGCTCGCTCGAGGACGTGCCGATCGACGAGGCGCGGAGGCAGTTCGAGGTCAATGTGTTCGGCCTCGCGCGCCTCACGCAGCTCGTGCTGCCCGGCATGCGCACGCGCGGCGTGGGCACGATCGTCAACGTCTCCTCGATGGGCGGGAAGTTCTACGAGCCGCTGGGCTCGTGGTACCACGCGACCAAGTTCGCGGTCGAAGGGCTCTCGGATTCGCTCCGGATCGAGCTGCGGCCGTTCGGCGTGCGGGTTGTGCTCATCGAGCCCGGGCCGATCCTCACGGAGTGGAGCGGGATCGCGCGGGACTCGCTCGTCGACGCCTCGATGGGGACGGCGTACGAGGCGAACGCGCGCAAGGTCGCGAGCGTGCTCGAGGCCTTCGACCGCCCGGGCCGTGCGTCGGAGCCCGAGGTCGTGGCCCGCGCCGTCGTCCGCGCGGTCCGCTCGAAGCATCCGGCCGCGCGGTACCCCGTGGGCGGGAACGCGGGCCTCGTCCTCGCCGCGCGCAAGGTGCTTCCGGACAGGGTGTTCGACGCGATCGTCGGCTCGATCTACGGCCATTGAGGACTTGAAGAGATCGGGCGGCCAGGGGGAAGGAACGCGATGGAAGAGCTCGACGGCCAGTACAGCGAGGAGGACGGCCGCGCGTCGGTCACCTTCGTGCGCTCCTACCCCGTGCCCGCGTCCGAGGTCTGGGCCGCGGTCAGCACGCCGGAGGGCTTCGCGGGCTGGTTCCCTTCCGCCGTCGTCATCGATCACGACGCCGGAACCGTGACCCTCACAGGCGACCCCAACCTGCCGCCCGCCGTCGAGCGCATCACCGAGTGGGAGCCGCCGCTGCGCTGGGCCTTCGAATGGGGCGAGGACACGCTCGAGTTCCGGGTTGAAGGCTCCGACGCGGACGCCGAGCTCACACTGCGGAACTGGCTGGGCGACCTCAATGCCGCCGCCCGCAACGCCGCCGGGTGGCACGTGTGCCTCGCCGAACTCGCGGTCAAGCTCGGCGGGGGCGAACCGGGAGGGCCCCACAGTGCCGGCGCCCTCGCGTGGCAGCCGCTCTACGACGGCTACGTGCGCGAGGGCCTTCCGTTCGGCGCGCCCATCCCGGGGCAGGGCTAGGGCACCTATTTCGTCAATGCGCGGTGAGGGCGGGCTCGTCGCCCGCAGGCGCCGGGGCAGGTCGGGGGAGGAAGAAGACCGCGGCCGCCGCGACGAGCACCACGACTCCCACTCCGAGGTACAGGCCTGCGGGCGTCCAGCCTGCGTCGAGGAGAGCCCCCGTGGCTGTCGGCGCGAGGATCGCGCCGGCCCTGCCGATTCCGATGCCCCAGCCCACGCCGGTGCTCCTGATGGCCGTCGGGTAGACCGACGGCGTGATGACGTACAGGCCCGCGATGCAGCCGTTGATGAGGGCACCGAGCACGACGCCGACAGAGAACGCGAGGGCGAGGATGCCCGCGGCGGAGATGAAGACGGCGGTCGCGAGGGCGCCGAGGACCGTGAACCAGATCATGACTGACCGGCTGGCCCATCTGGCTGCGAATGCGCCGAAGAGGACCGAGCCGACGGTGCCTCCGAGGGTGAGCGTGAGGCCGCCCACTACTCCTTGACTCTCGGTCATCCCGGCTGTGACGAGAAGCTTGGGAGTCCAGCTGTTGACGAAGTAGAAGCCGAACATGACGGCGAAGAAGGCGAGCCACACCACGAGCGTCGTGCGGCGGTTGGCGACGTCGAACAGGCGCACGAGCGGATTGCGAGGCGGGGCGCCCGAGGCGAGGGGCGTCGTCGTCGGGCTTTCTTCTGCCACGGCGCCGTCCGCAAGCCGGAGACGGCGCGCGAGCCGCTCAAGCTTGGCCTCGTGCCCGCGCGGCCGCCGCGTGACGAGGAAGTCGACGCTCTCCGGCGCGAATCCGAACGTGAGGGCTAGGAGGACGAGCGTCACGAGGCCGCCGCCGAGGAAGACGGAATGCCAGCCGAACTGGGCCTGGAGCCACACGGCTGCGCCGCCGCCGAGGGTCGCCCCGACCCCGTAGCCCGCCGTGACGATGCTGATGGCGAGGCTGCGCGAGCGCTTGGACGAGAACTCGCTCACGAGCACATTGGTGCAGGCGAGGATGCCGCCGACGCCGAGCCCCGTGACGACCCGCCACAGTCCGAGCGGGACGGCGCCGACGGCGGTCGCGGAAAGCAGCATGCCTGCCGCGGAGGTCCCGACGGAGACGAGGAGCATCGGGCGCCGCCCGGTCCTGTCGGCAATAGGCCCGATCAGCAGGGAGCCGAGGGCCATGCCGACGAGCCCGGCGCTGAGCAGGAGGCCGAGTTGGCTGCCGTTGAGGCCGAAGTCCTTCGACACGCGCGCTGACGTGAACGCCATGGCGAGGACATCGAACCCGTCGACGGCGTTCAGCAGCGTGCAGAGGACGACGACGGTCCACTGGCCCGCGCGCATGGGCGACGCCTCGATGCGCGCCCGGATATCAGTGGTCATGGTTCAACTCACCTCGATGGTGACGACGGCGCGACCGTTCTCGCGAGCGACGGTGCCGGAACCGATGGGGTCTTTGGGGATGACGCGGGAGACGCAGCAGCACATCTTGGCCGAGGCCTCCTGTTGGCGCTGGCTGTAGAAGACGTCGCGGTGGTCGATGTCCCCGGTCAGCTCGAGAACGTCCACCTCGCACAGGCCGCATTCGCCCTTGCGGCAGTCGAACATGAGGTCCGCCCCGGCCGCTTCGAGGGCCTCGAGCATGGAGCGGTGCTTCGGCACCACGGCCTCGAGGCCGAGGCGGGGGATCCGGACCACGAACTCCTCGGGGTCGAACCAGCCGCTGTTCCCGAAGGTCTCGTAGCGGAGGTTCGGCAGGTCGAGCCCGGAGTCCCGCCAGGCGCGCCGCACGGCGTCCATGAGCCGGATCGGGCCGCACATGTACAGCTCTGTGTCGACGTCGAGCCCGCCAACGAGGGACGCGACGTCGAGCGGGGTGCCCTCGGCGTCGACGTGGACCTCGATCCGGTCGCCGTGCTCGGCGACGAGCTCGTCGAGGTACGCCATCGCGTCGCGGCTGCGCCCCGCGTAGACGAACCGGTAGTCGGCACCGATCCGGGCCAGCACGCGGGCCATCCCCAAGACGGCCGTGACGCCGATCCCGCCCGCAAGGACGACGTAGCGGGCGGCGCCGACGCGCAGGGGGAAGTTCTGCATCGGCTGGGTGAGCTCGACCTCGTCGCCCTCGGCCAGCCCGTGCATGAAGACCGAGCCGCCACGCGACGCCGGCGTCCGGAACACGGACAGCGCAAGGCGCGTGCCGCCGTCGTCCGAATCCACGACGGAATAGGAGCGCACCTCGCGCGCGCCGTTGAGGACGACGGCGACGTCGACGTGGGTGCCGGGAGCGGCCCGGACCGGGGTCTCGGGCTCGATGACGATGCGCCGGATGTTCTGGGCGACGTCGCGGAGCTCGACGATGCGCCCGCGCTGCCAGACCGTGCTCGAATTGGCGGCCATGGCTCAGGCGCCGACTCGAGCCGGCTGGGGCTCCTGGGTCGCGGCGAGGCGTCCCTCGGCCTCGAGCATGCGCTCGATGAGCCTGCGGACCCACATGCCACCCGCGTCGATGTTGAGGCTGTAGAACTCGTAGTCCGGGTTCGCGTCGATGGCTTCTTGCTGGGCCTTGAGCATGGCCTCGTCCTCGCCGAAGACCCCGTGCACGCCGTTTCGGAGCTGCGTCGTGATGAGCTGGCTGTCGAGGCAGTAGTTGCGCATGAACGCCCAGAAATAGTGGCACGTCTTGTCCGTCTCGGGAGAGATGGTGTTCATGACGTAGCCGTTGACGCCCTGGCCGCGGTCGCCGTCGGCCGCTCCGGTCCCGGCCTTGGCGACGCCGACGTCGATGGTGATGGTCGACGGCGCCTCGAAGTGGATGATCTGCCAGCGGTCCACGCGGCCCTCGAAGCCCGGGAACTTGTCCCGCATGTTCTTGAGCCAGAACGGTGGGGCCTCGATGTCGAACATCCAGCGGGCAACGGTCACGGTGCGCTCGTCGTGGGTGACCTTGAAGTCGGAGGCGCTCAGCTCCTCCTGGCCGATCGAGGAGGAGTGGACGAACTCCTCATGCGTGAGGTCCATGAGGTTGTCGAGCACGAGCTGGTAGTTGCAGGGGGCATAGATGGTCTCGCCGTCGCCTGCCCATTCCGGCGAGCTCATCTGGTGCATGTCCGGGATGAGCGCGGGGTCGGCCTTCTCGGGGTCGCCGAGCCAGACCCACGCGAACCGGTAGCGGTCGACGATCGGGAACGAGGGCACCGTGGCCGAGGGGTTGATGGTCTCCTGCGCCGGCATCGACGTGCAGCGGCCCGCGGAGTTGTAGGTGATGCCGTGATACGGGCATTGGATCTCGTCGCGGCCCACGGTCTTGCCCATCGACAGGGGTGCGAGGCGGTGCCAGCACGCGTCTGCCAACGCGACCGGCCGCCCGTCCTCGGTGCGGAAGAGCGCGAGAGGCCGGTTGGCGATCGTGCGTGCGAGGGGTTTGCGGGTGAGTTCGTAGTCCCAGCCCGCGACGTACCAGGCGTTGAGCGGGTGCGAGAGGGTCTTGTTGGTCGTGGAGGTCGGGTGAGACATGACGGTCCTTCCTGCCCGCCGCCATTGGCGGGCAAACAACTATCTATCTCCATAGATAGATGGTGAGGTGAGACACACTCTATCTATGGAGATAGATAGTTTCAAGAGGCAGATAAGGTAGCCGGGTGAGCCTCAGGAACGCCCTCCTGGCGATGCTGACGTCGCAGCCCATGACCGGCTACGACGTCTACAAGAACTTCCAGACCTCGGTCGGCTACGTCTGGCACGCGCCGGACTCGCAGATCTACCCCGAACTGCGGCGGATGGAACAGGACGGACTGATCAGTGGTGAGACCGTGCCGTGGGGCAAGCGCGGCACCAAGAAGCGCTATTCGATCACGGACGCGGGCGTCGAGTCCTTCCAGGAGTGGCTCAACACGCCGCCCGAGTACCAGCGCGAACGCGATCCCGTGCGGCTGCGCGCCGCGTACCTCGAATGGGCCGAGCCGGCGGCGTCAGCGGACTTCTTCCGCGCCCACATTGAGTACCACTCGGCTCGGATCGCCGACTGGGAGGAGATGATCCGCACGCTCCGCGACCACTCCAACCCGACCCTCGCCAGGCGGATCGAGGGCAAATCCGATGAGGAGGCCGAGCGGATCACGGCCTACAAGGTCTTCGCCTACGAGGGCATGATCGCGCGGGCAGAGGTGGAGATCGCGTGGGCCGAGAAGGGGCTCGAACTCGTGGAGAGGCTCGGGGGACAGAGCTAGGCACCAGCCCGGACGCAACTGGACCGCGCTACGAACTCGACCGCGGGTGCATGATCCGCAGTTGATCCCATGCGCGCTCGGACGCGGCGATGTTCTGGTTTGACTTGTCGCGGTCCAGCGTTGCCAGTTCCACGGTGATCGCCTGTGCTGCAGATACAGCTCCCGTCAATGATGGGAAGAAGCCCGCGCTCTCCGTGGGCACGACGATCCGGTGTGCGGCGTGCGCAGCCACTGGTGAACCTGCGCTGTCCGTGATCGAGGCAATGGGTGTGCCGACGTTGTGGGCAAATTCCACGGCGCGGAGAGTGCTGTCGTAGACGCGCCACAGGCTGATAGCAATCACAAGATCGTGCGGGGTAAGCCGGGCCACGGCGTTCGTCAATGCCGCTACGTCGGCGTCCAGCAACCTGACGTTGTACCCGGCAATGATGGCGTTGTGTTCCAGCGCCTTTCCGGGAATCGCGTAGCTTCCCGCGGCGATGATCAGCGTCTGCCGAGCGCCTGCGATGGCCTGTGCAATGGAGTGCACGGTGTCCATGTCGAGGGTCCGCTCGAGATGCGCCAGGTTGGTGCGGTCCGTCGTTATTGCCGTCTGGGCTGGGCTGCTGATGTGCCCGTTGTGCTCCGCCGCCACTTCCACGGCACTGAGGGACGCCAGGAAGCGGGAGCGCAGCTCGAACTGAAAGTCCGCCCAGCCCTTGAACCCCAGCGTTTGCGCGGTTCTTGTCACGGTGGATGCGTTTGAGGAAGCCGCGGCCGCGATGTCGCTGACAGATCCGTAGGACGCCAGCCTGGGCTGGGAGCGGAGGATGCCGATGACCTGTATCTGCCGTGCCGCCAGCTTGCGGCCCTGCACACGGCTGTCCAACCACTCGGTCAACGTCGAAGCGTTAACTTCGTGTTTCACCTATTGACCTACCTCACACCCGGGACATACCTTCAAGACGTCTGCACAGACTTGTGCATATTTCTAAAAATGTACAACTCCGCCCAAACTGGCAGGAATCACATGTCCCTTACCGCACGACTGGACCGGTTGTCACTCAGTCGACCACACTACAAGCTTCTCCTCATTGGGGGCTTTGGCTACTCCTTTGACGGCATAGATGGCGCGGTGGTGGCGTTCCTGCTGCCGCGCATCCAGGAACTCTGGGGCCTCAGCAACGCCAGCCTCGGCTTGGTTGGTTCAGCCGCCCCGCTTGGCTTCTTCTTCGGCGCCATCCTGGCCGGCTGGCTCGGCGACCGCTTTGGCCGCAAGCAAGTGATGATGTGGGCCCTGGCCTTCTACGCAGTGATGTCCGTAGTTGCCGCGCTGGCTCCGAACTTTGGAGTCTTCCTGGTTGCACGGGTCCTTGCAGGCTTGGGCGCCGGTGCCGAGAGCGTCATCATCGCTCCATTCCTGTCTGAGTTCATCCCGCCCAAGCGCCGCGGCTGGTTCATCGGCACCCTCGCCGGCTTCTTCTCCTTCGGCTTCGTGGGCGCGGCCTTGATCGGCCGGTTTGTGGTCCCGATGGGTGCCGACGGCTGGCGTTGGGCCCAGGTCATCACGGCCATTCCCATCTTGCTGCTCCTGTGGTGGCGTCGCAGCCTTCCCGAATCTCCCCGCTACCTGATCAGCCAAGGCCGCACGGAAGAAGCCGAGCGCGTGGTGGCGCGCTTCGAGGACAGCGTGGCCAAGGCCACCAACAAGCCGCTCACGCCGTTGGAGCCAGCCGCGGAGGACATCGCCACGCACCAGCAGAAGATCACAGTGTGGAACGCGCTCAAGTTCATGTGGTCCCGTGCCCTGCGTCGCCGTACTGCGGTGATCTGGCTGATCTGGTTCGTGATCACGTTTTCCTACTACGGTTTCTTCTCCTGGATCCCCACGCTTCTGGTGGGCCGCGGCATTACGGTGACCAAGAGCTTCGAGTTCTCGATCATCATTTACCTCGCGCAGATCCCCGGTTACTTCTCCGCCGCGTGGCTCTGCGACCGAATTGACCGCAAGAACACCATTGCCCTCTATCTGGCCGGCTCCGCGGTCAGCGCCTTTTGGCTTAGCCAGTCCAGCGATCCCGGCATGATCCTGCTGGCTGCGGCAACGCTGTCTTTCTTCCTCAATGGAACCTACGCAGGGGTCTACGCGTACACACCCGAGTTGTTCCCCACGTGGATGCGTGCCACCGGCGTCGGGCTGGCGAGCGCGGTTGGCCGCATCGGAAGCATCCTGGCGCCGTCGATCATCGGCATCTTCTCTGTCGCCTTGGGCTTCGGCGGCGTCTTCACCATGACCACCGTGGTTCTCATCGTCGGCGTCCTGGGAGTCGTCATTTTCGGCGCCTCTACCGCGGGCAAGTCGCTTGAGGACATCAACGCCCGTGCCGAGCATGACGCAACCCCGGTGGAATCGAGCGGCAAGTGACAACTGCATTCCAAAAAGCCTTCGAATCCCTCCAACAGGACCCCGGAGTGATCCTTTTCACGGCCCTCCAATGGATCCCCGAACGATCGGCGCTCCGCAGGGTCTTCACCAGCCACCCGGACGCCTATCCGCTGGGTGCGGAGAAGACGGTGGAGATGTCCCCGGGATGGCTCGGCACAGTCATCGCTGACAAGAAGCCCTTCCTGGCGGCAGATCTCGACGGACTCAGGGAGGTCTTCACCGACGTCGAACTCATCCAGTCGCTCGGCTGCGGCGGTGTCATCAACATCCCCGTCCTCAAGGAAGGCGACGTCGTTGGCGTCCTCGCGCTGCTGGACGCTGAGGGCCGCTACACGCCGCAGAGCGTAGAAACAGCGACGACGACGGTGGCCGCCAGTGCGGCGGAACTCGCCGCCGCCTTCAGCCACCAAGTAGACACCAACGAAGCAACACGGAAGGACGCCCTTCAGTCATGAGCGGCACCACCCCGATTGTCATCCGCAACGCGGGCGTCCTGGACGTGCACGCGGGCACCTACTCAACAGCCGACGTCGTCAGCGTTGACGGGAAGATCCGCAGCGTGGCGGCAGATGCCGACGCCCCAACGGACGCCAGGGTCATCGACGGCTCCGGGAAGTTCGTCATCCCTGGCCTCATCGACGCCCACGTCCACGTCGTGGCATCCAGCGCTGACTTCCGCTCCCTGACCTGGACCCCGGCGTCGTACGTGTATGCGCAGACGGCCAAGATCATGGGCGAGATGCTCCGGCGCGGTTTCACTACCGTTCGCGATCTATCCGGAGCGGATTTCGGCCTCGCGCTGGCCCAGAAAGAAGGCTTGCTGGAAGGCCCCAAACTGCACTTCTGCGGCAAGGCACTCAGCCAGACCGGCGGTCATGGCGACATGCGCCTTCCTGGCGAGGACCATGACCCCAATGGCCGCGGTTGCTGTGGCATTGGCCGAGTGGCGGACGGCGTGGACGCGGTCCGCGCGGCCGCCCGCGACGAGCTGCGCAAGGGCGCCCACCATGTCAAGATCATGGCTTCCGGAGGTGTGTCGTCACCCACGGACCGCATCGACTCCACCCAGTACTCCATGGAGGAAATGCGCGCTGCCGTGGAAGAGGCGGAAGCGGCTAACCGCTATGTCGCCGCCCACGCCTACACTGCGCGGGCTATTAATAGGGCGCTCGAAGCCGGCGTGCGGTCAATCGAGCATGGCAACCTGCTCGACGAGGAGAGTCTTCGGCTATTCCTCGAAAAGGACGCCTTCCTGGTTCCAACCCTGGTCACGTACTGGGCACTCAAGGAGGAGGGCAAGGAATTCGGCCTGTCCGAGGAGATGTGGAACAAGGTTGACACCGTCCTGACCACGGGACTGGAAGCCATCGCGTGGGCGCATGAAGCCGGCGTCAAAATGGCCTTTGGCTCAGACCTGCTCGGTGGCATGCATCGGCATCAGAACGAGCAGTTCCGCCTCCTCGGCAAGGTCCAACCCGCCATTGACGCCATCCGCTCGGCCACGACGACGGCGGCCCAGCTGCTTGAGCGTGAAGGCGAGATCGGCGTTGTCGCACCGGGTGCCGATGCAGACATGCTGGTGCTGGATGCCGACCCGCTGGCTGACGTTTCTGTGCTCGCAGACATCAGCGAACATCTTGATTACCTGATTCAGGACGGCAAGGTGGTGGCAACTTAGTGGGCGAGGAGCCCTTGATCAGCTACCTGTCCTTTCCTTCCTTGGCGAAAAGCAGCGCGACGGCGGTGAGCGCCGAGAACCCGATCCACGCCCCAGCGACCATCCAGAGCGAGCCGCCGGCGGCGATCACGAGACCGGTTGCGATGAGCGGGGTGAAGCCCGCTCCCAGGGTGCTGGCCAGCTGGTAGCCGATGGACGTGCCGCTGTAGCGGATGCTGGCGGGATACAGCTCGGCGGCGAACGCGCCATACGGGCCGGCGGTGAAGCCCTGGATCACGCTCAGACCCAGGAACAGGGCCAGGAGGAAACCCCAGATGGATCCCGCCTCGATGAGCCACATGATCGGGAACGCGAGAATCATGGCGGCGACGGTGCCGCCGAGCATCACCTTCTTGCGTCCAATCCGGTCGCTCAGGCGCGCGGCGGCGATGATCATGACGATCGTGGCCACGCCGGTGAGCGCCTTGACGTTCAGAACCGAAGTCTGGGCGAGGGTGGCCTGCTCCACGGCGTAGGAGATGGCCCAGGCTCCCATGAGGCCCTGCGCGGCCTGGCCTGCGATGCCCGCGAAGACGGAAATGAAGAAGCTGCGGGGGTGCTTGGTGATGACCTCGGCGGCCGGGACCTTGACCGGCTTGGCCTTGGCCAGTTCCTTGAACGCGGGGGACTCGGACACCTTGAGCCGGATGATCAGCCCCACCGCCACCAAGACGGCGCTGAAGAGGAAGGGAACGCGCCAGCCCCAGGCCAGGAAGTCGCCCTTGGGCAGGGTGGACATGGCGCTCAGCACGAGGGTCGCGATGATGGTTCCGGCGGGCGCGCCCATGTAGGCGAAGGAGGCCGCAAAGCCGCGGCTCTTCTTCTTGGAATGCTCGAAGGCCAGCAGCATGGCGCCGCCCCATTCGCCGCCCACGGCGATGCCCTGCACAACGCGAAGGAACACGAGCAGGATGGGTGCCGCGACGCCGATCTGGGTCGTTGTGGGAAGCATGCCGATCAGCACGCTCGCCACGCCGATCATCACGACGGTGACCACCAGCATGGCCTTGCGGCCGAGCTTGTCGCCGAGATGGCCGAAAATGAAGCCTCCCAGCGGGCGGGCCACGTACCCGGCGGCCAGGGTGGTGAACGAGAGCATGAGGCCCAGGCTCTCGTCCACGCCGGTGAAGAACACCTTGTTGAACACGAGGCTCGCTGCCGTGGCATAGAGGATGAAGTCGTAGTACTCGATCGCGGTGCCGAGGAAGCTCGAAGTCAGGATCTTGCGCATTTCGCGGGGATCGACCCCTGATGGGTCAGGGACCGGCGCCGTTGGCGCAATCGGGTGCTGCGTGCTGTCTGTCGTCATGAGATGGCCTTTGCGGGTTCGACGGCGGTGTCGGAGGTAGTGCGGGGTGCTGCGGCGAAGGAGATGGCTTCAAGGTCGTCCGGCACAAAGATCTGGCCGGCGAAGGTCTCGCGCGCCGTGAGCCAGGATTCGGCGGGGGCGGACGCGGGAACCAGGTGGTGCAGCGCGAGTGAACGGGCGCCGGCTTGTGTGGCGAGGTCACCGGCCTGCCGTGCGGTCGTGTGGGCGCGGCGGTGGTGGTCCATGGTGGCCTTCATGAGGGCCTGGTCCGTGTACTGGGCGGCGATGATCTCGAGGTCGATGGCCTCGTGCATCAGGAGGTCCGTGCTCTGGGCGAGGCGGACGAGGTTCCGGCAGGGAGCGGTGTCCCCGGAGATGGTCACGGAGCCCTCGGCAGAGTCGAAGCGGAAGGCGAAGGCCGGGGCCGTGGGGTGGTGGGACACGAGGATCGCGGTGACTTCCACGAGATCGTCCTCGAAGATGGTGAACGGCTCCATGTCCGGACAGACGTTGTCGTTCGGGTCGAAGCCCGTCCCTTCCGGGAGCACGATGTCGTGGACATCGAAATGCGTGGACGGGGGCCGGGTGAGGGAATCGAAAATCCGGTCGTTGATGTCCGTGGCGTAGGCGGCGGACAGCAGGTCAAACAGCTCCTCGATGCCGGGGCCGGGATTGGCCGGCGCCACCACGTCCGGGACGGACTCAGCGCGGGTGGAAAGCGGGGGAAGCTTTCCGCGCGGGCCGGGCCCGAACACCCGGATGGGCTCGAGCGCAGGATTCTTCCGCTCGAACTGGCCGAACAGAATCATGGACGCGAGATCGACCGTGTGGTCCGAGTGCAGATGCGTGATGAAGAGGCCCCGCACTTGGTCCA
This sequence comes from Sinomonas terricola, assembly GCF_034931225.1. NCBI lineage: Bacteria > Bacillati > Actinomycetota > Actinomycetes > Micrococcales > Micrococcaceae > Sinomonas > Sinomonas terricola. The sequence goes on from NZ_JAYGGQ010000009.1 coordinate 136,191, forward strand.
TGCCCAGGCCGGCGTTTTTCAGCTGCCGCCCCGTGCCCTGCCCGCAGTCCACGAGGTAGACGCGTTCCTGGATGACGACGGCGGTGCTGATCCCGCTGCGCTGGCTTCCGCCGGGCGAGTTCCACCAGCGGGGGCCTCCGGCGGTGCCCAAGGCCACCACATGTGGCCCAAGTCGTGGGTTGGACGCGTTCACGCCACTCCTTCGTGTGCTGTAGATGGTCCGTGCGTCCAGCGTGATCTACGTCCCATGAGATGTAAAACAAATAGATTTCGGAGACAACCTAAGATTTCCTTATGAAGGAAATGACGCTGCGCCAGCTCGAGTACTTCGTGGCCGTCGCGGAGTCCCAATCCATCACTCAGGCCGCCCTCAAATGCCACGTCTCGCAGGCAGGCATCAGTCTGGCTCTCAAGGAACTGGAGTCCGCCCTCGGCGCGCAGCTCATCATCAGGCGCAAGTCCAAGGGCGTGTACCTCACGCCCGTCGGCAGTATCGCCGCAACCCGCGCCCGCGCCCTCCTCGGCGAGGCCCGGCATCTGATCGACGCCGTGGACGCCGGCGCCGAAGGCTACTCCGGCACCTTCACGGTGGGCTGCTTCAGCACGCTCTCGACACTGGTGCTTCCAGAGATGGCGGAGTTCTTTGCAAGCAGGCATCCGAACGTGACCCTGGACTTCGTGGAGGGCTCCGGCCCCGAGATCCAGGAGAAGATGCTGCGCGGCCAGATCGATGTCTGCTTCATCTACGAAGCCCAACGACACCCGGAGGCTGAGACCGTGCTGCTGCGCAGGCGGGAATTCCTCGTGGCGCTCTCGCCCGACCATCCGCTGGCGAGCAGGGCCACCATCGACTTGCGAGAGCTCGCGCCCTACCCGGCGGCCCTGCTGAACGTGGAGCCCGCCTCGTACCTGAATGAGGCCATGCTGCGACGCTTCGGCGTCGAGCCGAACGTCGTCTACCGCAGTTCGAGCGTTCACACGATCCGCGCCATTGTGGGCCGGAATCTGGCCTACTCGCTGCTCATGGAGCCAGTGGACGAGAGCAGCGAACACCTGCCGCTGAGGTATCTTCCGATTGCCCAGGAAACCGGAACCAATTCAGTGCTCGTCGCGCACCCGCGGGGCGTCACGATATCGGGCCTGGCGAAGGACCTGATCGAGCACTGCGTCTTGCATCTCGGCGCCCCCGGCCGGGGCGTATCCGATCCGGGCGGCGAGGCTTAGCCCCAGAGGGCCTTTCGCAGGAGCGCTCTGACGGTTGCGAGTTCATCCGCAGTAAGCGTCGAGAACTGCCTGGCCTCGCATTCCTGCATCGCGGCCTCGGCCGTGGCGTGGAGGCGCTCGCCCTCGGGCGTCGCGAGCACGATCTTCTGCCGCCGGTCCGTCCGTCCCTGCTCCCGGGACACGAGCCCGCGCCCCTCGAGATCGTCCACGAGGGCCACGATCTGGCTCGGGTCCAGCGCGAGGAAGTCCGCGAGCTCGCGCTGGGTGGGCTCGAGGCCGCTGCATGCGAGCCGCAGCACCGAATACGACCGCTCGCGCAGCCCGAACTCGGCCAGGGCCTTGTTGTTGAATTCGGACCCCGCGGCCCTCAGCTTCGCGAGCAGGAGTCCGATGTCGTTGGCCACAGCTCCCTCGGCGAGCCGCGGAATCACCACCTCGTCGTGACCGCTCACAGGCCCACCTCCAACAGGTTCAAAAAATAACTCATTGACATTTTCAACGATCGGTCTTTTCATGGACTGTGACAAAGGGTCTCACGTCCGGAACGCCGGGCGCCAACGGCTGAGCAGCACGAGTGCAAGGGAGCACGGAATGAGCCTGGCAGGCAAGGTAGCGATCGTCACCGGAAGCGGGCAGGGCCTCGGCCTCGCCTACGCCCGGGAGCTCGCGCGGCAGGGCGCCGCCGTCGTCGTCAACGACGTCAACGAGGAGACCGCGGCCGCCGCGGTGACGCAGATCGAGGCCGACGGCGGCAAGGCGACCGCCGTCGTCGTCCCGGTCGGCTCGTCGGAGGCGGCGAAGGCGCTCGTCGATGGCGCGGTTGCCGCGTTCGGCCGCCTCGACATCCTCGTGACGAACGCGGGAATCCTCCGCGACAAGAGCCTCCTGAAGATGACGGACGAGGACTTCGACCTCGTCATCAACGTCCACCTCCGCGGCACGTTCACGTGCGTCCGCGAGGCGTTCGCGTACTTCAAGGCCAACAACGTCCAAGGCCGGATCATCACGATCGGCTCTCCGACGGGCCAGCGCGGCAACTTCGGCCAGACCAACTACGCCGCCGCCAAGGCGGGCATCGTCGGCATGGTGCGCACGTGGGCGCTGGAAATGAAAAAGAGTGGCGTGACGGTCAACGCCGTCATCCCCGTCGCCGCGACCGCGATGACCAAGACGGTCCCGTACTTCGCCAAGGCCGTCGAGGCCGACGAGCGCGGCGAGGCCATGCCGCGGTTCTTCCGGCATGACCTCGGCTTCGGAACGTCCGACGACGTCGCGGGCCTCATCGCGTACCTCGCCTCCGACGAGGCCGCCCGCATCACGGGCCAGGCGATCGGGACGGGCGGGGACCGCCTCCAGGTCTGGACCCACCCCGAGCCGGCGACGACGGACTACCGCGAGGGAGGCTGGACGTACGAGGTGCTCCAGGAGCAGGGCGCGGAGATCATCGGCGCCCACCTGCAGAGCGTGGGCGAGGAATTCCTGCCGCTGCCGGAGGACCTCCAGCCCGCGCCCGCACAGGTTCGCTGACCATGCCTCGCTACGAGCTGGGGATCGACGTCGAGAAGCTCGACGCGATCGACATGCACGTCCACCTCGAGGTGGACTCCTGCGGCCACGCCTCCCTCCCGGCCGCGCTGACCGAGGCCTCGGCGAAGTACTTCAAGGCCGAGGACCGCTCGCCCAGCCTGGACAAGATCGCGGACACGTACCGCGAGCTGAACATGGCCGCCGTCGTCTTCACCGTCGACGCGCGGACCCAGCTCCGCCACGAGCCCAACAGCATCAAGGAGCTCATCGAGGGCGCGGCGCGTCACAACGACGTCCTCATCCCGTTCGGGTCCGTGGACCCGCGCATGGGGGAGGAGGCGATCGCCCGCGCGAAGCACCAGGCCCTCGAGCTCGGCGCTCGCGGGTTCAAGTTCCACCCGTCCCTGCAGGGCTTCGACCCCTCGAGCGAGGAGTTCTACCCGCTGTGGGACGCGCTCCAGGACCTCGGCCTCCCGGCGATCTTCCACACGGGCCAGAACGGCATGGGCGCGGGGCTTCCGGGCGGGCACGGGATCAAGCTGCGGTACTCGAACCCGCTCCTGCTCGACGACGTCGCCGCCGACTTCCCCGGCCTCACCCTGATCATGGCGCACCCATCCGTGCCGTGGCAGGAGGAGGCGAACTCGATCGCGACCCACAAGGCGAACGTCTTCATCGACCTCTCCGGGTGGTCGCCGAAGTACTTCCCGGAGTCGCTCGTGAAGGCCTCGAACTCCGTCCTCCAGGACAAGGTCCTCTTCGGCACCGACTTCCCCCTCATCACCCCGCAGAAGTGGCTTGGCGCGTTCGCCGACCTCCCGCTCAAGGACGAGGTGCGCCCCATGATCCTCAAAGGCAACGCCGTGCGCGTGCTCGGGCTGGGGGCATGAGATGAGCACGACGACGCTTGCCTCGGGTCAGGAGACTCGCCTTTACGAGGTGGCGGACTGGTACGACGCCGAGTCCCTCCTCACGGACGACGAGCGCCGAGTGCTCGGCCGACTCCGGACGTTCCTCGATGAGAAGGCCCGACCGCTTCTGGGCGAGTATTGGGAGCGCGGCGAGTTCCCCGAGGAACTGCGGCAGCCCCTCATCGATTTGGACCTCATGGAGCCGGCGGAACTCACCTCTGACGGACAGTCAGCAAGGGGCATCTACCACGGCTTCAGGATCTTCGAGCTCGCCCGAACGGACGCGTCACTCGCGACGTTCTACACCGCTCAGGCCGGCCTCTTCCGCACGGCGATCCGCGTCGGAGCGTCGCCGGAGCAGCAGCGCGAGTGGATGCCGCGCGTCGTCGACTTCTCGCTCAAGGGGGTCTTCAGCCTCACCGAGCCCGAGCACGGCTCGGACATCGCGGGCGGGCTGGCGACGACGGCCCGGCGTGACGGCGGCGAGTGGATGATCGACGGCGCGAAGCGCTGGATCGGCGGGGCCGCCACCGCGGACGTCCTCGCGGTCTTCGCCCGCGACGTCGCCGACGGCCAGGTCAAGGCGTTCCTCGTCCCGCGGGAGGCGCGCGGCGTCGCCGTCGAGAAGATCCACCGCAAGACGGCCCTGCGCATGATGCAGAACGCGCACATCACGCTCAGTGGCGTGCGTGTCACCGAGTCGGATCGGCTCCACAACGTCAACTCGTTCAAGGACGTCGCCGCGATGCTCCGGGCCATGCGCTCGGACGTCGCGTGGATCGCGACCGGCATCCAGGCTGGCGCGTTCGAGGCCGCCCTGAAGTACGTGCGGGAGCGCGAGCAGTTCGGGCGGAAGCTCGGCTCGTTCCAGCTCGTCCAGGAGAAGCTTGCCCGTATGCTCGGCAACGTGACGGCGAGCCTCTCGCTCGTCGTCAGGCTCACCGAGCAGCAGGAGCGCGGCATCTACCGCGACCAGGACTCCGCCCTCGCGAAGATGCAGACAAGCCTCGCCATGCGCGAGACCGTTGCCCTCGCCCGCGAGGTTGTGGGCGGCAACGGCATCACCCTCGACACCGACGTGGCCCGCTTCCACGCCGACGCCGAGGCCGTCTACTCGTACGAGGGCACCCACGAGATCAACGCCCTCATCGTCGGCCGCGCCCTCACCGGGGTCAGCGCCTTCACCACCTAACCCAACCCGTGGCCACCTCCCACCGAACCCCTGGCCACCTCCCACCGAACCCGTGGCCACGTCCCACCGACGAGTGGCCACGTCTCACCGAACCCGTGGCCATGTCTCACCCGACGAGTGGCCACCTCCGTAAAGCTGGCCACGCGTCAGTCGAGATGTGGCCACTCAAGGGGGATAGGTGGCCGCGCGTCGGCGAGAGGTGGCCACGCGTTCGGCGAGACCTACCCCACATCTACCCGCCCGAGAACCCTCAGGAGACCCCTCATGACCACCCCCCGCGTTATCGAGCCCCGTTCCATCGAGCCGCGGCTCGTCGTCGACTTCGACAAGCTCCTCACGATGTCCGGCGCTGATCTCGGCGCAACCGAGTGGCTCGAGATCACCCAGGAACGCGTCAACCTCTTCGCCGACGCAACCGACGACCACCAGTGGATTCACGTCGACCCCGAGCGTGCCAAGGAGGGCCCGTTCGGAGCCGCTATCGCGCACGGCTTCCTCACGCTTTCGCTGCTCATCCCGTTCTGGGGAGAGCTCTTCGACGTCGAGGGCGTCACCACGAAGGTCAACTACGGCCTCGACCGCGTGCGCTTCACGTCGCCGGTGAAGGTTGGCTCGAAGGTCCGCATGGTCGGCCAGATTGCCGAGGTGGCCGAGGTCAAGGGCGGCGCCCAGATCAAGGTCAACGCGTCCATCGAGATCGAAGGCCAAGAGCGGCCCGCCGTCGTCGCCGAGTTCCTCGCACGGTTCTACAAGTAGGCACCCTAGCCCACCCCACCCTTCTTCTCACCCACCCCACCCTTCTTCTCACCCACCCCACCCTTCTTCTCACCCACCCCGCCACCCATAGGAACCACCATGTCTGGAACCACCCAGCTCACGCAGATGAGCCAGACCGCGCAGCGCAAAGAGGCGCGCACGGTCGTCCTGTCCAGCTATCTGGGCAGCACGATCGAGTTCTACGACTTCCTCCTCTACGCGACGGCAGCGGCCGTCGCCTTTCCGACGGTCTTCTTCGCAGGCGCCGACCCGTGGGCCGGGGCCGTCGAGGCGTACGCGACGTTCGCCGCCGGCTACCTGGCCCGCCCCCTCGGCGGCGTGATCTTCGGCCATTTCGGAGACCGCATCGGACGCAAGGGCATGCTCATCGTCTCGATGACGGTCATGGGCCTCGCCTCGACGGCGATCGGCCTCATCCCGGGCGCGAGCCTCATCGGGCCGTGGGGCGCCGTCATCCTCGTCCTGCTCCGGGTGCTGCAGGGGATCGCCGTCGGCGGCGAATGGGGCGGCGCGGCGCTCATGGCACTCGAGCACTCCGACCCGAAGCGGCGAGGATTCTCGGCGTCGTTCGTCAACGCGGGCGCGCCCACGGGCGCGTTCCTCGGCACGGTCATGATGGGCATCGTCTCGGCGCTGCCCCGCGAGGAATTCCTCGTGTGGGGCTGGCGCGTCCCGTTCCTGCTCTCGCTCGCGCTGCTCGTCGTCGGGCTTTTCGTCCGGCTGCGCGTCTCGGAGAGTCCGATCTTCGCCGCCGCCATCGCCGCGGAGGAGAAGCAGAACACGGCGGTGAAGCGGAAGGTGCCGCTCTTCGAGGTGCTCCGCCGGCCCAAGGCCCTCGTCTTCGTCATGCTCGCGGGTGCCGCCGCCTTCGGCCTCCAGGTCTCCCTGTCCACATTCGCGGTGACGTACGCGGTCTCGAAGGGCGCCCCGCAGCAAGGCGTGCTGTACGCGTTTGCTGGGGCCTCGATCATCTCGATCGCCTTCGTGCTCTTCGGTGGCCGCATCTCGGACCGCTTCGGGCGCCGCCCCGTCATGATCACGGGCCTCGTGCTGTTCGTGGCGTACCTGTTCCCGATGTTCGCGCTCCTCGGCACGGGCAACGCGTGGTTGGTGTTCCTCGCGTTCACGCTCGCGCTCGTGTTCCACTCGACGCTCTACGGGCCGTTCGCCGCGTTCGTCTCCGAGCAGTTCGGCACCACGTCGCGCTACACCGGGGCCGCGCTCGGCTACCAGCTCGCGACGCTCATCGGCGGCGGTTTCACGCCCGGCATCGTCGGCTCGCTCTACAAGGGATCGGGCCTCAATGTGGGGGCCGTCGTCGGCTTCCTCGCCGCCCTGTCCCTCGTCTCCGCGGTGTTCATTCTCCTGACCCGCGAATCGAAGGACAATGACCTTACGGCCGTCCGCTAGGAGGACAGTCCCCATGTACAACAACGGAGTTGGTTCCTGGCTCGAGCGGCGTCGGCCGAAGTCCGGGCCGAAGCCCGCCCTGATCTCGGGCGAACAGATCGTGAGCTACGCCGAGCTCGCGGAACGGACCGACCGCCTCGCCAATGCGCTGCGCCGCCGTGGCGTGGCACGCGGCGACAGGGTCGCGTACCTCGGCGAGAACGATCCGGCCTTCGTCGAGACGTTCTTCGCGTGCGGCCTGCTCGGCGCGGTGTTCGTGCCGCTCAACACGCGGCTCGCCGCGCCCGAGCTGCAGTTCCAGCTCGACGACGCGGGCGTGCGGCTCCTCGTCAACGCCGAATTCCTCGACGCTCTGGCCGCGGCCGCCGTCGAGGGCACGGGCGTGCAGCGTCGCCTTGTCGTCGGCGAGGCTTTCGACGCTGCGGGCCTGCCCGACGACGGCGCCGCCCCCGCTGCGCCCGGGGCAACCTCCGCGCCGGAGGCCGCCTCCGCCGTCGAACGCTATGAGCGCGCGCTGCGGGCCGCGCCCGCGGAGCCCATCGACGAGACCGTGACGCTCGACGACGGCGCGATGATCCTCTACACGTCCGGCACCACTGGGCGGCCCAAGGGGGCGCTCCTCACCCACGGCAACATCACGTGGAACTGCCTCAACGTTCTCGTCGACATGGACCTCAGCTCGACGGACATCTCCCTCATGATCTCGCCGCTGTTCCACGTGGCCTCGCTCGACATGGGCCTCCTGCCGATCCTCCTCAAGGGCGGCACGGCCGTGCTCGAGCAGAAGTTCGAGCCGAGCCGGGCGCTCGAGCTCATCGAACGCCACCGCGTCACGACGCTCAACGGCGTGCCCACGACGTTCCAGATGCTCGCCGAGCACCCGTCCTGGGCGACGACGGACCTCAGCTCGCTCACGAAGCTCACGTGCGGCGGCTCGGCGATCCCGGCGAGCGTGCTGGCCGCGTATGAGGCGCGCGGGATCGGGTTCTCCAACAATTACGGGATGACCGAGACCGCGCCGGGAGCGACCACGCTTCCGCTCGGGCGTGCGCAGGAGAAGATCGGCTCGGCGGGGCTGCCGCACTTCTTCACGGACATCCGCGTGGTCGACCCGATCGGCGAGGTCCTCGCGGCCGGGGAAGTGGGCGAGATCCAGATCTCGGGGCCGAACGTCATCAAGCAGTACTGGAACCGGTCCGACGCGACGCGGGATTCGTATGCGGACGGGAGCTGGTTCAAGTCCGGCGACATGGGCTATCGGGACGAGGAGGGCTTCCTCTACGTGTCGGACCGGCTCAAGGACATGATTATCTCCGGCGGCGAGAACATCTACCCGGCCGAGGTCGAGGCCGTGATCGTGGAGCTTCCACAGGTCGCGTCGGTGGCGGTGATCGGGGTGCCGGATGAGAAGTGGGGCGAGGTGCCGAGGGCGATCATCACCGTCAGGGAAGGGGCGCAGCTTTCCGACGACGACGTGCGCGCGCACCTCGACGGGCGGCTCGCGCGGTACAAGATCCCGAAGTCGGTCGTGTTCGTCGAGGAGATGCCCCGGACGGCGAGCGGCAAGATCCGCAAGGCCGAGCTCCGGAGGCAGTACGCCTTCTAGAGTCGCCGCTCGGCGGGTCGGCTATCCGCCGAGGACGATGGCGGCGACGGTCGCGGCACCCAAGGCGACGATCGCCGTCGTCGCCGTCCGGACGAGGAGCGTTGGGGGCGCGGCCGCCGCGCGAAGGCTCGCGCCGCGGTAGAGGATGCAGCCGCCGAGGACGACGGTCGCGGCGGCGGCAACCGCCGCCCCGATGCCGAGCCCGAGCGAGGAGCCTTCGATGTCCCCGCCGTGGTGCGCGAGCGATCCGGTCCAGGCGCGCCAGATGAGGAAGTCCGAGACGATCAGCGCGAGGAAGGTCCGGCGCCAGGCCAGGGAGGTCCGCTCGGGCTGGAGCCCCGGATCGCGCGGCGCCGCGCGGGTCTCGTCGGGAGGCGCGGTCACCGTACGAGGATGAGGACGGCGATGACGGCACCGGCCGCCGCGACGACGACGGTCATCGCGACGAGCAGCCACGCGTGCGGAAGCTCTTGGCGATGGCGCATGGCCCGTTCCTGGAGCGACCAGCGGCGGTAGGCCTCGACGGCGAGCAGCGCGCCGATGACGGCGAGCACGAGGCAGAGCACGATCCGGACGGGAGTCGGGGCGATCTGCGGGGCGAGCTGGTCGACCGCGATCGCGCCCGCGAGGATGGCCGTCGCCGTGCGGATCCACGCGAGGAAGGTGCGCTCGTTGGCGAGGGAGAAGCGGTAGTCCGGCATCTCGCCTTCGCGTCGCCACTGGGGTTCTTTGAGCTTCATGCGAGGGCCCGTCGTCATGATTCTCCCCCGGACGCATGGGGCTCCGGGAGCTGCCCGTCGTCGTCGGACGGGCCGCCGGGCGCAGGCCCGAACGGCCCCGGAACGGTCTGGCCGATGGTCACTTCCCGTTGGTGCAGCGTGCCTGTCAGGCGCAGGACGATGCTGCGGGTGGTTCCCCGGGTCAGGTCGGCCGCGGTGGTCGCGGCCCAGGCAACAGGTTCCCTACTGGGCATCCTCGACCCCCTTGGCGAGGCGGTCGATGTCCTCGCGGGTCAGGGGGCTGCCGGGGAACGCGGCAAGCCGGGCCAGAGGGAAGCTGCCGATGAGCGCCCGGCCCTCCGGTTCCGCGAGCAGCGTGGCGAAACGGCTCCCCGCCGCCGCGGCCTCATGGAGGACCGCGCTCAGGGCGGGCCCGCCGGCGGGGTGGGCGAGCCACTCGACGAGGGTCGACTCCGCGCTGAGCGGCGCGGTGACGTCGTCCCCGGCAAGACGGACGACGGCGGCCTGCCGAAGGTCGCGGGACGAAGCGCCCACCTCGACCGCGTAGTCGCCGCCCTCGAGGATCCAGCGGCCCAGCGCGGGGTGGTAGATGGCGAGGTCGTCGCGGTCGAGCCGGATGCTCGTCGTGGCCGTCTGGCCCGGTTCGAGGCGGACGACGGCGAATCCCTTGAGTTCGCGGCGGGGCCGCGCGAACGCCGAACCGGGCAGGGACGTGTAGGCCTGCACGACCTCGTGGCCCCCGCGCCCGCCCGTGTTGGTGACGTCGACGCTCACTGTGATGCCGCCGTCGTCCGCGCTCAGGGCGAGGTTCTCGTAGGCGAACGTCGTGTATGAGAGCCCGTGCCCGAACGGGTAGGCGACCTCGAGTTCGCGGCTGTCGTAGTGCCGGTAGCCCACGAAAAGGCCCTCGCCGTAGCGGACGTGGGAGAGCTCGCCCGGGAAGTCGAGGTAGGCCGGGGTGTCCTGGAGCCGCGCGGGGATGGTCTCCGCGAGCCTGCCAGAGGGGTTCGCGCGCCCGAACAGGACGTCCGCAGTCGCGGGGCCGCCAGCCTGCCCGAGGAGCCAGCCTTCGAGGAGGGCAGGAACCCGCTCGTCCCAGCCCTCCGTCGCGACGACGCCGCCATTGGAGAGGACGACGGCGGTGCGCGGATTCGCGTCGAGTACGGCGGCCAGGAGCGCGCGGTGCGCGGCCGGCAGGTCGATGCCCGTGCGGTCGTAGCCCTCGGACTCGAGCTCGGAGCCCAGGAATAGGATGACGGTGTCCGCTGCCGTGGCGGCCTCGGCGGCCTCGGAGATGAGCTCGGCGTCGGGGGCGTCTTCGCCCGGGCGGTAGCCGGGCGCGAAGGCCACGCTCGCGCTCGCCGCGGCGACGATCGCATCGAGAGCGTTCTCGAGGCGGGTCGGGTTCACGAGCGAACTGCCGCCGCCCTGATAGCGCGGGGTGCGGGCGTACTCGCCGATCACGGCGAGCGACCCCGCGGCCTTCGGATCGAGGGGCAGGAAGCCGCCCTCATTCTTGAGCAGCACGATGCTGCGCCGGGCCGCCTCGAGGGCTAGCTCGTGGTGGGCGTCGACGTCGTAGGCCGATCCTCCGTCCCGCGCCGGCATTGTGCGGTCCGCGAGCTTGAGGACGCGCGCGACGGCGCGGTCCAGGACCGCTTCGTCGAGGGTCCCTCCCTTGACTGCCTCGACGATCTGGGCGTCCGTGGCGCCGCTGCCGGCGGGCATCTCAAGGTCCAGGCCCGCCGCGAGGCCCTTCACACGGTCGTTGACGGCGCCCCAGTCTGAGACGACGACGCCCGTGAAGCCCCATTCGCCGCGGAGCACGTCCGTCAGGAGCCACCGATCTTCGGAGGCATAGACGCCGTTGATCCGGTTGTACGAGCACATCACCGTCCACGGCTCGGCTGCGGTGACAACCTTCTGGAAGCCGCGCAGGTAGATCTCCCGCAGCGGCCTCGGGTCGACGTCGGCGCTGACGCGCAGTCTGTCGTTCTCCTGGTTGTTCACGGCGAAGTGCTTGAGCGACGCGCCCACGCCCTGGGACTGGATGCCGCGCACGAGCGCGGCGCCGAGCTCGCCGGTCAGGACGGGATCCTCGGAGAGGTACTCGAAGTTGCGGCCGCCGAGCGGGGATCGCTTGATGTTGATCCCCGGGCCGAGCAGCACCGAGACGCCGCCCGCGCGCGCCTCCTTGCCGAGGGCATCTCCGATGCGCCCGAGCAGCTCGGGGTCCCACGTCGAGCTGAGGGCGACCGCGGGTGGGAAGCACGTGGCCGGCACGCTAGCGTTGAGCCCCACGTGGTCATCGCCCTCCGCTTGCCGCCGCACCCCATGCGGGCCATCCGTGAGCAGCATGGCCGGGACATTCGCCCCGCGGACGGCCTTGGTGTTCCAGAAGTCCGCCCCAGAGGTGAGGGAGGCCTTCTCCTCGAGCGAGAGGGAGGCGAGCTTCGCGGCGTGCGATTCAGGCAAGGTTGCCACAGTGTTCCTTCGATTCGATGTTGACGGCGACTTCGGGGCTTGCCTCGAAACCGAGCCGGAAGGCGCGGAACCACACGGTGCCGGCCTCGGCTCTGACGGGGCCGGTGTACAGGCGCCATCGGCGTCCGTCGTCCTGGGGGAGGCCCGCGATCTTCTCAAGCGGAGTCTGCTCCCGCGCCTCCCGTGGCGGGACCGTGGTCCACGCGATGGAGGACCCCGCCGTCGCGCATTCCGCGGCGAGGCCTTCGGGGGAGGCGACGACGGCGGGCGCCGCGGTGGCGTGAGGACGGCCGCCGGGGCGCCAGCCCTCGATGATCTCGGCTTCCGGCCTGAGGCCGAGGTCGCCGTAGCGGCCTTGCCATGCTTCGAGGGCCTGCCGCATCCTGGCCAGCACCGCGGTGTGGTGCGGGTCGGTGGCGAGATTGCGGGTCTCGTGCGGATCCGCTGCGAGGTCGTAGAGCTCGTCGGCGGGGCGGGAACCGGCGACGAGGCTGCGCTGCAGCGGGGTCAGCTTGTCGGGCCGGAGGCCCTGGGCGAGCTGCTTGGCCTCCTCGGCGTGCAGCCGTCGGAGCTCGGACCACGTCTCGAGGTGGTCGGGGTACTGGATGTGGGGCATGCCCGAGCGGTCCGGGTGATAGTGGCGGATGTACCGGTAGCGGGGGTCGCGGACGGTGCGCGAAGTATCTTCGGCCTCGTCCATGCGGTCGCGGCCCGCGAAAGTGTACTGGTTCGGCGCCTCGGCGAGGGTGCCTTCGGCGTCGAACAGCGGCACGCCGTGCAGGTGCGAGGGCACGGGCAGCCCGGCGGCGGCGAGCATCGTCGGGGCGAGGTCCATCGTGTGCACGAGGTCGGTGACCACGGTTCCGGGTGAGATCCTGCCGGGCCAGCGGACGATGAGCGGCTCCCGCAACCCGGCCTCGTTCGGCCAGCGCTTGGCCCGCGGCATCCCGCGCCCGTGATCGGACCAGAACACGACGATGGTGTTCTCGGCGAGCCCGTCCTCGTCCAGCTGCGCCAGGATGTCCCCGACCCAGTGGTCCATCTCCGTGATGAGGTCCGCGTAGCGTGCGATCGCGGTCCGGAACACATCGGTGTCCGGGTAGTACGGCGGCACCGGCGCCCGCGATGGGTCGTGGCGGTCGACGTCGTCCACGTGCGGCGTGGCGGCGGCGAAGGCCTCGGGCTCGAGGTAGAGCTGCGACTCGTGGGTAGCCATCCCGTGGAAGGCTGCGAAGAACGGCTGGTTGGGGTCGGGGCGGTTGCGCCAGTGCGCGTCGGGGGAGCATTCGTCGAACACCGTGGGCGGGATCTCGACCTGGAAGTCGGTGAAGACGTTGTTCGTGGTCCAATACCCGGCGGCCCGGAAGTACTCCGGGAGCAGGCGCACCTCGGGCGGCGGGACCGCCTTGGTGCGCATGTGCATCGTCCCGATCGCCGTCGGGAAGCACCCCGTCATGATGGCCGACCGCGCCGGGGCGCACACCGGGGCCGAGGCGAACGCGGCATCGAACCGCGCCCCCTCGGCCGCGAGCCGGTCCAGATGCGGCGTCACCGCGTACTCGGCCCCCGGCCACACCCCCGCGTAGCACCCCAGATCCGGGTTGATGTCATGCGTGGAGATCCACACGATGTTCGGCCGCTTCACGCGGGCGTTCCCCTTCACGGGACTAGGCCTTGGCCGAGAACGCGCTCAGGAGGGGGTCGCCTGTCTCGGTCATCCACTGGGCGAGCGTTGACCGCTTGTCCGCGAGGATGTCCGAGAACTCCGGACTCTCGGCCAGGTTGTGGAGGCAGTCGGCGTCGACCGTGAGGTCGTAGAGCTCCTCAGGCGAACGCGTGAGGTAGAAGTCCGACCGAGCCTTGACGGCGGCATCGCTCGCCGAGGCCTCGAGCATCGCGTTCCACGTCAGGCCCAGCATGTTCTCGGCCTTGTAGTTCGTCTCGCCGTCGGCCCACGCGTTCCAGATGTAGCCATAACGGGCGTCCTGGACGCAGCGCATCTCGTAGCGGTTCTTGGCCGAGGTCTCGTGGAAGACGGTGAAGACCCTGTCCCGGCCCTCCTCGTTCTGGCTGCGGAGCAGGGGCGCGAGGGATGACCCGTCGAGGCCCTCGGGCACCTCGGCGCCGGCCGCTTCGCAGAACGTCGGGAATAGATCGAGCATGTTCACGAACGATTCCGCGTCCTCCGAGCCGGCCGTGGTGACGCCGGGCCAGCGCACGATGAGCGGCGTGAGCGTGCTGCGCAGGTAGCAGTTGGCCTTCGCGAACGGGAAGGCCATGCCGTTGTCGGAGAGGAAGACGACGAGGGTGTCCTGCGCGGTCCCCGAGCGCTCGAGCGCGCCCAGGACGGCGCCGACGACGTCGTCGCACCTGCGCGCCGAGCTGAGGTATTCGGCGTACTCGGTCCGCACGTCGGGCAGGTCCGGGAGGAACCCGGGCACCTTGACCTCGTCCGCGGTGAAGACCTTCGACGGCGCCGGGTACAGCGCGCGCTGCTCCTCGGTCCAGCGCTCCCGCTCGACCTCGCTCCCGTGGAACGGCCGGTGCGGATCGTGGGCGTTGGCCATGAGGAACCACGGCCGGCCCTCCGCGGCCGCCCGCTCGAGGAACTCCGCGGTTCCGCGCTTGTAGGCTTCTGGGTTCCGACCCATGCCGAGTTCCGCCATGTCGACGGCGGTGTCCCAGCCGAAGCGCTCCACGGGCTGGAGGTGCTTGACCTTGCCCAGAATGCCAGTGAGGTATCCCTGGGCCTTGAGCAGATCGTTGATGACCCCAATCCCCTCGTTGATCGGCTCGAATCCCTCTGCCCCGTTGCGATGCGGCCAGAGCCCGGTCATGAGGGCCGAGCGGCTCGGCTGGCAGACCGCGGCCGGCACATGGCCGCGCCGGAAGATCATGCCTTCCGCGGCCAGCCGGTCGAGGTTCGGCGTCGCGTCGTTCGGGCCGCCGAAGGAACCGGGAGTGTTCCCGTCCATGTCGTCGGCCGTGATGAGCAGGATGTTCGTCAAGGGTTCTCCTCTTAGGGATCAATTGCTCCGTAACTGTCGTTTTGCGGGCTCAAGACGACAGTTACGGGGAGCCGATGGGGACAGTCGATGGAGGTGGCTCAGGCGCCTTGCGCTGCGAGCAGGCGGTGGCGTTCTTCGCGGCGCTGGGCCTGGGCGTCCGGGTCGGCGATGGGCGCGGCGAAGAACAGCCTCTGGGTGTAGGGGTGTTGCGGGCGCGCCGTGACCTGGTCGCCGTTGCCGAATTCGACGATCTCCCCGTGGTACATGACGGCGACGCGGTGGCTGATATGCCTGACGACCTCGAGGTCGTGCGAGACGAAGAGGTAGGCGACGTGGGTCTGCTCCTGGATGTCCTTGAAGAGCTCGAGCACGCGGGCCTGGGTGGAGAGGTCGAGGGCGGAGACCGGTTCGTCGCACACGATGAGGGCCGGCTTGAGCGCGAGAGCCCGGGCGATCGCGATGCGCTGGCGTTGGCCGCCCGAGAACTCGCGCGGGAGGCGGGAGCCGGCGTCGGCGGGCAGCCGGACCATCTCGAACAGGTCCCGGATGCGCTTCTGCGCCTCCGCGCGCGGGGTGTTCCGCACGGTGAGCGGCTCGGCGAGGATCTGCTCGACTGTCAGGGACGGGTTCAACGAGGTGTAGGGATCCTGGAAGACGACCTGGATATCCGCGGCGAGCTCGCGCCGTCGTCCGCGGTGCGCATGGGCGATGTCCTGCCCACGGAAGAGGATCTTGCCCGCGGTGACAGGGGCCAGGCCGAGCACGGCACGGCCGAGGGTCGTCTTGCCCGAGCCCGACTCGCCGACGAGGCCCACGCACTCCCCGCGGTGCACGTCGAGGGAGACTTCCTGCAGGGCCCGGAACGGCCTGGCGCGGAACCGGCGGGACGGGTAGTCGACGGCGACGTTCTGGATGTCCAGCAGCGGCTCGTTCATCGGATCGCCTCCTTGTGGGACGGTGCGGCAGCGGGAGCCACGGTTTCGAGCGGGCCGCGCGGGGTGGCCTCGGAGAGGATCGCGCCGAGGAGCTCACGGGTGTAGGGGTGTTGGGGGTCCTTGAAGATGGCCCGAGTGGGCCCGGTCTCCACGATCCGCCCGAGTCGCATGACCGACACCCGGTCGCACAGGTCGGCCACGACGCCGAAGTTGTGCGTGACGAGGATGACGGCCATGTTGAGCTCGGACTGCAGGTCGCGCAGCAGGTCGAGGACCTCGGCCTGGACGGTGACGTCCAGGGCCGTGGTGGGCTCGTCGGCGATGAGCAGGTCGGGTTCGCACGAGACCGCCCCCGCGATGAGGACGCGCTGGGCCATGCCGCCCGAGACCTGGTGCGGATAGGAGTCGAAGGTCCGCTGCGGGTTCGGGATGCCCACTTTTGCGAGCAGCTTGAGCGCCCGCTCGGTGGCCTCCTTCTTCGAGATGCCGAGACAGATCGTCATGGGTTCGACGAGCTGGGACCCGATGGTGAACGAGGGGTCGAGGTTGGACATGGGCTCCTGCGGGATGTAGGCGATGCGACGCCCACGCAGCTTCTCCATCTCCCGCTCGCGCAGACCGGCCAGATCCTTGCCCTGGAAGATGATCGAGCCGCCCGCGATGCGCCCGCCCTCGGGCAGCAGGCGCAGCACCGACCACGCGGTCTGGGTCTTCCCGGACCCGGACTCGCCGACCAGGCCGTGGACTTCCCCCCTGGCGACCGTGAGAGAGACGCCCCGCACCACGGTCTTGGTCCCGCCGCCGTGTGCCGGGTACGCGACCGAAAGGTTCTCGATGGTCAGCACGGCCTCGCCCGCGGCGCCGCCGTCGTGCCGGATGGTCTCGTCGCCCGCGGTGGCGGAGGGCGCCGTCGTGCTTTTCTTGCCGGCGTTCGCCCGGCTGCGCTTCGCGGGCCCGCTCGCGCGCTCGAGCTCGTCGCGCAGCGCGTTGGCCAGCAGGGTCAGGGCGATCAGGGTGAGCCCGATTGCGGTGGCCGGCCAGACGATCAGCAGCGGGTTCGTGTACAGGTTCTGGAACCCGTCGGAGAGCATCTGCCCCCACGTGGGGACGTTGATGTCGCCCAGGCCCAGGAACTCGAGCCCGGACTGGATCGCCAGGCCCACGCCGCCCACGATCGCCGACTGGATCACAATTGGCGCCCGCACCACGGTGAGGATGTGACGGGAGATGATCCTCGCGTCGCTCAGGCCCGAGACCCGCGCCGCGTCCACGTACAGCTCGTTGCGCACCGCGGTGACCGAGGCGTAGACGAGGCGGAAGAACGCGGGGGAGAGAATGATCCCGAAGATCACCATCGAGGCCCACAGCGAAGGGCCGACGACGGCGCGCGCGGCGAGGAGCACGATGATGGCCGGCAGGGCCATCAAGAGCGAGATCACCCACGTCCACAGGGTGTCGATCCACTTGCCGAAGTAGCCGGCCAGCAGGCCGCCCGTCACGCCGATCACCATCGCGGTCACGAGCGCTACGAGGGCCCCGGCGAGGCTGAACTGCGCGCCGAACAGCAGTCGCGAGAAGACATCACGCCCCGCTCCGTCGGCGCCCAGGAGATGGGATCCTCCGGGGGCGGCTAGCACATCCGAGATGACGGCGGTGGTCGGGCGGAACGGGGCGATGAGCGGCGCGAACACGGCGCCAAGGATGATCAGGGCGAGGAAGGCCAGGGAGACCAGCGCGAGCGGGTTGCGCAGGACGCGCCGCGCCAGCGCCGCCTGGGCGCCCATCTCAGGGGCCGTGGGGATAGCGAGTTCGGGATCCGGTGCGTGGAGTTGTGCTGTCATGACAGGCGCACTTTCGGGTTGAGCCAGCCTTGGGTGAGGTCGACGAGGAGGTTGAAGACGATGACGATGACGCCGGTGGCGACGAGCAGGCCCATCACGAGCGGGATGTCGCCCTGGGTCGTGGCCTGCACGGCCACCTGTCCCAGGCCCGGGATCGCGAAGACCTGCTCGACGATCACGGCCCCGCCGAGCAGGCCAACGAAATGCACGCCCAGCACGGCCAGGGCGGGGCCGGCGGCGTTACGCAGCACGTGCTTGAGCACCACCCGGTGCGCCGGGATCCCCCGGGAGCGCAGCGTGCGGACATAGTCGTTGCGCAGCGCGTCGATCATCGAGCCGCGTACCTGCTGGGTCACGTTCGCGATCCCGCCGATGGCCAGGGCCGCGACCGGCAGGGTCACGGTCTTGGCCCAATCCACGGGCGAATCCAGGAACGGCACGTACCCGGTCGGGTCGAACCAGTGCAGCGTCAGGGCGAACACCAGCACGAGGCCGACGGCGAACAGGAACCCGGGAATCGCATGCCCCACCACGGCCAGGAACTGCGCGAGCCGGTCGATCCAACCCCGTTTTGTCGCCGCGAGCACCCCAAGGATGACCGAGACGACCGCGATCAGCACGATCGCCCCCGTGACCAGCGAGAGCGTTACTGCCAGACGTGAGGTGATCGCATCGGCCACAGGCTGGCCGCTGAACCACGAGGACCCGAAGTCCCCACCGAAGGCGTGGCCCACCCAGGACCCGAACTGGGCGTACAGCGGCTGGTCTAGGCCCAGCTCGTGGGCCTTCGCCGCGACAGTGGCCTGATCAGCACTCTCCCCCAGGATCTTCCGGGCGATATCCCCGCCCCCCAGATACAGCAGGTTGAACCCCAGCACACTGATCGCCGCCAGCAGCACGACGCCGCTGGCCAGCCTCCGAACGATGAATCCAAGCATCTCTATTCCTCGATCCGCTTCAGCCGCTCAGGCCTTCGGCTTGATGTCCCAGAGGTTCGGCCAGGCGTTGCCCTGATTCAGATCGACGGTGGTCTTGCTGTCCGTGGCGAAGTAGTTCGTCTGCGAGTACCACGGGTCGAACCACGCCTGGTCCACGATGTACTTGTTGAGCTCTTTGACCGCCGCGTTCTTGTCCGTGTCACTTCCGGTGCGGATCTTCTCCATGAGCGCGCTGACCGTCGGGTCCTGGTATTTGAACGTGTTCCACGTTCCGTTGGGGGCGATCATGTTGCTGATCAACATCCAGTCATTCGCGTCACGCTGGAGGGTGAAGTAGGAAAGGCCATACTTCTGGCTCTGCAGGTCGGCGATGAGATTCTGCCCCGTGTCGACGAACTTGGTCTTGATGCCAACGTCGCCGAGCTGCTGCTGGAGCAGGGGCCACAGCGACTTGGGGAAGCCCGGCGACGTCGGGATAGTGAGCTCGAGCCCGTTGGCAAAGCCCGCCTCGGCTAGGAGCTGCTTGGCCTTGGCCGGGTCGAACTTGTAGACCGCGTTGAGCGAGGCGTCATAGCCGGCGGACGACTCGGGGAAGACCTGGCGTGTCGGCACGCCTCGCCCCTGGGCGACCGCCTTGAGCATCGCGTCGGCGTCGATCGCGTAGTTGATCGCCTGGCGCACCTTGACGTTCCCGAGCGCGGGATTCGTCTTCCCGGACCGGTCGAAGAGGAGGAGGCCGGCGAAGTTCAGGTTCTGGCCGTTCGCCTTGAAGCCCGCGGCCTCGACCTGGGACACGATCGACGGGTCGTTGATCGCGGCAGCGGTGAGCTGCTTGCCGCGGAGGGCGTTGAGCTCGGACGTGGAGTCGGCGTAGACGTTGATGGTCAGCGTGTCGTACTGGACGCTCTTCGCGTCCCAGTACTTCGGGTTCTTGTCGAAGACGTATGAGGTCCCCACGACGGTCTTGCTCGTGTTGAGCGTATAGGGCCCAGAGCCGACCGGCTTCGTCTGAACATCGGACTTGCCGAATTGTGCGGGGCTCTCCATGAGGCCGGCCGCCTGGCCCAGGTAGAGGAGGAAGGCAGGGTTGGCCTGCTTGAGCGTGATGACGAGCGTGGTCTTGTCCTGTGCTTTCGCGTCCACCATGTCGGCAACCTTTGGCTTCTGCGGCGAGGTCCCGTCCCGGAACCGCAGCAGGTTCTGCGCGGCGACATCGGCGGTGAAAGGCGTGCCGTCGGAGAACGTTACGTCGTCGCGGAGCTTCATGGTCAGCACGGTCTTGTCCGCGTTGTACTCCCACGAGGTGGCGAGCGACGGCTGGAGATCGTGGCCGCTCGAGGAGATCTTCACGAGCGTGTCATAGACCGCCTGGGCGTAGACCGATTGGTTCCCCCAGTTGAAGTTCCGCGCCTCGAACGTGGCCGGGGCAAGAAGGTTGCCGAGGGTGATGTTCTTCTGAGCCTGCGCAGAGCCGCTCGCCCCACCCGAGCATCCGGCGAGCGCGAGGCCCGCGGCGACAGTCGCACACAGGGCCGTCTTCTTCAAACGCATCATTACGTCCTTTCAGCTGCGGCGGCCGCGGGCCTCTCCGGGACCGCCAGCCGTCTGTTCCGCGATGAACAGCTACCTCGAGGATGGCACGCACGTGACGGCGAGCACAAGAGGGAGATATCAAACTTTGCACATAGAGTGAGTCGGCAATCGCTTGTATTTTGCGAATCACAGTGTTCCACTATTGATACAACCCATGAAGCTGCACGAGATAGGAGTCGGTCGATGAAGATCCTCTACGTCGACGTGGATTCATTGCGCCCCGACCATACGGGTCCTTACGGGTACTCCCGGGACATCACCCCGAATCTGGACGAGATGGCCCGCGAGAGCGTCATGTTCGACCGCTACTACTGCTCCGACTCCCCATGCCTGCCCTCGCGCACCGCGCTCACGAGCGGCACCCACGGCATCACGAACGGGGTGATCGGGCACTTCGGCAACGACGCCCGCTTCCGTCTCGATGCCGGCCACGCTCCCCACCCGACCCGCCCGCTCCTCGGCCAGGCCCTCAATGCGGCCGGCTACACGTGTGCCGCCGTCTCATCCTTCGCCGAACGGCACCGTGCCTACCACTTCATGGGCAACTTCCGCGAGAACGTCCAGGTCACGCCGGACATGGGCGACGAGCCCGCAGACATGATCACGGACGCGGCCCTTGACTGGATCGAGCGTCATCGCGATGTCGAGAACTGGTACCTCCACGTGACGTACTGGGACCCGCACACGGACTACCTCCAGGACGAATCGTGGACGGCGAAGGCCGCGGCCGCCGGACCCGCGCCCGCCTGGCCCGACCAGGAGGCGATCGACGCCCACGCCGAGGTCTACGGGCCGCGCAGCGCGCTCGACCTCCACTATTCGGGCGCTCCGCGGAAGTCGCGCGTGCCGCACAACATGCCGGACGAGATCCGTACCCGCGCAGATTTCGAGCACCTCATCAATGGGTACGACGGCGCCATCCACTTCTGGGACCACGAGTTCGGCCGCCTGCGCCGCCAGATCGAGGCAATGGGCCTGGCCGACGAGGTCGCCATCGTCGTCTCCTCCGACCATGGCGAGTCCTTCGGCGAGCTCGGCCTCTACGCCGAGCACGGCCTGGCCTCCGAGCCGGTCCACCGCCTGCCCATGGTCGTGCACTGGCCCGGGATCACCGACCAGCCGGGCGTCGCGGGAACCCGCAACGACGCGCTGCTGTACAACATCGACTACGCCCCGACCATCCTCGACCTCCTCGGCTTGGACCGGCCCGAGAAGTGGCAGGGCGCCTCCTACGCCGACGCCGTCCGCGGCGAGCGCATCGAGTCGCGCCCGTATCTCGTATGGGGCCACGGCGCCCACACGTACCAGCGGGCCGTGCGCACCCGGGACCACCTCTACATCCGCACGTATCACCCCGGGTGTTTCCGCGCCGAGCTCGAGTCGCTCTTCAACGTGACCCGGGATCCGTACCTGACGAACAACCTGATCGACATCGAACCCGACCTCGCCGCTCAGATGCGCTCCCACCTGTTCGAGTGGCTCGGCTTCTACGCAGGCTCGCCGGGCGCCCTTCCCGATCCGATGCAGGGCGCCCTCCAGGTGGGGCCGACGCTGTACAACCAGCCCGAGGCCTACGCCGAGCATCTCCGGAACACGGGCCGCGCCCACCTCGCCGACGATCTCATGGGGCGTCTCCATCCGCACAATGGCGCGACCCACGTCTCGTGGCACGCCCAGGTGCCCATCTCGCAAGAGGACCGGGCGCGCATGCGGCGGCGCTTCGAAGCCATGATGAGCACGTCAGAGTGACTGCTACACCACGTATCCTCCTCAATAGCACTGCCGACGAGCGGCCAAGGGAGGTAAGAGTGACACTGGCCCGGCTCGACGTCGTCCTTCTGGGGCTGCTCTCCACGGGGGATCGCACCGGCTACGACGTCTGGAAGTGGCTCGAGGCGCACGGGCCCTGGGTGGGGTATTCGGCGCGTACGTCGCAGATCTACAGGCAGCTCGGCAAGTTCGTCGAGTGGGACTGGGCCCAGCCGATCCTTGATCAGCGCGACTCAGGCCCCGACGCGAAGCTCTACCGCATCACGGCTGAGGGCCGGCGCAGGCTCGACGAGTGGATCGACTCCCCGTACGTGCCGTCCCGCCGCCCGCTCGATCCGGACTTCCAGGTCAGGCTCCGGTTCGCCGGCAGCACGAGTCCCGAGAAGGCGCTGGAGCTCGTCCGCATCGAACTCGAGTACCGCAAGCGTGCGGAGGAGACGTTCGATCGCTCCTTCGATCCAGTCCTCGTTCCCGCTGACGCATCAGCGGAGGATCTCGTCTGGCAGAAGGAATGGCATCTGATCCAACAGGACCGAGGCCACTACATGGTCTCGAACCTCATTGCGTGGCTCGAGGCGACCGAGCGGCGCCTCCAGGCCCAGATCCAGTCGCAGAGCAAGTAGACAGACGAGAGAAGCCATGGAACACAGCCCCAGCTGCTGCGCCGCGCCGCGGGCGCCGCAGCGGCTCCCGCTCTCACTGCATCCGAGGACGACGGCGGTTCCCCCGCCCCACGCGGTGCACCACGATGACGTCGACCTGCCGGGGGGCGCGTTCCTCATGGGCGACGCCTTCGGCGAAGGGTACCCATCCGATGGCGAGACTCCCGTCCACGCCGTCCGCCTCAGCGCATTCCGGATCGATGCCACCCAGGTGACCACCGCGCAGTTCGCGAAGTTCGTGGACGCAACGGGCTACCGCACCGAAGCGGAGGCCTATGGCTCCTCGGCGGTCTTCCATCTCCTCGTCAACGCGCCGCAATCCGACATCCTCGGCCGCGCCGCGGGAGCGCCCTGGTGGCTCAACGTCCGCGGCGCGGACTGGGCGCATCCGGCGGGGCCGTCGTCGCACTGGTCCGAGGTTCCGGATCACCCTGTTGTCCACGTCTCGTGGAACGACGCACAGGCGTATTGCCGGTGGGCGGGACGACGGCTTCCCACCGAGGCCGAATGGGAGTTCGCGGCGCGCGGCGGGCTCGCGGGGAAGCGCTACGCGTGGGGCGACGAGCTTCTGCCCGACGGCGAGCACCGCTGCAACAAATGGCAGGGAACCTTCCCGACGGTGAACACCGAGGAGGACGGCTTCCTCGGCACTGCTCCCGTGAAGTCGTTCCCCGCCAACGGGTTCGGCCTCTACGAGGTCGCGGGGAACGTGTGGGAATGGTGCAACGACTGGTTCCAAGTCAAGTACTACCGCAACTCGCCCGAAGAGAACCCCCAGGGCCCCACCATCGGGGCCGGCAGAGTCATGCGCGGCGGCTCCTACCTGTGCCACGAGTCGTACTGCAACCGCTACCGCGTCGCGGCCCGCACCTCGAACACCCCCGAATCGTCGAGCGGCAACTGCGGCTTCCGCACGGTCGCCCTGACCCCACAGCCTGACCCCACAGCCTGACTGCTAAGGACCCCCGTGAAGGCCATCGTCGTCCTCTTCGACACGCTCAACCGGGCCTATCTCCCGAATTACGGGTGCGATTGGACCCATCTCCCCAACTTCCAGCGCCTGGGGCGGAGGACGGCGACCTTCGATACCTGCTACGGCGGCAGCATGCCGTGTATGCCCGCCCGGCGCGAACTCCACACCGGTCGGTACAACTTCCTCCACCGGTCGTGGGGACCGCTCGAGCCGTTCGACGATTCGGCTCCCGAACTGCTGAGCGAGCACGGCGTCTATACCCACTTGGTGACGGACCACCAGCACTATTGGGAAGACGGCGGCGCCACGTATCACTATCGATTCAACTCCTTCGAGTTCTTCCGCGGGCAGGAGGGAGACCGCTGGAAGGGAGAGGTCGAGACCCCCGAGATCCCCGCATCCGTGAGCTGGCGGGGCAACGCGGCGTGGCGGCACGACTGGGTCAACCGCAAGTACATGTCTCGTGTGGAGGACCACCCGCAGACCAAGACGGTCAACGCCGGGCTCGAGTTCATCCACACGAACCGCGACGCCGACAACTGGATGCTGCAGATCGAGTGCTTCGACCCGCACGAGCCATTCCTCAGCTACGCCGAGCACAAGCAGCACTATCTCCATGATTACGCGGGCGATCACTTCGACTGGCCGGACTATCGCCGCGTTGTCGAGGACGATGCCGCCGTCGACCACGCCCGCCGCGAGTATGCCGCCCTCCTGACGATGTGCGACGCCTCGCTCGGCCGCGTCCTCGATGCCATGGACGAGCACGGGCTCTGGGACGACACGCTGTTCATCGTCATGACCGACCACGGGCTCCTGCTCGGCGAGCACGGCTGGTGGGGCAAGAACATCCAGCCGTGGTACGAGGAGAACATCCACACGCCGCTGTTCATCTGGGACCCCCGAAGCCAGATTCAGGACGAACGTCGGTCAGCACTCGTTCAGACCATCGACATAGCCCCCACGCTCCTGAGCTTCTTCGGGGCGCCAGTTCCGCGGGACGCGCAGGGACGCGACCTTGCCGTGACGGTCGCGACCGATGAGCGCGTGAGGGAAGCCGGCCTCTTCGGAAGCTTCGGTGGCCACGTCAACGTCACAGACGGCCGCTACGTCTACATGCGCACGTGCGATCGCCCGGACAATAAGCCCCTCTTCGACTACACGCTCATGCCGACGCACATGAACAGCCGGTACGCGCCGCGGGAACTCGAGGGAGCCAAGCTCGTCCCGCCGTTCGGCTTCACCAAGAACGTCCCGCTGCTCGAACTTGCGGGCCAGGGGATGGGTAACCCGCATTCGTTCGGCTGCCTCCTGTTCGACCTCGAGGACGACCCCCGCCAGGTCAATCCCGTCATCGACGACGAGCTCGAGCTGCGGATGATGGGCCTCCTCGTCGAGCAGATGCGCCTCAACGAGGCGCCGGCCTCCCAGTTCGAGCGCCTCGGCCTTCCCGCCGACGGGCCGGTGGGGCCAGAGCACCTGCAGGTGAGGAGACTCTGGGCAAAGGTCGCGACGAGCCAGGAGGTCCCGCCGGCTGCGGAGAGCTTCGCCTCGCCCCACGCCGGAGTCCTCACCCCGATTCGGGAACTGCTCGCGGACGAGGCGAGCCGCGCCGTCGTGCTCAAGAGCCTCCCCTTCGTCGAGGCACCCATGTTCCTCAAGCGGAACGGGGGCCTCTCGCCGTGGCAGCTCGCCGTGGTGATGCCGAGCATCAGCGCCAACGACCTCGCGAGCCTGCACGAGGAACTGATCTCGGGAGAGGCCGCCTCATGAGGCTCAACGTCCTGTGGATCATGAGCGACGAGCTCCGTGCCGACGCGATCAGCGCGTACGGAAACAGCCACCCCGAGATCCAGACGCCCAACATCGACAGGCTCGCGCAAGCCGGAGTGCTCTTCGAGTCGAGCTACACGGCGTCCCCGGTCTGCGTGCCGGCGAGGACGAGTCTCATGACGGGGCGGGGGCCAGACGAGACGGGCGTGTGGGGCAATGAGGCGTACGGAGACGGAGCGCACCCCATGGCGCCGGACCTCGTGACGTTCCCGGAGGTTCTCGCGGCGGCCGGCTGGACCACCCGGGACTTCGGGAAGGAACACCTCCCGCCCGGCATCTCACCGTGGCAGTCCCAGGATCCAGCGGGATCCAGCATGCGCGAACTCGTGCAGGGAGCACGGGAAACCGGGGAGAAGATCGTTCGGACTCCGGGTCTGGGGTTCCCCGTCGCGGGAACGTGGCCGGCCGGCAAGGACTATCCGCCCGAGGCGATCACACAGCGCGCCATCGCCGCCATGGCCGAGAGCGAGGGGCCGTTCCTCGTCAGGGCGTCCTACCTCCAGCCGCACACGCCCGTGATCGTTCCCGAGCCCTGGGCCAGCCGGTATGAGCACGTCGACTTCGCGGATGCCCCGGTCTTCACCGAGGGTACGAGCAGATTCGAGTCGCGGTTCGCGGAGGTCAACGCGGGGCATGCCATGGACGCCGGCGAGTTCCAGCGGGCGCAGGTCGCCTATCACGGCGCCGTCGCGTGGCTCGATGATCAGGTCGGCCGCCTCCTCGACGCCCTCGAGCTGCACGGCATGGCGGATCGCACCGTCGTCGTCCTCACTTCGGACCACGGCGCCCACCTCGGCGAGGACGGCGCTTTCGGCAAACACACGTTCGCCCCTCAGAGCCATCGGGTGCCGCTCATCGTCGTCGACCCTCGCCGCGCGCAGCCGGGAAGCCGCCGCTCTGACCTAGCCCACGGCACTGACCTCGCCCGGACCGTCCTCGGTTCGTGCCGCGTTCCCGCGCCCCGGCAGATCGGCGGCCGGGATCTCCTGGCCGATCCCGCGCCGGACATGATCATCAGCGCGATCGGCTACGGTGCGGCGGAGAGCCGCGCCTTCCCGAACCGCGGGATGGGAACAGGCCACGACGGCGGTGGGTGGCCTCAGCGGTTCTGCGTGCGGACCCGCCGCTATCGCCTCGACATGACGACGAGGGTCGATGGCCGGCGAGCCCGGCCGGGCGAGAGCGACGTGTTCTTGGCCGACTCCTGCGTGGACCCCCTCGAGCGGATCAACTATGCCGACGATCCGCGCTATCGGCCCGTCCGCGAGCGGCTCGAGGCCGCCGTTCGAGAACGCGCCGAGCGTGCCTTCCAGCCCGAAGACGACGCCGTGTATCGCGCCTTCACTCCTCCCGCTGCGGGTTAGATCCAGCGGGGGACTTGTGTGGCACCCATCACAGCTGTTAGTTTCTTTCTTAGAAAAAGAAATTATCCGATGTGCCCCCACCCTCTTCCTGTATCCCAATGGAGTGACAGAATGACCCAGCAGACCGCCGCCCTGTCTTCGGCGTCTGACAGACGTTTCCGCACCGTTCGGCCGGGCGTCGTCTTCTTCTTCGGTTCCCTCGGGGCCCTGATCTGGGGCTACGACAACGGCGTGCTCGCCGGTGCGCTGCTCTACATCAAGCCGGACTTCCATCTGACTCCCGTGGACACGGGCCTCATCGGCTCGTTCCTCTCCATCGGCTCGGCCACGGGCGCTTTGCTCAGCGGCCTGCTCGCGAACGCCCTCGGTCGCAAGAAGCTCATCTTCATCTCCTCGTTGGTCTTCATGGTCGGGATCCTGCTGGCCGTGATCGCACCGAACGCGGCCGTGCTCATGGCGGCCCGGGCCGTCCTCGGCTTGGGCATCGGCATCGTGGCGCTCTCGATCCCGCTCTTCCTCGCCGAGATCGCCCCGGCGCGGATCCGTGGGCGCATCGGTGCCCTCACGCAGCTCATGATCGCCTGCGGAATCCTCTCCGCCTACCTGACCAACTACGCCTTCTCCGAATCCCACGCATGGCGCGAGATGTTCGCCGTCATGCTGGTCCCGGCCGTCGTCCTAGCGGTCGGCGTGTGGGTCCTTCCCGAGAGCCCGCGCTGGCTGCTCAGCAGGGGGCGCGAGGATGAGGCGCGGGCCCAGCTCGCGCGCCAGGTGTCCGCGGAGGAGGTCGAGACGACGATGGCGGAGATGCGCGTGACGCTCGCCCATCGTTCGACTCCCTGGCGGCAGATGCTGCAGCCGGGCGTGCGGAAGGTCATCCTCCTCGCCATCGCGCTCGAGATGCTCACGCAGCTCGTCGGCATCAACACCATCACCTACTACGCACCGCTGATCCTGCAGAAGATCGGCTTCAGCGCCTCCGCCTCGATCCTCAACACGATCGGCTTCGGTGTGATCTCTGTGATCTTCACGGTCATCGCCGCGCGGGTGATCGACAAATGGGGTCGCCGCCCCATGCTCTACACGGGAGCTCTCGTGATGGCGGCGGCCATGGCGACCATGGCCATCCTGTCCTGGACGGTTGGCCTCACGGTGGGCGTGAGCGGCTTCATCGCGATCGCCGCCCTGTCCGTGTTCAAGGCGACCTACTCGCTCTCCTGGGGAACGGCGACGCGCATCGTCGTTTCGGAGCTCCTGCCGACCCGCATCAGAGGATCCCTGCAGGGCGTGGCCCAGCTGTTCAACTACGCCTCGACCTTCACGTTGTCCCTCGTGTTCCCCATCCTGTTGGCTGAGGGCAGTGGCCTCGCCTTCTCGTTCTTCGCGGTCATGGGGGTCGTGGCTTTCTTCGTGGCCTTCTTCGCCCAGCCGGAGACCAGCCGGCGGACACTTGAGGAGATCGAGATGGGCCTGGAAGCTCAGGCCGTCGCCGGCGCCCCCACGCCGTAGTAGAACTCCTCCAGCGCAACCGACGCCGCCCCGACAACGCCGGCTTCCGCGCCGAAGGAGCTCGGCTCGATCTGCAGGGCTTCGCGGAGCAGGGGGAACACCTGTTCCCTCGTCTCGGACCGCAGATCGGAGAGGAAGGCCTCGGACGCTTCGGACAGCGCGCCGCCGACCACGACAAGATCGGGGCTGAAGAGATTGACGGTACTGGCAAGCGCGGTTCCGAGGCCGGCAAGGGCCCGCCTCCGAATCTCCTGCACATCCTCCCTCTCGATCGCGAGGCGCTCGATCAG
Source organism: Sinomonas terricola (assembly GCF_034931225.1). Taxonomy (NCBI): domain Bacteria; kingdom Bacillati; phylum Actinomycetota; class Actinomycetes; order Micrococcales; family Micrococcaceae; genus Sinomonas; species Sinomonas terricola. Next base: position 164,778 of record NZ_JAYGGQ010000009.1, read on the forward strand.
CGGGAGGGGATGTTCCCCGTCCGCCGGCTCGACGCCGAGGGCTCGCAGCTGTCGGAGCAGCGCTGGCTCCGAGACGATGGTCTCGAGGCAGCCGGTGGAGCCGCACGAGCAGCGCTCGCCCGACTCGAGGACGTGGATGTGCCCGAGTTCGCTGACGCCGTGGCTCCCGCCCCGGAACGGGGTGTCATGGAGGACGAGCCCCAGGCCGACGCCGGTCCCGACATAGACGAAGGCGAGGTTCGCAGCGCCAGCACCGAATCGGTTCTCCGCCAGCGCCATGGCTCGGACGTTGTGGTCGACGGCAGTCGGGAGGCCAGTCCGCCTCTCGAAGATCTCCGCCATGGGCACGTCGTGCCAGCCGAGATTGATGGAAAGCGAATTGGTGCGGTGATCCGCTTCCACCGCGCCGGGAGCCGCAATGCCCACGGCCATCAAGGGAGCCGGGGAGGCCTCAAGGACCTCGTTCTCCACCCTGTCCGCGATCTCGTCGAGGACGCTCTGGGCGTCTTGTCCGGGGTCGAAGGCGAATTCCACGGAGCCGGAAGAGCGGCCGATGGCATCAACGAGTCCGGCTCGGGCAAAGCCGACTCCAATCTGAACACCGCAGACGAGGCGAGCGTCCGGGACGAGGCGAAGGTCGATGGCGGGCCGGCCGATCCTGGCGGCTGCGTCGGTTCCGACCTCTTCGACAAACCCTCGATCGAGCAGTGGGGTCACTGTCTTGGTCACCGTCGTCGCGGAGAGTCCTGTCACGGAGGAGATTGCGCTCCGCGACATCCGGCCGCGCCTGCGGAGGAGCGAGAGGATGAGCCCGTCGTACCTGCCCTCGAGGGGCGGTTCCACGACGAAGCGGCCGCTTCGGAACCGGCGAGGGTTCTGGTTTTGGGCAGTGACGGTCACCACTTGAGTGTATCGCCCCGAGCAGTTATTTTTGTTAGTAGAGAAATTAAAGCAGATGCCCCCAAGTGCGGCCTCTGCCCCTACCTCGAGGTGGACGCCATGAGCATTGTGAAGCGACCAAATGTCGTGATGATCTTGACCGACGACCATGCCGCGCACTCCATCGGTGCCTATGGATCGATCGTGAACCAGACGCCCCGAATCGACGAGATCGCCGAGAACGGCTGGCGGTTCGAGAACTGCTTCGCCACGAATGCGCTGTGCTCGCCCTCGCGTGCCTCGATCCTCACCGGTACCTACAGCCACATCAACGGCGTCTCCACCCTCGTGACCCCGATCGACGCGTCCCAGCCCACCTTCATCAGCCAGCTCAGGGCCGCGGGCTATCGCACGGCGATGATCGGCAAGTGGCACATGGGCGACGGCGACGGGCACGATCCGCAGAACTTCGACTACTGGGACGTGGTCATCGAGCAGGGCGAGTACTGGAACCCCCGCTTCCTCTCCAAGGACGGGCTGCGCACCGAGAAGGGCTACGCGACGGAGATCATCACCGATCTCGTCCTGAACTGGCTCGAGTCCCTCGAGGGCGACGACCCGTGGTGTGTCCTGGTCTACCACAAGGCCCCGCACCGGCCGTGGCAGCCGGACGAGAAGTATGTGGGCAAGTACGCCGGCACGCCAATCCCCCTGCCCAAGACGTTCGACGACGACTACGCCACCCGATCCGCTTCCGCGCGCCGCGCGGCCGTGCGGCTCGCGGAGAACCTCAACCGCGAGGACCTCAAGGTCGACCCGCCCGCAGGGCTGACCTACGAGGAGGCCGCAGTGTGGAAGTACCAGCGCTTCATGGAGGACTACCTCGCCTGTGTGGACAGCGTCGACGACAATGTCGGCCGAGTCATCGACTGGCTGCGCGAGCGCGGCGAGTTCGAGGACACCCTGCTCATGTACGCCTCGGACCAGGGCTTCTTCCTCGGCGACCACGGCTGGTTCGACAAGCGGTTCATGTACGAGGAGTCGCTCCGGATGCCGTTCGTGCTCTCCTACCCGCGCAGGCTCTCCGGCGGCAAGGTGTTCGAGGGCATGGTCACCAACGTCGATATGGCCCAGACGATCCTCGACGCGGCCGGCGTAGGCCACCACCCGCGCATGCAGGGCCGCAGCTTCTGGCCCGACCTCCTTGGTGCACCCGAGCAGCCCCCGGCCGAGGGCGTCTACTACCGCTACTGGGAGCACGACGACGTCTACCACAAGGCCCCGGCCCACTATGGCTACCGGACCGAGCGCTACAAGCTCATCTACTTCTACAACGACGGCCTCGGCATCCCCGGCACCGGCCCCTTCACCTACCCGCCGGAATGGGAGCTCTACGACCTGCAGGAGGACCCCGAAGAGCTCCGCAACGTCTACGACGACCCCGCCTACGCCGAGATCCGCGAACAGCTCAAGGCGCAGATGTGGGCCGAGCAGGCGCGCCTCCTCGACCAGCCCCACCCGAGCCAGCCTGTCCCCGCCCTGCTGGCCGAAGCGAACGCACGATGAGCGCCCGCCCCAACATCGTCCTCATCCTCGCCGACGACCTCGGATTCTCGGACCTGGGCTGCTACGGCGGTGAGATCCGCACACCGAACCTCGACCGCCTGGGCCGGGCCGGCGTCCGCCTCTCGTCGTTCTACAACACCGCCCGGTGCTCGCCGTCGCGCGCCAGCCTGCTCACGGGGCGCCACCCGCACGAGACGGGAATCGGCATCCTCACGGACGACCAGCGCCCCTGGGGCTACCCCGGGAGCCTGAGCCCCGACGTCCCGACCGTCGCCGAGCACCTCCGCGCCGCCGGCTATGCCACGTGCCTCTCCGGCAAATGGCACCTCGCCGCCGACACCGCCGTGCCGAACGCCAGCTGGCCGACACGCAAGGGCTTCGACGAGTTCTATGGCATCCTCGGCGGCGCCGACGACTACTTCCACCCCCGCGGCCTCTTCCACAACGAGGAGCGGCTGGCCCCGCCCGGCGCGGGCTTCTATCTGACGACGGCGATCGGCGACCACGCCGCTGAGTTCGTCTCGAAGACGGCCGACGACGGAAAGCCCTTCTTCCTGTACCTCGCCTTCAATGCCCCCCACTGGCCGCTCCACGCCCCCGAGGACGTCGTGGCACCCTACGAGGAGCTGTACGCGGCGGGCTGGGACGCCTTGCGGCAGGCGCGGTACGCGCGCCTCCGCGAGGAGGGCATCCTCGGCGAGGAATCGGCGCTGAGTGAGCGCGACCCGTCGCAGCCGGCCTGGGGCGACGTCGCCGAGAAGGCCTGGGAGGCGCGCCGGATGGCCGTCTACGCGGCCCAAGTCGAGCTCATGGACACAGCCATCGGCCGCGTCCTCGACTCAACCGAGGCCGCCGGGGCGGCCGAGGATACCCTCGTCGTGTTCCTCTCCGACAACGGCGCCTGCGCCGAAGAGCTTCCTCCGGCGGACGCCCCGAAGTTCAGGGAGCGGCAGCCCCAGACCACCCTCGATGGGGTGCCGATGCAGCTGGGCAACGAACCGGTCATCTGGCCCGGAGCCGAGGACACCTTCAGCAGCTACGGGCAGGCCTGGGCCAACCTCTCGAACACGCCCTTCCGGCTCTACAAGCGCTGGATCCACGAGGGCGGCATCTCCACGCCCTTCATCGTCTCCTGGCCCGCGCGCCGCCTGGCCGAAACCTCGATCCGGCACACGCCCCAACAGCTCACCGACGTGCTCCCCACCATCCTCGAGGCAGCCGGAGTCGCCGTACCCGGCGACTTGCCCGGTCAATCGATGCTGCCGTCCCTGGCCGCTGGCCAAGCGCCCGACGACGGCCATCCCCTCTTCTGGGAACACATCGGCAACGCGGGGACGCGCGAAGGCCAATGGAAGCTCGTCCGCGAAGCTGAACAGGACTGGGAACTCTACGACGTCCGGACTGACCGCTCCGAGCTGCATGATCTTGCCGCGGACCACGCGGACGTGGTCTCATCGCTCGCCGAACGGTGGGAGGCCTGGGCACAGGAGGTCGGAGTCATCCCGTGGCCGCAGGTCAAGGCAGGCGCGGCCCCCTCGCCGAGTACCGAGCCGGCCGGCGTCGAACCGAGGAACATCGGGCGACCGCGATGACCTCCTTTCGGGAGAGGGTGAGCCCCCTATGCTGGGAGGGGGTTAGGAGAGCGAGCACATGGACGGACGCAGTCGGGGGCAGCGTGGCGAGGGCCGCGTCACCCTGACAGAGGTCGCCGAGCGCGCTGGCGTCTCGCGGTCCGCCGTCTCCTTTGTGCTCAACGGCCGAACCGATCTGCGGCTTTCGGCTGACACCTCGGCCCGCGTCCGCCGTGCCGCCGAGGAACTCGGCTACAGCCCCAATGCGACCGCCAAGACGTTGCGCACCGGAAAGTCGGGTACCGTCGCGCTCGTGTCCGACTTCATCGGCACGACGTCGGTCGCGAACTCGATGGTGCGCGGCGTCCTTGAGTCGCTTCACGACGCCGACACGCTGCTGTACATGGTGGACAGCCAGGGGGAGCCGTCCCTCGAGGAGAGGCTCTTGCGGAGCCTCATTGACCGAGACGTCGACGGGATCATCTACGGGTCCATGTTCACCCGCACTATCGCCGTGCCGACACTGCTCCGAAATGCGCCGTTTGTCCTCCTGAACTGCGTGTCGGAGGACTCCGACACGACGGCGGTGATTCCCGACGAGGTCGGTGCCGGGACGACGGCGGCGACGGCCCTGCTCTCTGCCGGCCACCGCGATCGCATCTGGTTCGTCGGAGTCTTCCCTCCGGGAATCACGGGGGGCGGCTCCTGGCACGGCTGGAGTCCCCTCGCCCTCACCGAGAGGCTTCGGGGGATCGACGCGGCACTTGCGGCGGCTGGCACCGCGCTCGCGGGCAGGGCTTCAGTCGACGGCGACTGGGATGTGGCCGGCGGGCGAAGCAGTGTTGCCAAGCTCCTCGCTTCGGGCGCCGCCCCGTCTGCCCTCATCTGCGTCAACGACGCGGTGGGGCTCGGCGCCTATCAGGCGCTCCAGGATGCCGGGCTGCGGGTGCCCGACGACGTCTCCGTGATCGCCTTCGATGGCAGTCCTCTCGCGACGGCTGTGCGGCCCGCCCTGACTTCCGTGGCCCTGCCCCACGAAGCGCTGGGCAGGCTCGCGGCTCAGCTGCTGCTCGACCGCGAGGCCGCGCCGCGCATTCATCGTGTGCCCATGCCGCTGGCGCCCGGAGGATCAGTCTCCGCGCCGCGGTCGGTGCGCTGAGCCCTCCAACGCAATCCGTTGATTTTTACAAACATTGATCTTGACACGTGCTATATCGGTATAGCACGATGATGTGACGCCGACGCAACTCTCTGGTTCGTTCTTGGCGCTCCACTCGGCAATCCGACTACAAGGGAGTATTCGCATGTCCACATTGGGTACAGCCAGACCTACCCCGAATGCGTGGTGGGTCGGCGTCGTCTGCGGCCTGGCCACCTTCGTTGACACCGGCATCACGACCGGGATTCCGATCGCACTCGTGCTGTTCCAGGCGCTCAAGCCCGACATGCCTGGCCTCTCGCCCACCGAGGTCGGCCTGCTCACGGGCGCGCTTACCGCGGGCGTGGCGATCGGATCGCTTGCAGGAGGCCGGCTGGGCGACCACTGGGGCCGCCGCACCGTCTTCCTCATCACGATGGCGCTCACCGCGGTCGGCGCCGCGATTCCTCTTCTTGGCGTGGCTCTTCCGACCCTCCTCCTCGGCGTCTCCCTCATCGGCGTCGGCGTGGGTGCCGACCTCCCCGTGGCGCTCGCGACGATCTCCGAGGCGGCCAACGACCGCAACCGCGGCAAGATCCTCGTGTTCTCGAACCTGCTGGGCGGTTTCGGCATCCTCCTCGCCGTGCTGCTCGCCATCAACTTCGGCGCCGCCGGTCCCGCGGGCGGTCTGGTCATCTTCGGAACCTTCGCGGCGGTGGCCCTCGGAGTGCTCCTGCTCCGCCTGACGATCCCCGAGTCGGCGTCCTGGCTCGCCGCGCGCGACGAACGCCGCGCCGGAATCCACACCGTTCGCGCCGAGCGAGTCCGCCTCCGCGACTTCGGGCATGCCCCGTACCGTCGCCCGTTCTTCACCCTGATCGGCTACTACACTCTTGCCGCGATGGCCACGAGCGTCGCGGGGAGCTTCGGCACCTTCGTCGCGGTCAACGTCACGGGCGCCTCGATCGCGGAATACAACTCATGGACCACCCTGGCCATGCCCGCCGCCATCGTCGCCGCGATCTGGTTCATGGCCGTCGTCGACACGAAGCTCCGGATGTCCTACTACGTCGTGGGCGCCGTCGGCGTCGTCGTCGCGAACCTGCTGCCCGTCATCTTCGGATTCAGCCTTCCGGCACTCATCATCACCACCGTGGCCACGGTGTTCTTCAGCGCCTTCTGCTTCGAGACGATCATGAAGGTCTGGACCCAGGAATCGTTCCCGACGATGCTGCGGGCAACCGCGCAGGGAACCGTCTACGCGGTCTCCCGGTTCGCCACCGCCGGGCTGAACATCGTCACGCCGGCACTCGTCCTGCTCAACCCGAGCGCCCTGTACGTGGGCGTGTCAGTCCTCGCAGGCGCAGGATTCTTCGTCGGCTGGCTCGGGTTCCGGCGGAACGCGCGCAACGAATTCGACCTCGAGTCGGCGCTGGTCTCGTCGCAAGAGGACCTCACCGCGATGTCCGGTGCGGAGGGAGAACGGCCATGACCCTGATCCGGCCCTTTGAGACCGTCGTGGACGGACTCTGCCTGCGTGGCACCCACTACGTGCCGTCGTTGCGCGAACCCCGCGGGACCGCAGTGCTCTTCCACGGCTTCGGGAATTCGCGAGTCGAAACGACCTGCATGTTCGTCACGCTCGCGCGCCGGCTCGCCGCGAAGGGCATCGGGGTGGTCGCCTACGACCGCGCCGGCCACGGAGAGAGCGATGGAGAATTCTTCGACACTTCCGTCTCGCTGGACGTCCGCCATGGGCACCACGTCCTGGCGGCTATCGCTGACCTCGACGCTGTCGATGCAGGCAATCTGCATCTCGTCGGGATGAGCCTTGGGTCGGTCGTCGCGTCCGTCGTCGCGGCAGAGTCGGCGCTGCCGGTCCGCTCCCTGACGATGTGGTCCACCGCCGCGATGTTCGCGGACGAGATCCGCGGCGGCACCCTGCAGGGGAGATCGCTGGAAACCTTGGATTCGGACGGGTACTTCGATTTCCTGGGGATGCGGATGGGCCCGGCGATACGCGACGACGCGGCGTCGTTCGATGTCTACGGCCGGGCGACCGCCTACGCTGGGCCGGTTCGCCTCCTTCACGGGACCGAAGACTTCGTCCCGTTGTCCTACGCCGAGCGCTACCTTCAGGTCTACGACCGCGCCGAGCTGACGGTGGTCGACGGCGCCGACCACGGGTGGGGCACGGTGCACCACCGCGAGCTGGTGTTCTCCCATACGGTGGACTTCATCAGCCATCATGCGATGCGGAGGGTGAACGAATGACGGCGGTAGCGTGCGGTGAAGTCCTGTTCCTGCAGGGCGGGAGCGTCCGCATCGAGGGCCATCTCGAGCTGGTGGCCGCGCAAGGCGGAGTGCGTCCTGTTCGGATCCCTTCGGAGTACTGGTCGAAGTTCCCGCCGTCCGGCGAGAGCTTGCGCGCCATCGCCTCGACTGCGAGCGGCGTGCGTCTCCGGTTGGAAACGACCGGTGCGCGATTGACCCTGCGCGTTCGGTGCACCCACATCCGGTTCGGGGACGCTCCGGGGGCGCGCAATCGCTTCGTCGCCCAGATCGACGGCGTGACGGTCGCGACCGCCGAAGCGCCTGTCGACCACGTGCTGCAAGTCACGATCGCAGGCGACGAAGCGACGACCACGGCACACCGCGACTCGTCTCTCGTCGAGTTCGATTCGCTTCCCGTGGGCGAGAAGACCGTCACGGTGTTTCTCCCGCAAGGCGTGATCGTCGACCTGCTCGACGTCGACGGCGATGCCCCGGTGTCCGCGGCCGCTGAGACCGCCCAGCCCGTCTGGATCCATCACGGCAGCTCTATCAGCCATTGTGTCGAACCTGAGCTGCCGACGAGCGTGTGGCCGGTCGTTTCCGCCGCGATCACTGGCCTCGACGTCATCAACCTCGGCTTCGGGGGCCAGTGCATGCTGGATCCATTTGTCGCGGATGCGATCGCTGCCACGCCCGCCGATGTCATATCGGTCAAGGTGGGAGTCAACATCGTCGGTGCCCGATCGATGGATCAGCGCACGTTCGTCCCGGCACTCCATGGGTTCCTTGACCGCGTTCGGCGAGGGCACCCCGACACCCCGATCGTGCTCGCTTCCTCGATCCTGTGGCCCGGGAGCGACGACAACCCGGGACCGAGCGGTGTCGAGTTCCTTCCCGACGGAGGCGTGCGCTGCTACACCGACGGCGACCCCGCCGACGTCGCCAAGGGGGCGCTCACCCTCGCCAACTCCCGCCGACACGTCGAGCACGTCGTCACCGTGCGGGGCAGCGCCGGCGAGAACATCGCCTACCTCGACGGACTCGCGCTCTACGGGCCGGCAGATCTTCCGCGCCACCCGTTGCCGGACTCGCTGCACCCTGACGCCGACCTCTACGCCGAGATCGGCCGTCGATTCGCTCATTTCGTGTTCGGCGAGGACGGCCTCGTTCCCCGCTCGACGCTGGGGTGGTGATCGCGGCGGCTACGGCGTGGGCGGCTGGCCTGGGCTATGTGTCGCGGAGGCCGGCGTCGGGGAGGCCGGGCTGACAGTGGGCGACGGCGGAACATGGGTCTCGAGGTCCGCGCGCACGAGGGCGACGGCGGCGAGGATGTCCTGCTTCCGGGCTGGGCTGAGCGTCCCTTGCGCCGCGGCGCTGTTGGCCTGGGATTCGATGGCCGTGAGCTCCTCGAGGGCCTCGGCGTAGTGGCCCGCGGCCGCTTCGCCGCGCACGCGCTCGGTCGAGGCCTGGAGGTTCGCCGCGAACTGTGAGTCGAGGTCCGACGGCGCCTGGCCGCAGCCCGCGAGCACTGCCGCGGCGAGGCCGAGGGCCGCGGCGGCGGGTGCGAGACGGAGGGCCTTCGCGTTCACAGGGTCACCGTCACGTCGCGGTGGGCCGACGCGCGGAGGTCGGCCGCGACGTCGTCTCCGCTTGGGCGCGCGGAGGGCTCCCTCGCCGTCATGCGCGGCAGGAGGCCGACCCAGGGTTCGCCGAGCCGTTCCGGCACGCGCGGGTCGCGGAGCAGCCGGGCGACGGCGGATTCGACCGCGCTGCCCGGGAACTCGATGACCCCCGTGAGGCATTCGAGGAGCACGAGGCCGAGCGAGTAGATGTCCGACGCGGGGCCGATCTCCTCGCCGCGGGCCTGCTCGGGGCTCAGGTAGCTCGCGGTTCCGACGGTCGTGTTCGTGAGGGTGAGGCGCGCGCCGTCCGTGACGCGCGCGATGCCGAAGTCCGTGAGCTTCGCGGGCCGGCGTGATCGGGCGCCGGGGGACGCGTCGGGGACGAGGATGTTCGCGGGCTTGATGTCCCGATGCACGATGCCGAGCTCGTGCATGTAGGAGAGGGCTCCGGCGAGGTCGGCACCCAGGCTGCGGACGTCGTCGTCGTCCATGGGCCCCTGGAGGAGCCGACGGCGCAGGTCGGCGCCCGCGACGAACTCCATGACGAGGTACGTGACGTGCTCGGCGCCGTCTTCGGTGACCTCGCGCCCGGCGTCGAACAGCTGGACGAGGCTCGGGTGGCTCAGCCGCGCGAGGACTTCCATCTCGGCGCGCCGCCGCTGGTCGTCCTCGTGGTCGGGGGCGAGCGCGCGGAACGTCTTGACCGCGACCGTGCGGCCGAGGAATTCGTCGTGAGCGCGATGCACTGTCGCCATGGCTCCGCTGCCTGCAACCTCGAGCAGACGATACCGCCCGCCGACGAGGGAGGACTTGAGCCGGGTGTCGCCTTCGGCCACAATCTGCCCTTTCGACCCGGACTGCCCCTGTGATTTCACGGTAGACCCGATGCGGGAAAAAGCTGTGGCGGCGCACCGGCGGGGGTCAAGGCCGTTTTCGCAGGTTTTCGAGGGCATCGAGGACGAGGCTCAGGCCCACCTCGAACTCGTCGGCGAAGTCGTAGCCGCCCGGCACCACGACGGCCCGCATGAACTCCTCGAGGTGCGGAAATCCGGTGCCCGCCGCGCCGTCGAGCAGTGACGACGCGAGCTGCGGTCCGGTCTCGGCGTCGAACGGGAGCGCTTGCTCCTGGACAACGAAGCCGTAGACGAAGGCATCGAGGAGCGCGTAGGCGTGGCCCGCGGCGCGGACGCCGAAACCGGCATCGCGCAGGTAGCCCAGCACGTCGTCGTGGTGGCGCAGGTTCGCCGGGCCGGGCGTCGCGCGCGATTCGAGGAGTCGCAGGGCCCACGGATGACGGCGGAGGGCCAGACGCTGCGCGTGGGCGCGCGAGCTCATCCCCAGCTTCCAATCGGAGCCCGCTGGAAGCGCGATCTCCTCGAAGACCCTGTCCACCATGGCGTCAAGCAGCGCGGTCTTGTTGGGCACGTGGTGGTAGAGGGACATGGCTTCGACACCGAGCGCTTCGCCGAGCCGCCGCATGCTCAGGCTGTCGAATCCGTCTGAATCGGCCAGGGCCATCGCCTTCGCGATGATCTCGTCCCGGGTGAGCCCTGCTCCGCGCCGCGCCGCTCGTGCCATGGTCTCCGTCCCTTGACGTGCTTACAGCGTAAGGCTATCGTTTCTTACATCGTAAGGTTCGCATTGGAGGCCAGCCATGTCACGCGAGACCATCACCGCCATCGTCCAAGAGCGCTACACGAGTGATCCGGCCGCTGCCCTCGTGCTCGCTGAGGGGAAGGCGCCAAGTCCCGGACCAGGACAGGTGCTCGTCAAGGTCGAAGCAGCTGGAGTGGAGCGCGCCGTCTGGCACCTTGTGGCCGGCTTCCCCTACGCGATCCGCCTGGTGAGCGGGCTCGCGCGCCCGCGCGTCCGGGTGCCGGGGCTTGAATTCGCCGGTACGGTCGTCGCAGTCGGCGAGGGCGTCACGGAGGTCGCCGAAGGGGACGCGGTCTTCGGCCCGGGAACCGGCACGTACGCGCAGTACGCCCTGGCAAAGGCCTCCGGCCTCGTGCGCCGGCCCCCTGAGTTGGCTTCCGTCGACGCGGCGGCGCTGCCGGTGTCCGGGTGCACCGCGCTGCAGGCAGTTCGCGACCACGCGAAGGTGGCCTCGGGCGAGCGCGTTCTCGTCATCGGGGCGTCAGGCGGCGTCGGATCGTATGCGGTACAGCTCGCGGTCGCGGCTGGCGCAGAGGTCACAGGGGTCGCGAGCGGCGCGAAGCGCGACTTCGTGCTTGGGCTCGGCGCACGGGACGTCATCGACTACCAACGCGAGGCGATCGACGCGCGGGGAGGGGGGCTACGACGTCGTCGTCGACATCGCGGGAAACCGGCCGCTCCGCGAGCTGCGGTCCGTGATGACGCCGCGTGGACGCCTCGTCATCGTCGGCGGGGAGCAAGGCGGATCGCTCACGGGCGGCCTCGGCCGTCAGCTCCGCGCGCGGCTGCTCGCACGGTGGACCGGGCAGCGGATGGGTGGGATGCTCGGGCGCGTCAGACGGGAAGACCTCACCGTGCTCGCCGATGCCGTCATAGCGGGCAGGCTCCGCCCCGCCGTGACGCGCACCTATCCGCTGGCCGAGGCGGGCAGCGCCCTTGCCGACCTCGGTGCCGGACGGATCTCCGGTCAGGCCGTGGTCGTCGTGGATTCGGCGCCGCGGGATTAGGGGCACGCTGTTCGCGCTTGCGACGGCCTCGAGTCCGCAGGTCCGGCCCGCATCGGCGGCAGAATGCTCAGCGTCGGCCGATGCTGGCGAGGAGATCATCGGCGAGGATAGAGACTGCAACGGCGACCTCTTCGGGTTCACCAACGCCTTCCTCGGCTCGTCCGGCCATGGTGGACCCGAGCGCGTCCGCACCGTTGGCGAACAACGCCGCGAGATGACCGAGCGCCTCGCGGGTGGCTTCTCGGCTGAGCTCGTTGTCGAGCAGGACGGTGAACGCGTCCCGCAGGGTCTCGGTGTCTATTGCTCGGAGAATCCTGTAGGCGTCGTGAGCGTCTTTGTCGTTCAGCCGCGCACGATTGTCGGCTCGTTCGCCCAGCTTGTGCAGCTTGGCCACAAGGAGGGCGGCTGGGCCCGCGACTTTGACTGTGATGGTCCGCCCGTCAGTCGTGTCGAGGGCCTTGACGTCGATTTCGTCGTGGTCGACGAGGGTCGCCTCAAGGCCTCTGGCTCGACGGGCAGCTTTCTTGTCGTGGGGCGGAATGCGCGCGCCGCGGCTCTGCTTGCCGCCCGGTCCTGCGAGTTCTTCGGGAACCATCAGGTCAACAGGAATGCCGTCGACGTCTACCCAAGCTCCTGGCTGGCCGGTAGCCGAAGGGACGAAGCCCGCTTCCCTCATGGCCGTCTCGATCCTCGGGTCATCCGCCAGGCGGCGCGGGTCGAGAGCAACGTCGCTGTCCTTGGTCGCTTCGGCGAGGGCGACGTCGATGCCGCCGGTGCGCAGGTAGACCGCTTGAGCGCCGATGACGATCACGGCATCGCGTTGCTGCGCGAGTGCCTCAAGCGCGTCGAGCAACGCCGTGCGGGCACGGACGAGGAGGTCGGTCGGGTCATCGCCAGGATTGCTCATTGCGCTCCATCCAATCGAGGAGTTCTTCTGCTTCGGACGGCGCCCGTCCCGGTCCGGTCATGAGATCGGCGGCAACCTGCGTGGGTGCCGCTACCTGAAGGCCTTCGAGCGCCGTCACAGTGCGCTCGAGCACGACCGGGTAGGCAGGTTTCGCGATCAGGACGTTGGCGCCTGTTTCGGTAGGGCGCAGTCCCCATTCCATGGCCGCGCGTTCGGCCTCGCTGATGTAGACCATCGCCGAGCGCGCAGGCGCGTAGGACTGCCAGGCCGCGGCTGCGACTGATCCGGTCAGGGCGTAGCTGCCGACGTCAGAGTCGCGCACCCGTTCGAGAAAGGCAGCTAGTCCGCGAGGTGCGATCCAGCGGGTGATCGTGTTGGTGTGGAGGAACTGATAATCCTCGCTCCAGCGCCGAAGGAGGGCCGACCAATCCGGGACGCTGATCAGTCCGTCTTCGCGAGTTGCCAAAGCCTCGGACTCCAGGAACTCGAGCACACGGTAGACCGAACCTGTCGATGCCTTCGATACGCCGACGAGGTCACGGATCTTCCATGGGCCCTTGAGGTCCAGGAGTGCTCGCACGACCTTGGCGGCAGGCTCCCCCTTGAGGGTTCCTCGCGGTCGCCCAGGGCCACGCCAAGGGTCGTTGTCGGCCCCGCGGTCGGAGATGAAGAGACCGGGCGCTTCTGCCCGCACGAGGATGTTGCCGGTCGCGTCCGCGAAGGACAGCCCGGCCTCTGCCAGGCGTTCTCGCGTGGACTTGGACAGGTATTGGGCGACGACCACGCCAACGCTTCCCGGCTGTCGAGCGGTGAGGTTCGCTAGCTGCTCGCGAATCGTCGCAACGTCTCGGGTCTCGAGTAGGCGCTTGGCCTCGACGATCAGGACTGCCTTCGTCCCGTCGGGCGCACGAATCGAGAGCACCGCGTCAGCGCCGCGGTCACTGGTTTCGCGGCCACCAGTCGAGAGCGACCACGTGGAGGGCAGGCGGTCGCGTATCGCCGCGACTCCCGCCGACAGCACGTCTTCCTCAGTTCGTGGTGCCTCCGCACCAGCTCCCACCATGTTCAGATAATAGCGACATTCCGTAATGAACGGAACATGGTGATTTCCCGAACGCCCGAACCAGGCTCATGCCGCCTCTACGGGTGCGCCGCGCGATGACTTGACTGACATGTCCGTAAGACGCCGTGCCCGGCTCTGTTGCGGCCCGCGCCCTACATGCCCGCGTGGTCGAAGGCGACGGTGGGCAGGTCGACGATGTGGGCGCCGCCGTCGGCCACGAGCACCGAGCCCGTCATGTAGGAGGACTCGCCGGAGCCGAGGAAGCGCACGATCGATGCGATCTCGCTCGGTGCGGCCGGCCGGCCGAGCGGGACGTCCGCGGTGACCGCCGCGTACGCGGCCGCGCGGCTCTCGAGGCCCGCGTGGCCCGCGAACTCGTCCATCTCGGCGTCGGCCATCGGCGTCGTGACCCATCCGGGGCACACGGCGTTGACGCGCACTCCGTGCCGGCCATAGTCGCGCGCGAGGGTGCGCGTCAGGCCGATGAGCGCGTGCTTGCCCACCGTGTAGCCAGCCACGGACGGCCCCGCGAACAGGCCCGCGAGCGAGGAGATGACGACGATCTGCCCCCTCGACTCGATGAGGGCCGGGAGGGACTCGCGCGCGGCGACGAACGCCGTCGTCAGGTTCGCGCGCAGCGACGCCTCCCACGCGGCGTCGTCCGTGTCGCCGACCGATGAGAAGCCGTGCCCGCCCGCGTTGGCGACGAGGACGTCGAGGCGGCCGTGCTCGGCGAGGATCGTCGCGAGGCCCTGTTTGACTGACTCCGCGTCCGCGGCATCCATTTCGACGGCGAGCCCGCCGATCGACGCCGCAACCTCCTTGAGCGGGCCGATCCGACGACCGGCGACGACGACGCGCGCGCCTTCCGCCGCGAAGCGCTCCGCGACGGCCGCGCCGATTCCCGTTCCGCCGCCCGTGATCAGCACGACCCTGCCGGCGATGCTCGAACCTGCGGTGCCTGCGCTGTCCATGAGTCTCCTTCGTCCGGGCGCGGCGCATGAGGGCCGCCTGCGTTCTGCTTCCATGGTGCCCCCGCGGCGGCGGCGCGCGGCGGGACTGTGCGCGCTCGGCCAAGGATCCTGCGCGAGAAGACAACGCCCTGCGAGCCCCCGTATCCCGAGGTCTTCCGCGAGACTGGGACGAGGGCCCGAGGAAAGGACGGCGATGCAGGCGATCCGCGACGATCTCACCACACGCGCCGCCTACGTCTCGGACGCGTCCATCTACCGTCGCGTGCCCGCGGCCGTCGCGGAGCCTTCCACGGTCGAGGAGATCCGCGAGCTGCTTGCGCTCGCCCGGGAGCGCGGGTGGCCCGTGACGTGCCGCGGCGGCGGGACCTCGGTTGCCGGGAATGCGATCGGCGAGGGGCTCGTCATCGACACGTCGCGGCATTTCAACCGGATCCTCGCGATCGACCCGGACGCCATGACGGCCACGATCGAGCCCGGCGTGGTCTGTGACGATCTCCAGGCGGCCACTGCCGAATTCGGGCTCGCGTACGGGCCGGACCCCTCGACCCATTCGCGGTGCACGATCGGCGGCATGGTCGCGAACAACGCGTGCGGCTCGCATTCCGTGGTCTGGGGGACCAGTGCGGACAACCTTGTCGCCGTGACGGTCATGCTCGCCGACGGCCGCGAGGTCTCGCTCGAGCGGGGCGGGACGTCGGATGAGCGCGTGACGCGCGAGCTCGAGCGGATCCGGAACCGGAACCTCGCCGTCCTCCGCACCGAGCTCGGCCAATTCCCGCGGCAGGTCTCGGGCTACGGGCTGCACCACCTGCTGAGCGAGAACGGCTTCGACGCCGCGAAGGCCTTCGCCGGGAGCGAGGGGACGTGCGGGATCATCACACGCCTCACAGTGCGGCTCGTGCGCAGGCCCGCGCACACGGCGCTCGCCGTCCTCGGTTTCGCCGACGCGTTCGAGGCCGCGGCCGCGGCACACGCGCTCAGGGTGCCGGGCGTGTACACGATCGAAGGCATGGGCGCTGATCTCATCGAGGCCCTCCGGATGCGGCCCGGGCGCGAGGACGCCGGATCCCAGCTCCCGCGCGGGGGCGGCTGGCTCTACTGCGAGGTCGGCGCGGACACGGCCGACGGCGCGCGGCAGCGGGCGGGGGAGCTCGCGGCCCTCGTGGCGGATCGCGTCGTCGACTCGGCGGTCATCCCGGAGGGCCCGGAGGCCCGCGCGCTATGGGCGATCCGCGAGGCCGGCGCGGGGGTCGCGACGAGGCTGCCCGACGGCGGCGAGGCCTGGCCGGGCTGGGAGGACTCCGCCGTGCCTCCCGCGCGCCTCGCCGAATACCTCCGCGACCTGTACGCGCTCATGGACGAGTACGGCTACTCCGGGATCCCGTTCGGCCACTTCGGCGAGGGCTGCGTGCACCTCCGCATCTCGTTCGACCTCGCGTCGGAGGGCGGCCTGGCACGCTACCGCTCGTTCATCCATGCCGCCGCGGAGCTCGTGCACCGCTACGGCGGCTCGGTCTCGGGCGAGCACGGCGATGGCCGCGCCCGCTCCGAGCTGCTCTCGACGATCTATTCGCCCGCGGCGCTGCGAGCCTTCGCCGAGTTCAAGCGGGTCTTCGACCCCGACGGCGTGTTCAACCCGGGCGTGCTCGTGAACCCCGAGCCGATCGATCGTGGCATCCGGCCCGGGCCCGGGGCGCGGACCTTCGACGTCGCGGCCGTCCAGGCGTTCTCGCGCGACGGCGGGTCCTTCGCGAGCGCCGTGGACCGCTGCGTGGGCGTCGGCGCGTGCCGATCCGACGTCGGCGCGATGTGCCCCTCGTTCCACGTCACGCGAGACGAGGTGCATTCGACGCGCGGCCGGGCCCGCTCCCTCGCCGAGATGCTCCGCGGCGAGTCGATCACGGACGGCTGGAAGTCCAGAGAGACGCTCGAGGCCCTCGACTTGTGTCTTTCGTGCAAGGCGTGCGTTGCCGAATGTCCCGTCAACGTGGACATGGCCACGTACAAGGCAGAGTTCCTCAACCGGCACTACAGGAGCGGGCTCCTCTCCTTCGTCGGCCCGGGCCGGCGGCCCATGGCGCATTTCACGATGGGCTGGATGCCGTATGTCGTGCGGCTCCTGAGCAAGGTTCCCGGTGCCGTCCGGGCCGTCAACTGGCTCGAATCGTTCGGGCCCGTCGAGGCGCTGACAAAGCGGCTTGGCGGGATCGAGCCGCGCCGTCGCATGATCACGTTCGCGACCCAACCGCTCACGGCGTGGCACCGCCAACGGAACGGGGCAGCGCGCGGCGGGGACGCCGTCGTCGGCCGCTCCGGCGACGCCGGAGAAACGGTCGTCCTGTGGCCCGACACGTTCACGAACTTCGCCGCCGACGCGCCAGGCCGCGCCGCCGTCGAGGTGCTCGAAGCCATGGGCTACCGCGTTCTCATCCCGATGGGGGAGGTGTGCTGTGGCCTCACATGGCATTCGACGGGCCAGCTCGGGCAGGCCAAGAGGGCACTGCGGCAGACCCTCGACGTCGTCGCACCGCTGCTCGAGGCGGGTTGCCCGATCATCGGGCTCGAGCCCTCGTGTACCGGGATGCTCACGCACGAGATCACCGAGCTCCTGCCCGACGACGCGCGGGCGGCCAACGTCGCGCAGCTCGCCGTGGGCTTCGGGACGTTCGTCGCCGCGCACCTCGACGCCGGCAAGGCGTGGCCCTTCCGCTCGCTGACCGGCCACGGCGGGGCGGGCGACGGCGGGCCGGCAGCGGCCGTGTGCCAGGTGCATTGCCACCAGAAGGCCCTCGGCGAGGGCGCCCATGGGTACGGACCCGAGCTGCGCGTGCTCGAGCGCCTCGGGGTGGCCACCTCGGTGGTCGGCGGCGGGTGCTGCGGCCTCGCGGGGAACTGGGGCTTCGAGCCGGGCCACTACGAGATCTCGCAGCGGCTCGGGGAGCGCGAGCTCTTCCCCGCGGTGCGCGCCGCCTCCGAGGAGACCATCGTCCTCGCGGACGGATTCTCGTGCCGCACGCAGATCGCCCAGGGCACCGACCGCGAGGGAGTGCACCTCGCGGAGGTGCTGCGCTCGGCGCTGCCGGGGCAGCACCTCCCAGGACGCTGATATTCGAGGCGACGGCTCTCAGACGGTGACGTTCGCGGCGACCTGCGGCTCGGAAGCCGCGTGAAGCCGGCCGCGCTCGCCCGCCATCCCGCTGGCCGAGTGGCCCCCGGGTGCCGTAACGCTCGCTCGGTTCGGCCCTGGCCGATACAGTCAGGAGTGGCAGCGGATGTGGTATTCCGGATGCTGGACCCGGGCGGACACCGTCGTCCGCCAGACCTGTGATGCGTGGCGAGAGAAGAGGAATCGATGCGCGAGAACATCGTCGTCGTCGGAGTCGACAACAGTGACACGGCATTCCGTGCTGCCGAGGCAGCCGCGGAGATCGCCATCGCGTTCGGAGCGCGGCTCCACGTGGTGAGCGCCTTCGAAGACGACCGCACCGAGGTGTACGGCGTCGGAAGCGACAAGTGGATCGAATCGGGAGCTACTTTCGCCGAGCGCGTGGCCAAGAAGGTCGCGTCGGACCTCACGTGGCCGGAGGGCAGGGAAGAGATCAGCTACATCGCGGCGCGGGGCAAGCCGGCTGACGCGATCATCGACGAGGCCGAACGCGTCCAGGCGCGCCTCGTCGTCGTCGGCAATCGGCGCATGCAGGGCCTCGGCCGAATCCTCGGGAGCATCGCGAACACCGTCGCCCACGGTGCCGACTGCGACGTGTACATCGTGAACACGGTCGGCGAAGGAGACTGAGCAAGGCGTTCGACGACGAGGGGCCACGTTCGGCGGGTTGAGCTCGCGGGGCGTGGCCCCTTCTCTGTCGGTCAGCAGTGCGCTTCTCGCGAGGAAGTCCTCTTGAGGGGGACTTCTGGACGAGGAGGGGACTGCGGTTCGACGGTTCAACGGGCGCGGCGACCTGCGCTCAGGAAACGCCAAGCCAGCCTGACGAGCACGGCATAATCGGTACGTGGTCACGCCGACGCCCGCACGCGAACTGGACGAGCTGGACCGGCGGATCGTCGCCGCCCTCCAGGTCAATGGCCGTGCCTCGTGGCGGCGGATCGCCGAAGTGCTCGGCGAGCCGTTCCGGACCGTGACGCGGCGGGGGATCGCGCTCCTCGAATCCGGGACCGTTCGCGTCGCGGGGCTCGTGACGCTCGGCCCGACCCATCTCGTCGAGGTGCAGTGCGAACCGGCGCGCCTCGCGGGGATCGCCGAGGCCCTCGCTGCGGACCCCGATGCCAACTTCCTCTATGCCCTGACCGGCCCGACGCGCCTCATCATGGAGGTCCAGGCGCGGCCCGGCCGCCTGTCGACGCTCGTCCTCGAGGAACTGCCGGCCCTCGACGGCGTCGTGCAGGTCGATGCCTCGCCGGTCATGGAGTACTTCCGCACCGTCGCGGAATGGCACCCTGGTCCCATCTCGCAAGCGCAGGTCGAGGCGCTCCAGGAGGTCGCGCCTCCCCAGACGCGGCCGAGCGCGAGCATCGTGCTCGACGACGTCGACGCGAAGCTCGTCTCGCTCCTCATCTCGGACGGGCGCGTGCCGACGTCGGAACTGTGCGACGCCGTCGGACTCTCCGCGCCAGCCGTGCGGCGCCGCCTCAGCACACTCTTCGAAATCGGGGCCCTGAGCGTTCGCGCGATCGTCGAGCCGGACGACATCGGCCTGCCGATCGAAGCCGTGGTGTGGATCCGCACGTCCCCGACCGAGGTCGCCGAGGTCGGGAAGCTCGTCGCGGCCGAGCCCGGCGTACGGTACGCCGTCATGGCGATGGGGGAGTTCCAGCTCATGGCCAACGTGACGCTTGCGAGCCTCAACGACCTCCGCGGTTTCGTGACCTCATCCGCGTGGGCGTCGCGCGCCCTGGCGCTGCGCAGCTCACTCGTCGTGCACGCGTACAAGCGCGGCGGCGTCCGTATGGC
Organism: Sinomonas terricola; assembly: GCF_034931225.1. Classification (NCBI taxonomy): domain Bacteria; kingdom Bacillati; phylum Actinomycetota; class Actinomycetes; order Micrococcales; family Micrococcaceae; genus Sinomonas; species Sinomonas terricola. The sequence continues at coordinate 184,404 of NZ_JAYGGQ010000009.1, forward strand.
GGCGCGCTAACCTTGGCTCGCGGTTTGACGCAGTGCCCCGCGAACTGGGTATAGTGGAGGCACAACCCCAGCCACCTCGTGGCTGGCCGCGAGGCCCCGATTCGGGGCCTCAGCTTTTTAAGCCCACTCCTCGGGCTTGCAGACGGAGCGGCCGTCCGAAAACTTCACGACATCCGGAAACTGCGAGGCAGACACCGATCCGCGACGGATCTGGCGGACGAGATCGGGCTGACACCCCAGAAGTACCTTGCTCAATCTGTCGGACGGGTACAGGATGCCGACAGGTTTGCCCAGTTCCTTCTTGACCATTCGAATGGGCTCGGCGAGGTCCGAGTCGTTGGTTGCGATCGCGTAGAAGTCCGCTCTCGATTGGCAGGCGTCGAGTAGGAGATGCGATGCGAGGTTCACATCGGAGCCCTTTTCTTCAGTCTTGATGACTTCGACAGTGCGCGGGATCGCCCCGGGGTCAGACAGGGCCATACGAACGTTGTGCACAGTGAACTGTTCCAGATCAAGCCACTTGCCCTTGGTGCCCTTGAGCGCTCGATGGTAGAGATTGAATCCATCGACGTACACGCGTGCGGTCGGCTTCCCCATCTCTCGGTCCTATCGGCCACAAGCGCCGCCCCCGAGTCGAGCAGCCGCCTCAGTTCAGCACCACTCTGACCCGCTCTCAGCGCCCCTCTGGCCAAATGTGACTCTTGCCACTATCGTGGTTCATTGTCTCCATTGAAGTCCGTATATACGGCTCAAAATGAACTCAATCAAAGGTAAGATGACCCATGACGAACGAGTTGGTGTATACCGGGGCGGTTGAGCTGGCCTCGCTCCTCCGCTCCCGGGAGGTCTCCGCCGTCGAGGTGCTCGAAGCTCATCTCGGCCAGATCGACCGCCTCAACCCGCTGGTCAACGCCGTCGTGACCCTCGACGAGGAGGGCGCCCGCGCGGCAGCGGCCGAGGCCGACCGCAAGCTCATGGCGGGGGAGCCGGTCGGGCCGCTGCACGGCCTCCCGATCAGTTTCAAGGACACGGCCCTCACCGCCGGCCTGCGCACGACCTTCGGCCACCCCCGCACGAAAGACTTCGTGCCCGACGTCAGCGACCTCCACGTCCAGCGCATCCTCGACGCGGGCGCGATCCGCGTAGGCAAGACGAACGTCCCCGAATACGCGGCCGGCTCGCACACGTTCAACCGCGTGTTCGGCGTGACCCGCAACCCCTACGACCTCACGAAGTCCGCGGGCGGCAGCAGCGGCGGTGCGGCCGCGGCGCTCGCATCGGGCTTCCAGCCGATCGCCGACGGAAGCGACATGGGCGGCTCGCTGCGCAACCCGGCGTCGTTCTGCAACGTCGTCGGGCTCCGCCCCACCCCGGGGATGGTGCCCAACACGGACGGAAACAACGTCTTCTTCCCGCTCGGCGTCGCCGGTCCCATGGGCCGCACGGCAGCGGATGCCGCGCTCCTCTTCTCGGTGATGGCTGGCCCGGCCGCGGCCGATCCGTTCTCGCACTTCCCGCCGTCGCCTGCCCTCCCCATTGGCGAACCGGAAGACCTCCGGGGCCTGCGGATCGCGTTCGCCCCGACGCTCGGCGGCCGGATCCCCGTCGAGCGCGCGGTGCTCGACGTCGTCGAGGCCCAGGCGCGCGCACTCACCGAGGCGGGCGCCGTCGTCGACCTCGAATGCCTCGACCTCGATGGCTCCGACGAGTCCTTCCGCACCCTGCGCGCGGCCGCGTTCGACTCCGCGTGGGGCGACGATCTCGCGGCCGACCCCGAGCTGTTCAACCACTTCCTCGCGTGGAACATCCGCGAGGGCGCCGCCCTGACCGGGCGAGACATCGTGCGCGCGGAGGAGACCATGACGCGTCTCATCCGCGGGGCCGGCGAGTTCTTCGAGCGCTACGACCTCGTGATCGCCCCCGCGTCGCAGGTCGCGCCGTTCGACGCCGATCTCGAATACCCCAGCAAGATCGAGGGCCACCCGCTCGAGACCTACCTCGACTGGATGCGCGCCCCCTACCTGTTCACCCCGCTGGGCCTCCCGGCCCTGTCGGTCCCGGCCGGGTTCACGCCCGCCGGCCTTCCCGTCGGCCTCCAGATGGTCGGAGCGCGCGGCAGCGACGCCCGCCTCCTCCGCCTGGCCTCGGCCTTCGAGAAGCTCTCCCCCTGCTCGTCCGTTCGCCCCCGCGTTCGTCCCCAAGGAGTTGCTGCCCTGTGAGCACCAGCCTCGCCTCCCCCAAACGGCTCGCGATAGCCCTGACCCCCGTGGTCGGCATCGTCGTCACCCCGTTCCTTCCGTTCGTCTCCACGCCGACCTTCGTGTTCGGCATCCCGGCCGCGTTCGTGTGGATGGCCGCCATGGTCATCGGCACCGTCGTCGCCCTCCAGATCGTCGAGCGCAGCTACCTGCGCGACGGCGGCGCGGCCCTCGACGCCGCGGAAGAGGCGCTCGACGCCGCGCGCCTCGCCCGCCTCGAGGCCCACCCGCACGAAGGGGAGGGCCACTGATGCTTCCCGTCCTCATCGTCGTCGGCATCATCGGGATCGGCGCGATCGGCGTGTGGTCCCGCACCCGGCAGACCTCGCTCGCAGGCTGGACCGTCGGCAAGCGCAACCTCCCGCGCTGGACCACGTGGTTCCTCCAGGCCGGCGAGTCCCTCACGACGTTCAGCTTCCTCGGCCTCGCCGGCATCGCGTACGGGGGCGGCGTGGCCGCGCTCTTCGCCGTCGGCTACCTCACGATCGCGTGCTCGCTCCAGTACTTCATCACGCCGCGCCAGCGCCAGCTCGGCGCCCACCGCGGCTACCTCACGATGGCGGACTTCTTCCAGGACCGCTTCGGCAGCCGGACCCTCGGCAAGACCGTGGCGCTCGTCGGCGCCGTGTTCCTCATCCCGTACCTCCAGCTCCAGATCACGGGCCTCGGCCTCATCGTCCAGCTCGCGACCGGCAGCGCCGACGCGAGCGGCTACAGCATGATCGTGGCGAGCGTCCTCGTCGTCGTCTTCGTCATCTGGGCCGGCATCCGCGGCCTCGCGCGCGTCGCCGTCTTCAAGGACTTCGCGATGGTTGCCGCGCTCATCATCGTGCTCGCGGGCGTCATCGCGGGCGTGGGCGGGGTCCCGGAGGTCGTCTCGAAGGTCAACGCGATCTCCTCGGGCTACTTCACGATCTCCCGCCCGGGGCTCGACTCGACGTTCTGGGTCAGCTCGGTCATCGTGACCGGCATCGGCGCGGGCTTCAACACGTTCCCGCACCTGTGGCCCCCGGTCCTCGCCGCGAAGAGCAGCGCCGTGCTGCGGAAGAACTTCACGTGGATCGCGATCTACCAGCTGAGCCTCTTCATCCCGATCCTCACGGGCCTTGCGGGCATCCTCATCCTCAAGCCCAAGACGCCGGGAAACAACGTGCTCCTCGGGGTCGCGCAGCATACCCTGCCCGAGCCGCTCATCGCCGTCATCGCGATCGGCGGCGCGGCCGCGGCCATGGTCCCCGCAGGCGCCATCGCGATGGGCATCTCGCTCCTCGTCTCGCACAACCTGCTCTCGGTCAAGAACCCGAAGCTGCGGTTCCGCATCAACCACGTGATCGTCGCGATCGCCGTCGGGCTCGCGCTCGCGTTCGGCCTCGCGAAGTCGGACATCGCGTCCCTTCTCCTCCTCACCTATGGCGGCCTGACGCAGTTCGCCCCCGCGATCGCGTTCGCGAACGCCCGCCGCGTGCGCGTGCACGGCATTCCCGTGGTCCTCGGCATTCTGGCCGGCACCATCTCGGTCGCCGTCATCACGTTCGGTGGCATCAAGACGGGCGGCATCGACTCGGGGCTCATCTCGCTCGCGCCGAACCTCATCGTCCTCGCCGTCGCCGAAGTCGTGCGCCGGGCCGCCTTCAAGGGCCAGCCTCCCGTGCCGCCCGAGGCGGAAGAGGCGAACGACGACGGCGCCCGCCTCGCCGCGCGTCGCGTCGCCGTCGAGGGGACCAGCGCGTGACGCCGGCTCACTCGGCCCCGCGCGCGGGCAGCGCGGGCCCGCTTGAGGGGACTCTCGTCGTCGACCTCTCCCGCGCGCTCGCCGGACCCCACGCGGGCATGATGCTCGGCGACCTCGGCGCCCGCGTCATCAAGGTCGAGAACCCGAACGGCGGCGACGACACGCGCGGCTGGGGGCCGCCGTTCGTCGATGCTCCCAACGGCCGCGAGGGCCGCGAATCTACGTACTTCCTCTCGTGCAACCGCAACAAGGAGTCCATCACCCTCGATCTCAAGGATGGCGCGGACAAGGAGCTGCTGCGCGAGCTCGTGCGGCGCGCGGACGTGCTCGTGGAGAACTTCCGGCCGGGCACGCTCGACCGCCTCGGCTTCAACCCCGCAACGCTTGAGGAGCTCAACCCGCGCCTCGTGGTCCTCTCGATCAGCGGGTTCGGCCACGACGGGCCCGAGGGGCAGCGCGCGGGCTACGACCAGATCGCGCAGGGCGAGGCCGGCCTCATGTCCCTCACCGGGTCCGGGCCGGACGATCCGCAGCGCGTCGGCGTGCCGATCGGCGACCTCCTCGCCGGGATCCACGGCGCGTACGGGGTGCTCGCGGCGCTCCTCGAACGCGAGACGACGGGCCGTGGGCAGGTTGTGCGGACGTCGCTGCTTTCCTCGATCGTGAGCGTGCTCGCGTTCCAGGGCACGCGGTGGACCGTGGGCGGGCAGGTGCCTGCCGCCCAGGGCAACCACCACCCCTCGATCGCGCCGTACGGCCTGTTCCGCTGCGCGGGCGGCGCTGTGCAGATCGCGGTGGGCTCGGAGGGGCTCTGGGCCCGCTTCGCGGGCGCGTTCGGCCTCGACGCGGCCGATCCCCGCTGGGGGGACAACGCGACGCGCGTCCAGCATCGGGCCGAGCTTGTCGGGGCCGTCGAGTCGGCATTCGCGGCCTTCGGCCCGGACGAGCTGCTCGCGAAGCTCGGCGAAGCCGGCGTCCCGGCCGGGCGCGTGCGCTCGCTCGACGAGGTGTTCGCGTGGGAGCAGACCCGCAGCCAGCACCTCGCCCTCGAGCTTGAGCACTCGAGCCTCGGGCGCATCGAGGTGCCCGGCGGGCCGCTGCGCTTCTTCCGTCCCAACGGCACCGAGACGACGCGTCTCGACCACGCCGCCCCGCCGCGGCTCGGCGAGCACGACGAGAGCGTGCGCGCCTGGCTCGGCGTGGTTGAGGGCCGGTCCGTCCTCGCGGGGTCGGAGGTTCGGTGAGCGCGCCCACGCAGCTCGGCGTGAGCCCCGACGCCGCGCCGTCGCGGCGCCTCGGCGCGATCGAGTTCCTGCGGCAACTCCTCGACCCGGGAACCTTCCTCAGCTGGGACGTGGCAGCGCCTTCTCATGCCGCTGCGCCCGTCGCTTACGCCGCGGACCTCGAGCGCGCGCGCGACCAGACCGGCGTCGACGAGGCCGTCCTCACGGGCGAGGGCCGCATCGCGGGCCGGCCCGTCGCCGTCGTCGTGAGCGAATTCGGGTTTCTCGGCGGCTCGATTGGGAAGAACACGGCCGACCGCATCGTCGCCGCGATCGACGCCGCAGGGCAGCGCGGCCTCCCGCTCGTCGCGGGCCCCGCCTCGGGCGGGACGCGCATGCAGGAGGGAACGCCCGCGTTCCTGCAGATGGTCCGCATCACGCGCGCGCTCGGCGAATTCACGGCGAGACGCCTCCCGTACCTCGTGTACCTGCGCCACCCGACGACCGGCGGGGTCTTCGCCTCGTGGGGCTCGCTCGGCCACGTCACCGTGGCCGAGCCTGGTGCGCTCGTGGGCTTCCTCGGCCCCAAGGTCTATGCGGGACTGACCGGGGAGGACTTCCCGCGGGGCGTTCAGACCGCCGAGCACCTTTTCGAACATGGAACGGTCGACGCCGTTCTCGACGCCGCGGGCTTCCGCCGCCTCGCGGGGGAGGTGCTGGGGATCCTGGGCGCGCCGGCGCTTGAGACGGACGACGACGGCGCCCGCCGCGCGTCGTCGTCGGCCTCTGCGGGGCTGTCCCCACGCCCAACGCGTGGCCACCTCTCACCCAACCCGCGGCCAGATCTCGCGCAACGCGTGGCCACACGCCCCGTCTCGGGGGGACCCGCCGCGCCCGGGCGACCGGTGTGGGACTCCGTCCTCGCAACCCGCGAGCCCGCGCGGCCGGGGCTCCGCGAACTTCTCGACGCGGGCTTCGCGCGCGTGGTCCGGCTGCGCGGAACCGGCCGCGGGGCTGGCTCGACGAGCACCGCCGTCGTGCTTGCCGAACTCGCTGATGCTTCGGGGAAGGGGCGGCCGGTCGTCGTCGTCGGACAGGACCGCGCGGCCCAGCGCGAGGGGCACGTGCTCAACGCCGCGGGCCTCGCCCAAGCGCGCCGCGGCATGCGGCTCGCCCAGGCGCTCGGGCTCCCACTCGTGACGGTCATCGACACGCCGGGCGCCGAGCTCTCGGTGCGGGCCGAGGAACAGGCCATCGCTGGCGGGATCGCCGACTGCATCGCCTCCATGCTCGCGTTGAGCGTCCCCACGGTGGCGGTGCTGCTCGGCGAAGGCACGGGCGGGGGCGCGCTCGCGCTCGCGGCTTCCGCGCGGACGGTCGCGGCGGAGAACGCATGGCTCGCGCCACTCCCGCCCGAGGGAGCGAGCGTGATCGTGCACGGCGTGCCGTCGCGCGCGCCCGAGCTCAGCGCAGCTCAGCGGATCAGCGCCCGAGAGCTCTTCGAGGACGGGTACGTGCATGAGCTCGTGCCCGAAGACGCGGAGCTCCCGGTGGCCGTGGCCCTCGCGGTCGCGCGTCAGCTCGCGGCGCAGGGATAGGCGTAGGCACTCGTCCGGAGAGCTCATCGGCGGTTCGCGTCGTGGGCGCATGCCCCCGGCATCGCAGTGACAAGGAGCTGCTTCATGGCCTCCAGAGCCAGCGGAGCGCGTCGGGGAGCAAGGCGCCCGCGTGGTTGGGGCTATGGCCGCCGTCGCCGAGGACGAGCCGGAAGTCGTAGCCGGCCTCGGCGAGGGCTGCTGCGACGCGGAGGTTGTTGGAAAGCCAGTTCCCTTGAGGCTCGTTCCAGCGCAGGTCGCGGTGCCCGGCCTGCAGGAAGATGCGAAGCGGCTTGGCGGGCGTGGCCGGGATGAGCTCTGGATAGGGGTTGCCGCCGGGCATCTGCGCGAAGCTCGAGAGGAATCCGATGACGCGGCGGAACCTGTCGGGGCGCAGCCATGCTGCGGTGAACGCGCAGTTGCCGCCGCTGCTGCCGCCGCAGATTCCCCACGCGTCGGGGTCGTCGGAGAGGCTGTAGCGTTCCACGACCTGCGGGATGATTTCTGTCGCCAGAAAAGTGGCGTAGCTGTTGTCGAAAGCGTCGTATTCGGTGTTGCGGTTCTTCGGCTGATTCGCGCCGAAGAAGACCCCCGGGTCGACGAAGATCCCGATCATTGGCGGGATCTCGCCGCTGTGTACGAGATTGTCGAGGACGATCCCGGCCCTGACTTCCCCGTCCGGGTCGAGGTACCACCACCCGTCCTGGAACACCATGACGGAGGCGGGCTCGGCAGGGTCGTACGCGGCCGGGACATGCACCCAGACCCTGCGCGAGGTGCCCGGATAGACCGTGCTCCGCGTCCACTCGAGTTCGACCGTGGTGCCCGCGGGCACCCCAGGGCGCACGGAGGAGCCGGGGCCTCGCAGGTAGCGGACATCCGACTGGTCAATCGGCAGGGGCTGAAAGGGCAGCTCGATCGTCACAACGGACACCCTAAGGCGGCGATAACCACGTTCGAGCCATTCGGCAGCGCCGTACACATCTGTGACGACAGCCGTCCAGCTGCACGCTGAGGGATCTGCACGCCGACGTTCAGTGGCTCGCCCATGTAGATCGCTCGAGGCCAAGGCGCGGGCGCCGATCGATCCTCAGTGCTCAGCGCCCCGTGACCGAGAGGTCGCATGGGGTCGAACGCCCCAGTGTCGCGCGGGGGCGGAGAAATAGCGCAAGGAGTTTGAGATGCAAGAAGCGCTGACGAACGGTCTGAGCACGATCGCCGATTTCGTTCCGAAACTAGTCCTGTTCCTCGTGATCCTCGTCGTCGGGCTCCTGATCGCCCGGCTCATCGCCAAGGGCCTCTCGATGCTGCTGCGACGGCTCGGCTTCGACCGCCTTGTCGAGCGCGGCGGGCTCAAGCAGATGCTCGCGAAGTCCTCGATCGACCCGACGGAGATCATCGTCAAGGTCGTCTACTACGCGATCGTGCTCATCGTGCTGCAGTTCGCGTTCGGGGTCTTCGGCCCGAACCCGATCAGCGCGCTCCTGACCACGATCGTGGCGTTCCTGCCCAAGGTCGTCGTCGCACTCGTGATTGTCGTGGTCACGGCCGCGATTGCCAACGCCGTCCGCGGCCTCGTCTCCGGTGCGCTCTCGGGCGCCTCGTACGGGCGCGTGCTCGGCACCATCACGTACGTGGCGATCCTAGCTCTGGTTGTCATCGCGGCGCTCAACCAGGTGGACATCGCCGTCACCGTCACGACTCCGGTGCTCATCGCCGTCCTCGCCACAGTGGCCGGGATCGCCATCGTGGGCATCGGCGGCGGTCTCATCGGCCCCATGTCCCGCCGCTGGGAAGGCTACCTCTCCCGCGCCGAGACCGAGGCAGATCAGCGCCAGGCCGCGACGGACTCGCGTTCCCAGTACTGATCCGGCAAGCGCGGAGGAGGGGCGGGGGGGGGGCGCCCCCCCCCCCCCCCCCCCGGGGGACGGGGCCGGGGTGCAGTGCCCGGAACGGTGTTGTGCCAGGGC
>NZ_JAYGGQ010000010.1:0-191699 GCF_034931225.1 Sinomonas terricola
TGGCGTCGATCAAACATGGCACGCTATTGAGTTCTCAAACAACAGGCCCCCCGAGTACATCCACCAGGCCGATCGGCCGGTCTATCTCCTCGTCGGAACGATGTTCAACCTTACCGGAATCGCCATCCCGCCGCAAATCTGCATTTCTGCCTGATTCGCTCGTTCTCGCGATATCCGTCGTCCGAAAATCGGATTTCCCGGCCGGGCAGATGGCCCAGCGCGGCGAAATGCCGTTCAGATTTCCAAAGGGGTTTTGCTGCTCGCTCTCGGCGGCAACCTGATCAACAGTACACGGCCCTGCGCATGCCCGCAACTCGGCCCGTGGCCTAGCTGCGCCGCGTGAGCGAGGACAGGTCCCGCGCGCGTCCGTGCCCGGGGAAGAACCACCGCGCACCGAGCTCGGCGATGAGCCGCTCGGACTCCCGTGCCCGCTCGCGATCGCTCGTGATGAAGCCCGGGAGCTGCCGGAATCCGCTCGAGGTGCCCAGCACGGCGTCGCCCGCAAACACGACCTCCCGGAACACAAACGCCATGTGCCCCGGGGTATGCCCAGGGGTCGCCACAGCCCTGACCCCCGGGAACGGCTCTTCGCCGCCGTCGAGGAGCGTGAGGCCGTGCTCGAAGGGGCTCACCGGCCAGTAGGCGAGAAGGCGTCGGAACGGGGTCGCCGCGCGTCGGGTTCCATCGAGGAAGCCCGCATCGTCGCGGCCCAGCCACACCCTCGCGCGCGTGGCGGCCTGCAGAGCAGGTGCGGCCCCAATGTGATCGATGTCGGAATGCGTCACGAGGATGTCCGTGACCTTGTCGAGGAGCGCGGCGCCGCGGAGCTCTCGCAGCACGGCGTTGGCCCCGAGGGGAAGCCCCGGGTCGATGACCGCGGCCCGGGCGCCGTCGAGCACGACGTAGCCGTTGGATCCCGCGCTGTGCCGCAGCCGGTACACGGACGGATAGACGCTCTCCATGCGTCCATGCTCGGGCCAACGCGAGGCACAGGGAAGCCCCGCGCCGCAGGCGGTGAGCCCCGGAACCGGCGGCAGGGGTGAGACGCCGCAGGGGCGGCACCCTTGCGGATGCCGCCCCTGCGGACGGGTGGTTCAGCGGGCCGAGGCCGGCTGATTACCAGGACGACTTCGTGACGCCCGGGAGCTCACCGCGGTGAGCCATCTCGCGGAAGCGGACGCGCGAGATGCCGAACTTCTGGAACGTGCCGCGCGGGCGGCCGTCGATCTGGTCGCGGTTGCGGAGGCGCACCGGCGAAGCATCGCGGGGAAGCTTCTGGAGGCCGAGGCGGGCGGCCTCACGAGCCTCGTCCGTCGCGTTCTCGTCGACGAGGGTCTTCTTGAGCTCGGCGCGCTTCGCGGCGTAGCGCTCGACGATGACCTTGCGCTGCTCGTTGCGGGCAATCTTGGACTTCTTGGCCATGGTTTAGCGCTCCTCTCGGAACTCGACGTGCTTGCGGACGACCGGATCGTACTTCTTCATGACGAGACGATCGGGATCGTTCCGGCGGTTCTTCCGCGTCACGTACGTGTACCCGGTGCCCGCAGTGGACTTGAGCTTGATGATGGGACGCGCGTCCTTGTCCTTCTTGGCCATCAGAGCTTCACACCCTTCGCAAGGAGTTCGGCGACGACGGAGTCGATGCCACGCACGTCAATGGTCTTGATGCCGCGGGCCGAGACCGTGAGGGTCACGTTGCGGCGCAGGGACGGCACCCAGTAGCGCTTCTTCTGGATGTTCGGATCGAACCGACGCTTGGTGCGGCGGTGCGAGTGCGAGATCGAGTGACCGAAAGCGGGCTTCGCCCCGGTCACCTGGCAATGTGCTGCCACAGTTCGCTCCTCAAAGTTGTAGTCAACAGTTGCAGTAAATGGCGGTCCGCAGACAGCGTCCCCGCCACCTCGATGCACCGTAGTTCTGCAGCTTTCCGGAGGTTAACCAGGCGGGGTGAGAGCCAGCCGAAGTCCCTCGCCGCGGGTTGGACGGTGTCTTCAGTGCCGAGAGTGGAATCCACTGCATACGACAGCGTTAAATACTAGGCCCCACGCGGAAGGCCTGCAAATCAGGCCGCCGCTCCAAGAATCCCGCCGAGCCGGCGCAGGATGTGGCTGCCCCAGCCGCCGCCCATGATCTTCCGCGCGAGCTGGTCGTTCTGGTGATCCGCACGGAAGCCAGCCTGGATGAGCGTGAGGCGAGTCCCGCCGTCGTGCGCCTCCAGGCGGAAGGTGACGGTGGTCATCATGTCGTTCTCGGGAGATTCATCCTCCCACGAGATGACGAGTTCCTCGGGCTCGCGGAGCTCGAGGACCTCGCACGCCACTACGCCGGAGAAGCCCGTCGCGGGGACCGGCTCGGTGCGGAACGTGAAGCGATGCCCCACGACGGGCGCGAAGTCGTTGGGCATGAGCCATTGCGCGAGCAGCTCGGGCGTCGTGACGGCGCGCCAGACGACGGCGGGCGGGTGCGGGAAGAAATCGACGACGCGGATGGCGGTGAGGTCTTCTGTCTCAGTCATGCTAGGGGCTCCTTCTCTGAGGGGATGGCGCGTGGGCATCGAGGACCGTGGCGAGCTGGGACACCCGGCCGCGCCAGAACTGCTCGTAGGGTTCGAGCCATGCGCGCAGGAGCGCGAGGGGCTCGGGGGTCAGGGAGTAGTAGCGATTCCGGCCCGCCTGGCGCTCGGACACGAGGCCGACGCCGCGCAGCACCTTGAGGTGCTCGGCGACGCTCGGGCGCGCCATCTCGTAGCGGTCCGCGAGCGATTGGGCGGTCTCGGGGCCGTCGAGCAGTGCCGCGAGCAGGTCCCGGCGGACCGGGTGCGAGAGCGCCGCGAACACGTGGTCCATGGGCGTCTCCTTGCTTTGGCGGGGCATGCGTTCATGATACGTAGGAAATTTCCTACGCGTCAATTCGGCATGCTCCAGCCTTGACGCCCCAGGGGATTCGGAGTTGAGTGTTAGTTGTAGCTTCAATAAATACTCGGGATTTGAGGAAGCACATCATGAACGACATCACCATCATCGGCACCGGGAGCATGGCCCGCAGTATCGCTGTCCGGGCCCTTGCGGGCGGGCGGAGCGTCCAGCTGCTGGCCCATGACGACAAGGGCAAAGCCGACAAGCTCGCAGCCGAACTCAGCGGAGCGGACAAGACCAGCACAGGACGGATCAGCACCGGGATCGTCGGAGACGGGATCACCGGGGCCATCGTCATCGGGGCGGTCCCCTTCGACGCCGCGAAGATGCTCGTCACCGAGCATCGCGGGGCCCTCGGGGGCAAGGTCTACGTGGACATCACGAACCCCGTCGACGCCTCGACCTTCGAGGGGCTCGCCGTTCCCCACGACACCTCCGCCGCCGAAGAGCTCCAGAAGACGACGGACGCGCGCGTCGTCAAGGCGTTCAACACGACGTTCGCGGGCCCGCTCGTGCAGGGCGAGGTCGCCGGGCAGCCGCTCGATGTGCTCATCGCAGGCGACGACGACGAGGCCGTCCGCGCCGTCGCAGACCTCGTCAGAGCCGGGGGCCTCACGCCGATCGTCGTCGGCCCGCTGCGCCGTGCGCGCCAACTCGAGCAGGCTGGCTTCCTCCACATGCTGCTCCAGGCCAACGAGGGCCTCCCGGAATTCCAGTGGGACACGGCGTTGAGGATCGTCCGGGCGGAGTAGGAAGGGATCGCGGAGTCGTGGGTGCAACGGGGTCAAGCGCGGCCAGCGCCATGACCGATGCGTGCCTCCCCGAGATCGTCCTGATCCACGGCTGGGCGTGCCCGGCGTCGTACTGGAACCCGCTGCTCGCGGACCTCGCGCGGCGGGGCCTTCGGGCGCGCGCCGTGACGCTTCCCGGATACGACGGCGACTGGTCGGGCGCTGCTGAGGCGTGGACGACGGCGGGAGCGGCCGAGGCGGTCGCCCGCCTTCACCAGAACTCGCCGAGCGCCGCGCGGCGGGAGCGGGTCCTCGTCGTCGGCCATTCGCTCGGCGGGACCGTCGCCGCACAGCTCACGGCGACGCGCCCGGAACTCGTTGCGGGACTCGTGCTCGTGGGCATGGTGCCGGTGCCGCCCGCCGACGCGACGCGGCGGCGCCTCACCGGACTGTTCGGAAGCCTCGGCCTCGTTCCGCCGATGCCTCCCGCGAGGGCCGCCATCGAGGCGTGCATCGCGGGCTGGTACGGCGAGGCCAGCCTGGACCCGACGTTCCGCGCCGACGTCGAGGCCGCCTTCGCGCTGCCGCCCGCGGTGCTGTACGGCTCGCTCATCGCGGCGCTCGACGGCGTCGCACCCGAGGTGGAGTGCCAGATCACGGCTCCCACCGCCGTCGTTCTCGGAGCCCGGGACCTCACTCGGGAGCCGCGGGAGATCACCACGTTCATGGAGCGGCACCCTGCGTGGCGGCTCGAATCGGTTGAGCGCGCGGGACACATGGTGCACTGGGAGCGGCCCGAGGTGTGCGGGGACGTGATCGCGCGGCTCACGCGGGATGCCTCGAGCGAGGCCTCGCCGCGCCCGGAGGCCCCTACCCGCGAGTAATACTCGGGCGTAGCATGGGGGGACAGCTGAAAGGGTCACCGGCCCACGGCGGCCCCGGGATCGAGGGGGCTGCCATGAGCACGGAGACGACATCCGGAACCGCGTCAAGCGCCCGGGACCCCGACTGGGACGAATCCCGCGCCGTCGCGGAAGCCAGCCGCGAGACCGAATGGACCCGACCGAGCTTCGCGAAGTCCCTCTACCTCGGCGACTTCCAATGGGACCTCATCTACCCGCCCCCAGCGCCGACGGCACCGACCGTCGAGGAGGGCGAGGCGTTCCTGCGCCGGCTCGCGGACCTCGCACGCACGCTCGACGGCGCGAGGATCGAGTCCGAGGACCGCATCCCCGACGAATACCTCCGCGCGCTCGCCGAGCTCGGCGTGTTCGGCATGAAGATCCCCAAGGAATACGGGGGCCTCGGACTCTCGCTCGCGTACTACGGGCGCGCCCTCATGCTGCTCGGCTCGGTGCACCCGAGCCTCGGGGCGCTGCTTTCGGCGCACCAGTCGATCGGCGTGCCCGAGCCGATCAAGATGTTCGGCACCGAGGCGCAGAAGCACGCCTTCCTGCCGCGGTGCGCGGCAGGCGCCGTGACTGCGTTCCTGCTCACCGAGCCCGACGTCGGCTCGGATCCCGCGCGGCTCACGACGACGGCGCAGCTCGCCGAGGACGGCGAGAGCTACGTGCTCGACGGCTCGAAGCTGTGGACGACCAACGGGGTCATCGCGGAGCTCGTCGTCATCATGGCGAAGGTCCTCCCCCACGACGCCGCGGGCGGCATTCCCGCGGGCCAGGGCGGAATCACGGCCTTCGTCGTCGAGACGGAGAGCCCGGGCATCACGGTCGAGAACCGCAACGCCTTCATGGGCCTCAGAGGGCTCGAGAACGGCGTGACCCGGTTCGACGCCGTGCGGGTGCCGGCCGCGAACCGCGTAGGGCGCGAGGGGCAGGGACTCAAGATCGCTCTCACGACGCTCAACACCGGCCGGCTGTCGATCCCGGCGCTGTGCGCGGGGGCTGCGAAGTGGTCGCTCAAGATCGCGCGCGAATGGTCCCAGGCGCGGGTCCAGTGGGGCCGGCCGATCGGCCAGCACGAGGCCGTCGGCAAGAAGATCGCGTTCATCGCCTCCACCGCGTTCGCGCTCGAGGCGGTCTTCGAGCTCTCGGCGGCCCTCGCGGACGCGGGCATGAAGGATGTGCGCATCGAGGCGGCGCTCGCGAAGCTGTGGTCGAGCGAGATGGCATACGACGTCGCGGACGAACTCCTCCAGATCCGCGGTGGGCGCGGCTACGAGACTGCTGCGTCCCTCCGCGCCCGGGGCGAGCGGGCGGTCCCCGCGGAGCAGCTCCTCCGCGACCTGCGCATCAACCGGATCTTCGAGGGCTCGACCGAGATCATGCAGCTGCTCATCGCACGCGAGGCCGTCGATGCTCACCTCGCCGCGGCCGGAAGCCTCGCTCGCGCCGACGCGACCCTCGCCGAGAAGGCGCGCGCCGCGAAGGACGCCTCGGGCTTCTACGCCCGCTGGCTCCCGGGCCTCTTCGCGGGACCGGGCATGGACCCGCGGGCTTTCCGGGAATTCGGCTCCCTCGCGAAGCACCTGCGGTACGTCGAGCGCGCGTCGCGGCGGCTCGCGCGGCATACATTCGCCGGGATGGGACGCTGGCAGGCCGCGCTCGAGCATCGGCAGGCGTTCCTCGGGCGCGTCGTGGACATCGGCGCCGAGCTCTTCGCGATGGCCGCCTCGTGCAGCTGGGCAGAGCACCTTCGCACCACCGGGGCGCCGGGTGGCTCGAACGCGCGCGACCTCGCCGACGCCTTCTGCGACCAGTCCAGGCTTCGGGTCGAGGCCCTCTTCGACGCGCTCTGGGTCAACACGGATCCGGGCGACCACGGGGTCGCGAAGCGCGTCCTCGCGGGCGACTTCGCGTGGCTCGAGGCCGGCGTGCTCGATCAGTCCGAGGGCACCGGGCCGTGGATTGCCGAGCGGACCGACGGGCCGAGCTCGAAGCCAGACGTGCGGCGGTCGGTGCGGAGGTAGAGCCGGCGCCTCGGGCCCTTGGAGTCCACCTGTGCCGCTTGCCCGCACTGGTGCTGCTAAGCCGCTATTGTGCCGCGGGGCAGCGGCCCAGTAGCGGGGAAAGGCGCCCGGTGAGGGGAAGGGCGCCCGGTACGGATAGAGCCGGCCGCGGGTATGGGGCCAGCTAGGTTAACGGGCGGGTCGCGAACGCCGCCTCGACCTCGACCGGATCCACGTCCTCGATCCGCGAGGGGTTCCACGTGGGGGCACCATCCTTCTCGATGAGGAGCGCCCGGACGCCCTCGCGGAAGTCGCTTCGCGCGATGAGCGCGGTGCCGAGGGCGAGGTCCTGCGCGAGGACCGCCTCGAGCGAGCCGAGCTTCGAGGCGCTGCGCAGGGCCGCGAGGGTCACCGCCACTGAGAACGGGCACACGGTCCGGAGCTCGGCGAGTGCGGCGGCCGCTGCGCCCGCCACTGACGGACCGGCGGGGCCGTCGGCGGCCGAGAGCTCCTCGAGGCGCGCGACGATGGCGAGCGCCGAGTCGCCTGCGTAGGCGTCGTCGATCCACGCCCGCTGCTCGGCGAGCGGAGCGGGCGGCGGCTCAATGGCGAAGGAGGCGACGACGTCGTGCGCTGCGCCCGGTTCCCACGACGCCGCATCCGTGGCCTCGGTGAGCGCGTCCACGAGCTCGTCGAGCCGCTCGGACGGGACCATGACATCGGCCCAGCCGAGGTGGATCGCGTCCGCTCCCCCGGCCTGGCCCGACGTAAGGCACAGGTGGGTGCCGAGCTCGCCGGGCGCGTTCGCGAGGAGGAGGGGCATGCCGACGTCCGGCGTGAAGCCGATGCGGGTCTCGGGCATCGCGACGAGGGTTCGCTCCGTGACGATTCGGAGCGAGCCCGACGCGGCCGGCGCGTGGGCCGAGATCCCGAGGCCGCCGCCCATGGTGATGCCGTCCATGAGCGGGAGATAGGGCTTCGGATAGGCGCCGATGAGCGCATTGAGGCGGTACTCGTCGGCCCAGAAGCGGACGGCATCGGCGTCGCTGCCCGTGAACAGCGCGCGGACGTCGCCGCCCGCACACAGTCCGCGCGGCCCGCCGCGGACGACGACGGCGCGCACCTCGGGTGCCTCCGCCCAGTCGCGGAGCACGCGCTCCATCGCGAGGACCATGCCGTCGTCGAGCGAATTGAGCGCCCTCGGGCGATCGAGGGTGAGAATCCCGAGGCCGCCGCGGACCTCGGACAGGATGTGCTCGCTCATCGGCGGGCCTCCTCGGCTGTCGGCTGGGCGGCGGCCTCCGCGCGTGCGCGGCACGCTGCCACGAACGCGCCGAGGATGGCCTCGAGCTGCCCCGGCTCCGTCTGCGCCTCCTCGGGGTGCCATTGGACGGCGACGAGCCAATCGGACGGATCCGCGGCTTCGAGGGCCTCGGCGATCCCATCTGGCGCCGTCGCCGTGACACGGAGCCCTGGCGCAATGCGCGCGGCCGCCTGATGGTGGCCCGAGACGACCGTGGCCCGCTCGCCCAGAGCCTCGGCGAGGCGCGAGCCGGGCGCGATCTCGACCTCGTGCAGGACCATGAGGCCGCCCGGATCGCCGTGATTGCGGTGCGCCGTCGCGCCAAGTTCGGGCGTGCCGAGGTCTTCGTGGAGGCTCCCGCCGAGAGCGACGTTGATGATCTGGAGCCCGCGGCAGATCCCCAGCACGGGCCGGCCCGTCGCGACGGCCTGCACGATGGCCGAGGCCTCGAACGCGTCGGCCTGCGCGTCGACGCCCTCGATGGCCGGGACGTACGGATCGCCGTCGTACAGGACGGGATCGACGTCGCCTCCGCCCATGACGAGCAGGCCGTCCCATTCGAGTTCGTCGCCGAGGAGCACGCCTGCGAGCTCTGGATCCGAGGCATCGAGGACGACGGCGGTGCCGCCCGCGCGTTCGACGGCGGCCGCCGCGCTGCGCGTCAGGGCGTCGAGCTCGGCGTGGAACCAGTCCTCATGCGAGGGGGCCGTGTCCGCCCAGGTGACCGCGATGCGCGGTGAGGGCCGCTCGGAGCTGGCGGGCGTCGTCGTCATGCGTTGCCTCCTGGGTGCCTGCGATCCGCGCCGACGGTGCCGAACTCGCGCGCGACCCGGGATGGGCACGCGTCTGCTCCGTCGCCATGGTTCAGCCTAGCGGGGCGGAGGGGTCCGTGGCCCGGTCATCCGACGGACGACGACGGGCCGCACCTGAGCGCTCAGGTGCGGGCCCGCCGTGCTCTGGTCGGGACCGGAGGTCAAGGCTGGGACAGCCCCACCGGCCGCGACCGCGACGAGGACTTGCCGCCGAGGGCTGCGCTCTCGGCCAGCGAGAGGCCGCGGGTCTCCGGTGCCCAGACGAGGGAGATCCCGGCACCGAGGAGCGTGATGACTCCCGCGATGAGCATCGTGACGCCAATGCCGAGGCCGCTGAGCGCGACCGGGACGAGATACGTGCCGATGGCAGCGCCAATCCGGCTGAGCGAGGAGGCGAGGCCGACGGCGGATCCGCGGATCTCCGTGGGGAAGAGCTCGTTCGGGTAGACCCACTGCATGATCTGGGTTCCGCCGATGAGCACGGCGTAGCCGATGAACAGCGCCATGACGATGGCCGTCGGGGCGCTCGGGAAGAGCCCCAGGAGCAGGAGCGCGAGGCCGGACCAGAGGAAGCTGTGGATCATGAGCGGGCGCCGGCCCATCCGGTTGACCACGAGGCACGCGAGCAGGCAGCCGACCATGAACATGACCGTGATGACCGCCGAGCCGACCTGCGCCATGCTGCCGTCCAGGTGCAGGGCGCCGAGGATGGCAGGGGCGAAGGCGTAGACGGCGAACAGGGGGACGATCGACGCGGTCCAGAAGACCGTCACGAACATCATGCGGCCGCCGTAGCCCGAGGTGATGAGGGCGCGGACGTTGAAGCCCTCCTTGACCTCCTCGGGCAGGTCGGCGATGCTGACGCCCGGCCCGTAGACCTTCTCGAGGACCGCGTTCGCCTCCTCGACCTTGCCGACTTTGGCGAGCCAGCGGGGAGACTCGGGCGTCCCGATCCGGGCCAGGACGATGGCCAGGGCCGGCAGTGCGGCGCTCGCGAGCATCCAGCGCCAGCCGCCCTCGCCGAGGCCCGTGAGCATTTCGCCGAAGATGTAGGCCGCTGCGGCCCCAACGAACCACATCGTCACGTAGAGGCCGAGCAGCGGCCCGCGGTACTTGCGCGGGGAGAACTCCGCGAGCAGCGACGTCGCGATGGGGTAATCGGCGCCGACCGCGATACCGATCAGGAGGCGCAGCACGATGAGCCAGACGACGTCTCCCACGAAGAATTGGGCCGCGGAGAAGACGATGATGGCCACGAGGTCCACCGTGAAGAGGGTTTTCCGGCCGAACTTGTCCGTGAGCCATCCGCCCGCGAAGGCACCGAGGAAGATGCCGAGGAGCGTCGAGGCGCCGATGAGGCCCTGCTCAGATTCGTTGAGGCGCCATTGCCCGGTGATCTGCGCAAGTGCCACACCGATGATGGACAGGATGTAGCCGTCGAGGAAGGGGCCGCCCGAAGAGAACAGGGCGAGCTTTTTGTGGAAGGGGGACAGTGTGGCGTCGTCCAAAGGGTTGGTTGTCATCTGGGACTCCTCATACTCGCGGCAACGGGGGTTCCGTTGCGGCTTCTCTCGGAGAGAAACGACTGCACGCTCAGGGCTTCTTTGCTGTCTGTGAGGTGCGTCTCATCCCAGAATAGGATTCGATCAAAGATCACGTCAAGCACTTTTCGATCAAAGATCTAAAGATGCTCTCTTGGTATGCGCGGGAGGCGGTGGCGCGTCGAGCACCACCGCCTCCCGCGTGCCCTCAGCTGGCCGGGAGCTGCGAGGGGCTCGTGTAGAGGGTCACCTTCTCGGGCGAGGTGTAGGCGGTGCTGTCGACGCCCCACTTCTTGAGGATCTTGGCGTAGGTCCCGTTGCTGATGATCTCCTTCATGGCCGCCTTCATCGCCGGGCCGAGGCTGCTGCCCTTCTTGAGCGCGATGCCGAGCTCGAGGGGCTCGTAGACGAACTTCTGCAGCGTGAGCGGGACGTTCTGCGACTTGATCACGAAGGCCATCGCATCCGTCGTCGTGGCTGTGAGCTCGCTGCGGCCGTTGGTCACGGCGAGGATCCGCGCGCCGTCGTCGGGGTAGGTCTGCAGCGTGATCGCCGACTTGCCGGCCTTCGTGCAGTCGGCGCTCGCCTGGTTGACCTGATCGATGAAGTACGAGCCGGCGAGCACGCCGATGGTGTGGCCGCACAGGTCCGTCTCGCTGTTCACGGTGATGCTGCTTCCGGTCTTGGCGGCGAACGAGGTGCCGACCGCGAACTCGGAGACGAAGTCCACCTGGCCGAGCCGCGGCTTGGTGACGCCGAAGTCCGCCGAGGAGACGTCGTAGCGCCCGCTGCTGAGGCCGGGGATGAGCGAATCGAAGGTGCCCACGGAGACGTTGTTGACCTTGACGCCCATGACTTCGCTCATCGCGAGGACGATGTCCGGCTGGATACCGACCAGCTGGCCGTTCTCCTCGAAGTCCTGGGGCGCGAAGTCGTTGTAGATCCCGTTCTGGATCGTCTTGTCCTTGAACTCGGCCGGCACGAGCGCCGCCACGGAGTCGACGGGCTTGAGCCCCCACGTGGTGGTCACGTTGGAGCCGCCCGAGGCGGAGGCGCTGGCCGTCCCGGCGCCTCCCGCGTTCGACGCCGACCCCGGGTCGGAACAGGCGGACAGTCCCAGGGCGGCAAGGGAGGCCACGGCGGCGACGGCGAAGGAGGCGCGCAGGGCAGGGCGTGGATACATGGGGGGACCTCTCGGAGTGGTCTGGCCCGCGGGCGGGCATGGGTGGGGAGGGTGAGACGGACGATTGAAGGGATGGGTGGGGCGAACTCAGAGGACCTTGGAGAGGAACTCCTGGGTCCGGGGCATCTGGGGGTTGAGCAGGACGTCGTGGGGGTGCCCGCGTTCGACGACGACGCCGCCGTCCATGAAGAGCACCGTGTCCGCGACCTCCCGCGCGAAGCCCATCTCGTGGGTGACCACGACCATCGTGAGCCCCTCTTTCGCGAGGTCTTTCATGACGTCGAGGACTTCGCCGACGAGCTCGGGGTCGAGTGCGGACGTGGGCTCGTCGAAGAGCATGAGGCGGGGCTTCATCGCGAGCGCCCGTGCGATCGCGACGCGCTGCTGCTGGCCGCCGGAGAGCTGGCGGGGGTAGTAGTGGGCCTTCTCGGCGAGGCCGACCTTGGCCAGCAGGGCCATGGCGGTGGCCTTGGCCTCCTTCGGATTCTGCTTGAGCACGCCGACAGGGGACTCGACGATGTTCTGCAGCACTGTCATGTGCGGGAAGAGGTTGAAGGACTGGAAGACCATGCCCATCTTGGTCCGCTGCCTCGCGAGCAGCTTCTCCGGAAGGGTCACGTACTTGTGGCCGTGCTGCCGGTAGCCGACGAGCTCGCCGTCGAGCTCGACCCGGCCGCCGTCGATCTCCTCGAGATGGTTCATGCTGCGCAGGAGCGTGCTCTTGCCCGAGCCCGAGGGCCCGATGATGCACATCACCTCGCCGCGCTCAACGGTCAGGTCGACGCCCTTGAGGACCTCGAGCGGCCCGAATCGCTTCTTGAGGCCCGTGACCCGGAGGACGACCTCGCGCATGCCGGGCTCGGAGCCCGTCGGGGCAGTGGGTGTTGCGGTCATCAGGCCCTCCTGGAGGCGGTCGTGGTCTGGGGCGGTGCGAGCCGCGCGAGCGTGCGCTTGAGCTTCTCCCACGGGGTCGGAGGCAGCGCGCGGCGGCCGCCCTTCGCGTAGTGGCGCTCGATGTAGTACTGGATGACGCTCAGGACGCTCGTGACGATGAGGTACCAGATGCTCGCGACGATGAGCAGCGGGATGGTCTGGAACGTGCGGTTGTAGACGAGCTGGGCCGAGTAGAGCAGCTCGGGCATCGAGGTGACGCTCACGAGGGACGTCGACTTGAGCATGCCGATGACCTGGTTGCCCGTCGGCGGGACGATCACGCGCATGGCCTGCGGGAGGATGACCCGCCGCAGCGCGCGCGACGTCCGCATCCCGAGCGCGACGGCCGCCTCGTGCTGCCCCTGGTCCACCGAGAGGATTCCGCCGCGGACGATCTCGGACATGTACGCGCCCTCGTTGAGCGCGAGCCCGAGGAGGGCTGCCATGAACGGCGTCACGATCTGGTTCGCGTTGCCCGCCCAGACGGTGGGCCCGACGAACGGGATGCCGATATCGATCGTCGGGAAGAGCGCCGCGAGGTTGTACCAGAAGATCAGCTGGACCAGGAGCGGGGTGCCGCGGAAGAACCACGTGTAGAACCACGCGACCGTCGAGAGGATCTTGATCGGCGAGAGGCGCATCACCGCGGTCAGCATGCCCAGCAGGATGCCGAAGACCATCGCGAGGACCGTCAGCTCGAGGGTCCGCAGGAGGCCGAACACGATGCTCTGGCTGAAGAACCAGCTCACGACGACGCCCCACTCCAGATTCGGGTTGGTGAAGAGCATCTGCACGATCCCGGCCGCGAACAGGAGCACGAAGGCGGTGAGCACCCACCACCCCCAATGCGCCCGATGCGCGACGCGGACGCCGTCGTCGGTCTCGGTCGCCGCGCGGGTATCGCTCGCGGCGCTCATGTGATGGCTCCCAACGCGTTGGTTCTCATCGAAGACTCCTTGTGATGTGGGTGCGGCGGCAGGACCTCGCCGCCTCCTGGGGCGCGAAGGTGGTCGCGGGGAAGGGAAAAGCCGGGATGGGTCGCCCGGCCGCGCTAACGGGTCAGAGACATTCGCTCCACGTCGCCGTCAGCGCTTGTGAGCTAGGTCTCACGGATAAAGGTAAGATTCGATCAAAGATCGCGCAAGGGTTTTGGATCAAAGATCTAAAAAATTGGCGAACGACGACGCCGAGGCCCCCTGCGGCGAACAGGGGCCTCGGCGTCGTCGTGGGTTGAGGGAGGCTAGCGGCCGCTGGGCTGGGCGGCCAGAAGGGCCTTGATGCGGTCGGTCGCGTTGGCGAGGGACGCGTCGTTGACTGCGGCCGCGCCGATCGGGTCGTTGTGGCGGGCCGCGGCGATCAGGTCCTGCTGATAGCGCCAGAGCGAATCGTCTCCAGGCGTCTCGAGAGTTCCCGTGGCACCCACGATCTTGTAGGCCCGGCACTGGAGCCAGAGGTTCCGGATCACCTGGACGAGGAATGGATTGCCCGCGGCGTTGTAGAGGATCGCGAGCATGGCCTCGTCGTGATCGAGGAGCGCGGGCACGCGGTGGTCGTCGATCGCCTCGCGCATGAGGTCGTACTCGGCCTGCATCCGGTCGCAGTCTTCGGCCGTGATGCGCTCGGCACCCAGTCGGGCCGCTTCGACCTCGAGCAGGCGCCGGATGTCGTAGACGTGGACGAGTTCCTCGAGCGTGAGCGCCTTGACGACGGCCCCCCGATGAGGCTGGCGTTCGACCATGCCGGCCTCCTCGAGCCGACGGATGGCCTCGCGCACGGGCATGGCGCTCGTTCCGACCTGCTCTGCCAGCTCCCGCACGGTGAGCCGAGAGCCCGCGGGCAGATCGCCGTTGAGGATCGCCTCGTGGATCGTCGCGTAGACCTGATCCGTCAGCAGCGCCGGCTCGGCCCTCTTGGAAATCGCCATGGATCAAATATAAGGACGCGCCCGTGCGCCGCCGTGCCGCCTCGCTCGAATCGATCGCGCGGACTGCGGCCGACGTCGCCCCATCCAGATTCGATCTTGTTTGATCTTTGATCGAATACTACTATGGTGAGCGTCACACCAGCCCCCGCATCCCGGCAGCGCCGATGAGGGCGGTGAACTCCCTCAGCCCTGCGCAGCGCTGGCACTCCCCTGCTCGAGGTCGCGGCGAGGGAGATCGAATCGGTTTCGTAGAAGGGCACTTCCAATGAAAGACGTTGTCATTGTCGGTGGCGGCCTCGCTGGCCTCTCGGCCGGCTGGCGCCTTCGACACTGGGACACCTTGCTGCTCGAGTCGGAGGAGCGCGTGGGCGGGCGGATCCGCTCGGAACGCCGGGGCGCCTATTGGCTGAACTGGGGCGGGCACGTCTTCGCAGGTCCCGGCTCCTCGACCGACGCCCTGCTGAACGAGGTCGGGGTGACCGCCGTCGAAATCCCCGGCTCGCTCCAGGCACTAGCCATGAACGGTGCGTTCATCCGCGAGGGGCATATCGCCACGTATCCCTTCCGGATTCCCATGCCGCTCTCGTCCCGCATCGCCACGCTGCGCGCAGGCATGAAGGTCGTGGCCGGCGTCGCGAAGTACACGGGCGTCGTGCGGAAGCGTCCCGGGGAGTCCGGCGCGATGCGCCAGCAGCGCATCTACGACTTCGAGAACAACACCTCGTTCCTCGACTTCGTCGGCGATCTCCCGGAGGACGCGGCCGCCCTCTTCAAGACCACCGTCACGCGATCGGCCGGCGACATGGACCAGATCTCGGCGGGTGCCGGCATCGGCTACTTCAGCCTCGTCCTGGGCATCGGCCAGGGGCTGAACCGCGGCATCGTGGGTGGCCCCTCGACCCTGACCGAGACGATCGCGGCCTCGCTCGGCGACCGCGTCCAGCTCGGGGCGACCGTGCACGAGGTCGTGCACAGGAAGGACTCCGTCCTCGTCCGATACAGCCAGGGCGGCGTGGACCGCGAAGTCGAGGCTCGCGCCGTCGTCCTGGCGACGACCGCCGACGTCTCGCACCGGATCGGCGTCGACCTCCCCGAGGATCTGCGCGGGGCCCTGAGCCAGATCAAGTACGGCCCGCACGTGAGCACCGCGTTCCTGACCAACGAGACCTCCGCGCGGCCGTGGGACGACATCTACGCCATCGCGGCGCCCAAGCGCTCGTTCGCGATCGCTCTCAACCAGGCCAGCATCGTGCGCGGATCGGAGTCCGTGCGCAAGCCGGGCGGGAGCTTCATGACCTTCTCCCCGGCGAGCCTCGGACGCGCGCTCCTGGACAAGAGCGACGAGGAAATCATCCAGACCCACCTCGCCGATCTCGATGCGATCCTCGGCCACGGATTCGCCGACAGCGTCGTCGAGGCCAAGGCCGCGCGGTGGAAGGTCGCCTCGCCGTACTGCTTCCCCGGCCGCGCCAAGCTCCAGTCGACGCTCATGCAGGGGGCCCGGCGCGTCTTCCTCGCCGGAGACTTCCTCGGGACCCTTTACACCGAGAGCTCGATCACCTCGGGGTTCTCGGCGGCACAGGAAGCCGCGAGCGTGCTCGCCACGGACCGCCAGGCGCCGCGCCTTTCCGGGGTCTCGACCGACGCCGCCTGACTCCCCCACCCCGCCGCCCACACCAACCGAAACCACTGCTCGTCTGACAACGAAAGATCACTCATGTCCCAGAACCTCCGCGGTGTCCTCACCGCGCTCGCCACTCCCTTCGACCAAGACGAGGCCATTGACGTCGCGACGCTGCGGCGCGTCGTCGACCGCTCGATCGACGCCGGCGTCGACGGAGTCGTGGCCGCGGGCTCGACCGGGGAGGTCGGCGCCCTCTCCTCCGACGAGCGCCTGCTCCTCATCGACACGGTCATCGAGCACGCGAACGGCCGCGTCCCAGTCATCGCCCAGACCGGCGCGACCTCGACGGCCGAGGCCATCCGCCTCTCGAAGGCCGCCGAGAAATCCGGCGCCGATGTCCTCATGCTCATCACGCCCTACTATGAGCCGCTCTCCGTGGAGGAAACGGTCGCGTACATCAAGGACGTCGCCGGCGCCGTCGACCTCCCGGTCATGCTCTACAACATCCCGGCCGTCACGGGCGTCAACCTCGACCCCGCCACGGTCCGCTCGCTCGCCGAGGAGGTCGAGAACATCCGCTACATCAAGGACTCGAGCGCGAACTGGGAGCAGGCGCTCCAGCTCATCCATCACCACGGCGACGTGATCGGCACGTTCATCGGCTGGGACGCCTACGCGTTCAGCGCCCTCGTCGAAGGCGCGGCCGGCGTCATGGCCGGCACGGCGAACGTGGTACCGGACGAGATCGTGGCCGTGAGCCGCCGGATCGCCGACGGCGACCTCCTCGGAGCCCGCGAGCTGTGGAACCGCGTGTACCCCGTCATCGACGCGCTCCTCTCGGTGCCGTTCATCCCGTCCGTCAAGGCCGGGCTCGGCCTGCAGGGGATCCCGGCTGGCTCGCCGCGGCGCCCCACGGCCGGCCTCAACGCCGAGGACTTCGCTCGGCTCGAGCACGCCCTCGCGGCCCTCAAGAACGCCCCCGCCCTCACACAGACCATCGGCTAACGCCGCCCCAACCCGGCAAGGAGTCCCCATGACCGTCTCAGATCAGACCGCGTTCACCCTCCGGCGCGCCTCGGGCGCGGCCTCGCTCCTCGCTCCGGAGGAGCTGCCCCCGGCCCAGCACTTCATCGACGGCGCCTTCCGCGATCCCGCCGGCGGGCTGGCCGACGTCGTCGAACCCTGCTCGGAGCAGGCCTTCGCCCAGGTCGCCGTCGGAACGGCCGACGACGTCGACGCGGCGGTCGCCGCGGCAGTCGCCGCCAAGGCGGAGTGGGGCCGGATGCTGCCCAAGGAGCGCTCGGGGCTCCTGCTCCGCATCGCGGACCGCGTGGCCGAGCACTACGACCTCCTCGTCCGGCTCGAATCGGCGGACACGGGCAAGCCGTTCTCGGTCTCCCGGGACGACGTGGACAGCACGATCGACTGCTTCCGCTTCATGGCGGGCGCGCTGCGGGCGACGACGACGATGGCCGCGGGAGACTACGCCGAAGACCACCTCTCGGTCATCCTGCGCGAGCCGCTCGGCGTCGTCGGCGTCGTCACGCCGTGGAACTACCCGCTGCTCATGGCCGCGTGGAAGATCGCCCCGATCCTGGCCGCGGGGAACACCCTCGTGATCAAGCCCGCCGAGCAGACCTCGCTCACGACGCTCAAATTCGCCGAGCTCGTCGCGGACCTCCTCCCGGCCGGGGTGTTCAACGTCGTCACGGGCAAGGGCTCGGTCGTCGGCGCCCGCCTCGCCGAGCACCCCGACGTGGACATGATCGCCCTGACCGGCTCGGTCGGCAGCGGCCGCATCGTCGCGCGCGCCGCGGCAGAGACCCTCAAGCGCGTCCACCTCGAACTCGGCGGCAAGGCGCCCGTGGTGATCTTCGACGACGCCGACCTCGACGCCGCCGCGGCGTCGCTGCGCACGGCCTCGTTCTGGAATTCGGGCCAGGAATGCGGAGCCGCGTGCCGGGTCCTCGTGCACGAGTCCGTCGCCGAGCAGTTCATCGACCGCCTCGTCGCCCAGGTCCGCGAGCTCGCCGTCGGCGAGCCGCTCGCCGGGGAGGACATCGAGATCGGCCCGCTCTTCTCGCGCGAGCACTACGACCGCGT
This sequence comes from Sinomonas terricola, assembly GCF_034931225.1. Classification (NCBI taxonomy): domain Bacteria; kingdom Bacillati; phylum Actinomycetota; class Actinomycetes; order Micrococcales; family Micrococcaceae; genus Sinomonas; species Sinomonas terricola. Next base: position 17,978 of record NZ_JAYGGQ010000010.1, read on the forward strand.
CCTGGGCTACCTCGACCGGGCCCAGCAGGAGGGCATCCGCGCCGTCGTCGGCGGCTCCGCCCTGCCCGGGCCGGGCTACTTCGTGGCCCCCACCGTGCTCATCGACGTCCCCGAGGGCGCCGAATGCGCGCGCGAGGAGATCTTCGGTCCGGTCGTAACGGTGGAGACTTTCGCGGACGACGACGAGGCGATCCGCCGCGCGAACGACGTCCCCGTGGGCCTGGCCGCGTCCGTGTTCACCGAGAACGCCCGGCGCAGCCACTGGGCTGCCGCGCGGATCGACGCGGGAACGGTGTGGGTCAACTCCCATCTCGTCATCGCCACGGAAGCGCCGTGGGGCGGCTTCAAGGGATCGGGCTACGGCCGCGACCTCTCGATCTACGCCCTCGACGACTACTCCCGCACGAAGCACGTCATGCACAACCACGCGCGCTGACCCGGCCCGCGAGTCTGCCCCGCTGCCCTGCGGCCGCGGGGCAGACTCGCATCCGGGACGGATCTACCAAGGAGAAGCGAATGATTTCTCGCCAGATCGAAGAGAGCCGGAAAGCCGAGCCCCGCGAGCCGCTGCGGGTCGCCGTCCTGGGCGCGGGTCAGCTCGGCCGCTCGATCCTCGCAGGCCTCGCGCGGTCCCCGGCCCGGGAGGCGATCGAGCTCGCCGCGACGACGCGCCGCCCGAGCGATCTCGGCCCGGATGTCTGGGCTGCGAGCCTCGAGGACGACGCGCGGGCGAACCAGACGCTTGCCGCGTGGGCCGACGTCGTCGTGCTCGCGGTCAGGCCCGCGCAGACGATGCCGCTCGCGGCCGAGATCGCGCACGACGTCCAGCCGGGCGCCGTCGTCGTCCCGCTCGCGATCGGCGTGAGCGCCGCGGACCTCGAACGCGCCTTTCCGCCGTCGGTCGACGTCGTGCGCGCGATGCCCAACCTCCCCGTCGAACTCGGCCTGGGCGTGACCGGGCTCAGCCCGGGAACCCACGCGAGCCCGGGCGGAGCCGCGCTCGCTCGAGACCTCTTCGAGCTCGTGGGCACGGTCGTCGACGTCCCCGAGGACCGACTGGACGTGCTCGCCATGGTCTCGGGCGCGGGCCCGGCGTACGCGTATTTCCTGCTCGAGGAGCTCGCCGCCGCCACGCGCGGCCTCGGCTTCGACGACGCGGTCGCGTCGACGCTCGTGCGCGAGACGTTCCACGGCGCCCTCGCGCTGCTCGACGCGTCAGGGCGTGCCGCCTCCGCCCTCCTGGGCGAGATCGCGAGCCCTGGCAGCGCGACCGAACGCGCGATCGCCGTCCTCGAGGAAGGCGCCCTCGCGAGCCTCTCCGAGCGGGCGATGCGGGCCGCCGTCGCACGGTCCGTCGAGCTGCGCGACGCCATCCGGCACGCGTGAGAGCCGGAATTTCCTACGGTGGATGACACCGCTTCGGACATGATCGCGTTACCGCCCGAGGGGTTCAGTGACGAAGTCCCCGTACGGACGTTTTGGTGAGTTCCCTGACCGGTCCTGCGTACTGGCAGGTACTGGCAGGTACTGGCCCCACCGGAATCGGGTACCCGCCACTGAGGCGCGCTGCCGTCGCGCCGCAGGAGACTGGACCTGCCGTACACCGACAACAGGGGGTCCAAGTGAACGCACAGGCGGAGATCCTTGCCGACGCCATGAGAGTGCTCCGTGATCGCGGGCTGATCGCTGACGGCGATCCGCTGTCGAAACGTGATCAACCACAGCGCGAGTGGCAGATCGTGCAAGAGGTCAGCGACGTCATTGAGAGCCTCCCTCCGGAGGCGTGGGATGCCCTCACCCATCAGCAGCGCCAGATCCTCCTCATCGCGCGGGCCACGGTCAGGCATCACCCCGGAGCACCCGGATTGGCGCGCGCCTGGTGGTAAGGGGGGGTGCCGGCGGCGTCAGACCCGCGCCGGCGCGGCCGCCCGGATGAGCCCGAAGAGGTCCTTCGGGTCCTCGGGCGCGGCGACGAGGTCGATCTCTTCGTAGAGGTCCGTGCCGTCGACGGCGTCGCGCACGAAGCGCAGGGCGGCGAAGTCTTCGACGGCGAACCCGACCGAGTCGAAGATCGTGATCTGCTCCTCGGAGACCCGCCCCGGGGCCCTGCCTGTGAGCACCTCCCAGAACTCGGTCACGGGGTAATCGGCGGGCATCTGCTGGATCTCGCCCTCGATCCGCGTCTGCGGGGTGTACTCGACGAAGACGTCGCCGAGGGCCAGGATCGCGGAATCGAGCTCCGTCTTGCCCGGGCAGTCTCCGCCGATCGCGTTGATGTGCACGCCGGGGCGGACGAGATCGGCCGTGAGGATCGTGGCGTACGCCTTGTCCGCGGTGCACGTCGTGATGACGTCGGCGTCCGCGACGCACTCGGCCGCCGAGGACGTCGCGACGACGTCGAAGCCCAGCGGGCCCAAGTTGCTGGCGAGCTTCTCCATGGCGGCGGGATCGGTGTCCCACACGCGAACCGACTCGATGCCGAGCGCGGCGCGGAACGCGAGGGCCTGGAACTCGGCCTGCGTCCCGCAGCCGATCAGCGCGAGGGTCCGCGAGTCCGTGCGGGCGAGGCGCTTCGCGACCATGGCCGATGTCGCCGCCGTCCGCAGCGCCGTGAGCACCGTCATCTCGGCGAGGAAGGTCGGGTAGCCGTTGTGGACGTCCGCGAGGACGCCGAACGCGGTCACCGTCTGGTAGCCGCGGGCCGGATTCGAAGGGTGGCCGTTGACGTACTTGAACCCGTAGGTCTCGTCCGTGCTCGTCGGCATGAGCTCGATGACGCCGAACGCCGTGTGGCTCGCGACGCGGGGCGTCTTGTCGAAGGACTCCCAGCGGCGGAAGTCCTCCTCGAGGTAGGCGATCATGCCGGACATGATGTCCTCGGCACCGCGGCCTGCGGCCCAGCGGACCATGTTGCGGACGTCGACGAAACGTGCCATGTGAACGGGCTCCTTCGGTGGATCACGGGGTCCCGTTCACACTATGAACCGACGATATGCACCATCAACGGCCGAAGAGCGCGACTTTCGTCGATCAATTAATCACTTCGACGAGCCCGTTTGGGCATTCTGCAAATAATCAGCGGAGCACAGAGCTCAGGAGAAGGCTCGTCTCGCTGTTGACGATTCCGTCGATCCCGCGAATCCGGCCCAGCACGCCGTCGAACGTGCTGAGGCTCTCGGTGCGCAGCTCGGCGACAAGATCCCAGCGCCCGTTGGTCGTGTGCAGCGCGAGGATCTCGGGGAAGCCGCGCAGCCTCGCGATGACCTTGTCCGCCGACTTCCCCTCGACCTCGATGAGCGCGATCGCATGGATCGCGAGCGGATCGGCCTCGTCGCGCACGCGCGCCGTGAAGCCGATGATGACGCCTGAGGAGACCAACCGGTCGATGCGGCTGCTCACGGTCGCCCTCGCCACGCCGAGCCGCCGTGCAAGGCTCGCCACGGACTCGCGCCCGTCCTCGCGCAGGGCGGACAGGAGCTGCCGGTCGAGATCGCTGAGGGTCACCATGGACCCAATGTAGTGCGCGGGTCTGTCGGGGCCGCGGGTTAGCCTGTGTGCACCAAGCCACCACGAGCGAGCAGGAGCACGAACATGGACTTCGGCAGCTACGAGACCCTCATCGTCGAGTTCGCCGACGGCGTCGCGACCGTCACGATCAACCGCCCCGAAGCCCTCAACGCGCTCTCGCGTGAGGTCATCGACGAGCTCGCGAAGGTCTGCGACCTCTTCAGCGGCCTGGGCGACGCGCGGCGCGAGGACGGCGACGGCGCGAACCGCGGCGGAGCCGGTGCGGACGACGACGGCGCATGGCCTGTTCGCGGCGTGATCCTCACGGGCGCGGCCGGGAAGGCGTTCGTCGCGGGCGCCGACATCCGGGAGATGACCTCGATGTCGCCTGACGAGGCCGTGGCCTACGCGCGCTCGATGCACGCCGTGACGCTCGCTCTCGAGGCCCTCCCCGTGCCCGTGATCGCGTGCGTCGACGGCTACGCGCTCGGTGGTGGATGCGAGCTCGCGCTCGCAGCGGACTTCATCTACGCGAGCGAGAGCGCCCAGTTCGGCCAACCCGAGGTCAACCTCGGCCTCGTCCCCGGCTTCGGCGGCTCCGTGCGGCTCCCTCAGCGCATCGGCCTCGGCATGGCGCGCGAGCTCATCTACACGGCCCGGCGCCTGACCGCGCACGAGGCCTCTTCGCTCGGCCTCGTCAACGGCGTCTTCCCGACGCGCGAGCAACTCCTCGCAGCGGCGGCCGCGACGATCCGCGAGATCGCCACGAAGTCGCCCACCGCCGTCGCCTTCGCCAAGCGGTCGATCAACGAGGCCGTGGGCCGGACGACGGCGGAAGGGCTCGACGTCGAAGCGAACGCCTTCCGGGCCGCGTTCGAGACCGAGGACATGAAGGAAGGGACCGAGGCGTTCGTCGCCAAGAGATCCCCCGTCTTCCCGGGCCGGTAACAGGCGGCGGCGCGGGCGAACTCCGAGGGGCCTCACATCGGGATGCCTCCAGGTGAGGGGCACGCGCCGATGCACAATCGCGCTCCAGCAGCATCACAGGAGAACGACAGGAGCGGTCGCGAGAGTAGAGGGCATGACGACAGCCCTCCGCTCTTCCGAACGGCACTCCAGGCCGCCGGGCCACGGCCCCGGCGCCGCGCTGGCCGAGACACTCCGCGACCGCGGCCGCCGTCGTCTTTTCCGGGAGGACGCGCTCACGGTGCTCGCGTGGGCATCCGGGGCCGCCGCCGTCGCCCTCTACCTCGCCGACGGCGGTGCCGCGCAATTCCACGGACTGAGCCCCGCGCTCACCGCGATCGGCGTGGTCGCGGGCCTCATCGGCACCGACCTCGTGCTCGTCATGCTCCTGCTCGCCGCGCGCATCCCGCTCATCGACCGCGCGATCGGCCACGACCGGGCCATGGCCGTGCACGGGAAGCTCGGCAAGCCCGCGCTGTACCTCATCCTCGCGCACATGGTCTTCCTCCTGCTTGGCTATGGCGTCACGGACGGCCTCAACCCGATCGCCGAGGGCGTCTCGATGTGGGTCAACCTGCCCGACATGTGGCTCGCGTTCCTCTCGATCGTGCTGTTCCTCGCCGTCGTCGTGACGAGCCTCGTGGCCGTACGCCGGCGCTTCCCGTACGAGTTCTGGTACGTCGTCCACTTGCTCACGTACGCGGCCGTGCTCACGGCACTCCCGCACCAGTTCAGCGTCGGCGGCCTGTTCGCAGACGGGCAGTGGCAGCGCTGGTACTGGATCGCGTTCTACATCCTCGTGCTCGCCGCCCTCGTCCGCTACCGCATCTGGGCGCCGATCGCACTGACCTTCCGCCATCAGCTCACCGTCCAGCGCGTCGAGCCGGCGGGCGACGGCGCCGTCAACATCGAGCTCACGGGCCTGCGCCTCGAGGAGCTGGCCGGCTCGGGCGGGCGCTTCTTCATCTGGCGATTCCTGGCCCCGGGGCTCTGGTGGCACCACCATCCGTTCAGCCTCTCGGCGGACCCCGCCGCGGGCAGCCTCCGCATCACCGTTCGGAACCTCGGCCGAGGCAGCGCGTCCCTCATGGCTGCGAAGCCTGGCACTAAGGTCTCGCTCTCCGGCCCCCACGGCCTCTTCGGCCATGCCGCGCGGACCCGCCCCGGGCTCGTGCTCGTGGGCTCGGGCATCGGGATCACCCCCCTGCGCGCGATCCTCGAGCGCGCGGAATTCGCACCCGGCCACGCGACCGTCATCCTGCGCGGCTCGACTCAGGGGACCCTCTACCTCCGCGACGAGATCGCCGAGCTCTGCCGGCAGAAAGGGGCGACCCTGTACGAGCTCGTAGGCCACCGCGCCCGTAGCGGCAATACGTGGCTCCCCCGCCATCAATCGGGGCTCCGGCTCGCGGACTACGTCGCGAACCTTGCGGAATCCGATCTGTACGTCTGCGGGCCGACCACGTGGGCCGACTCCGTCCTCGCCGACGCGAAGGCCTCGGGGCTCTCCGACGAGCAGCTCCATCACGAGAGGTTCGACTGGTGAGGGCCCGGGCAGCAGCCGCGGCCGCCCTCGCGTCCGCCGGGATCCTCGCGGCCGGGTGGCAGGCAGGCGCGCGGGTCGTCGAGGCCGCGAGCGTCACGACCGGGACGAGCGGCACCGCGCTCGGAAACTCGGGCGCGTCAGGCGCTGCAGGCGGCTCGGGCACGTCGGGCGGCTCGGGCGCGGGAACCTCCGGCGCCGGAAGCACCTCCGGCTCGGCGGGCTCCGCCTCGGGAAGCCAGGGGTCGTCGTCGTCCGGCTCCCTCAAGAACGGGACGTTCACGGGCGCGGCGGAGGAAACGCGCTTCGGCGAGGTGCAGGTGCAGATCGTCGTGGCCGGCGGGAAGATCACCGACGTCAAGGCGCTGCATCTCACGGACGCCGAGCGCCGCTCGCAGATGATCAGCGCCTATGCCGCCCCGACCCTCCGGTCCGAGGTGCTGCAGGCGCAGTCCGCGAATGTCGACACGGTGAGCGGCGCCACCGTGACGTCCGACGCGTATCTCTCATCGCTCCAGGCGGCGCTCGATGCAGCCCGCGCCTGATCCGCACTGCGTCACGCGGACGTTCCTCGCGATGGGGACCGTCGTGAGCCTCACCGTCGCGTTCCCTCATGACACCGCGCGGGACGAGGCCGCGGACCGGATCTCAGCCGCGAGCCGCGTGATCGAGGCCGACTTCGAGGCCCTCGAGCGGCGCTTCAGCCTCTATCGCGCGGATTCCGAGGCGAGCGACGTCGCCCGCGGCGTGCTCCGGCTGGCCCATGCGAGCCCCGAAATGCGCGAGTGCTATGTCGAAGCCGTCACGTGGCGGCGGCTCACGCACGGTGCCTTCACGGCCGAGCGGCCCGACGGCGTCCTCGACCTGAGCGGGCTCGTGAAGGGTCGCGCGATCGCCGAGGCCGGCAGTTCGCTCGCAGCCCTCGGCCTGCACGACTGGTGCCTCAACGCCGGCGGCGACGTGCTCGTCTCAGGCACGCCTGCGCCGTCGTCCGCTCGCGCGGGGAACTCCTCGCACGCGGAGCGCCCGTGGCTTGCGGGGATCGTCGACCCGGCGGACCGGCGCACGCTGCTGGGCGCCTATCCGCTGTGCGGCGCGCCCGAAGTTCCCGGGCGCACGACGGCGGGCCGACGGCTTGCGCTCGCGACGTCCGGGAGCGCGGAGCGCGGCGATCATATCTGGGCGGTCGGCTGCGGCAGGCCCGAGTTCGCCCAAGTGAGCGTTGCCGGGCCGGACATCGTGACGGCGGACGTCTTGGCGACCGCGATCGTCGCGGGGGGCCGCGAGATGCTCGACCTCGCAGCCGCCGAATGGGACGTCGACGTGCTCGCCGTCATGCGCGAGGGCGAACTGCTCGCGACGCCCGGCTTCCGGGCGCCACGCGCTGCGTAGGCCCGGCCTACGCTCGCGCGCGCCGCTCGAGGATCCCCTTGAGCCGCGCGAGGTCCTTGACATTCGCGCGCCGCATCGTCGACGCCATGAACGGCGCGGCCACGGACGCGAATCCGCTCGGCTGCCCCGCGTTGCGGAGGGTCATCAGGGTGCCGCCTGCGCCGTCGTCCGCCCACGTGTACGTCGTGCGCATCGGGAAGGGGCCCTGTGCCGTCGCCATCACGAGCCGCTCCCCGGGCACGAATTCCTCGACGCGGTACGTGTACGCGAGGTCGCGCCCGAGGAAGCGGGCGGCGAAATCGACCTCGCTGCCCACCGCGAGCGGCTTCGGGGTGCGCCACGTGGCCGAGCGGATGTTGACGTACCACTCGGGCGCGTTGTCCGGGTCCGCCGCGTAGGCCGCGACGTCCGCCCGGGGACGGTGGATGACAGCCGAGGTCAGGACGTCAACCACGGACGGGCACCCGGCCGGTGAACGCGACGAGGCGATCGAGGGCGTGGGCGGACTCGTCGACGACCGTCTCCTCCGCGAACGATCCGCCCGCGCGGACCTGGTCGGAGATCGTGGCCTTCGCGAGGCCGAGGATGTACTCCGAGAGTTCGGGCGTGACCTCGAGCGGGCGGCCGAGGGCCGTCGCGTAGTCCCACGCGTGGACGAGGAACTCGAGGTTGAGGATGTTGCCCACGAACGCGGCGGGGAGGACGGCGAAGCCCATGTCGAGCTCGCCGCCGAGACCGTGGCGCGCGAAGGCCTCGAGCGTCGGCTGGGCGACGGCGGCGATGCGCACCTCGGCGGGGGCGTTGGCGTCGTCGTCCGGAAGAGCCGCGCCGAGCGCCTTGGCGATGCTCACGATGCTCCCGCGGAGGTGATCCGTGAGGGCGGCGACGGTGAAGTCGGAGCACGGGGTCGGGAGACCGGCAGCCTCAGCGCCGATGGCGGTGAGCACGCGCGACAGGACGGCGAATGAGGCGTCGGCGCCGTTGAGCTGGTCGAAATCCTCGGGCTTCTCCCAGACGTCGAGCCCGGCATCGCCCGACTCGGCCAGCGCAACGAGGCGGCCGAGGTAGTGGGTCCAGCCCTGGGCGTGCATGGCCTCCTGCTCGGGGCTGAGCCCAGCGTGGACGAGCGTGAGGTTCGTACCGCCGTCGGCCGGTTCGAGCGTGAGGCTCAGATCCGAGCTGCCTGGGGCGACCTCCTCGCTGCCCTCCCAGCCGAAAGCGAAGGAGATGCGCCGGCCGGGCTCGACCTCGATCACGGTTCCGGCTGCGTGGGCGCCCGGGACGACGGTCCATCGGAAGTCGCCGCCCGCGCGCACGTCGATGCGGGCGGAGATGGTCATCCAGCGGCGGAGGCGCTCGGGCTGGGTGATGAGCTCGAAGGCCTCCGCAGGCTCGACGGGCAGGAAGACGGTCTTCGTGAATGACATGGCGGTTCCTTCAGTCGGGGTCGGTCTGGCGGCTGGGGCGTGGGGTCAGGCGTGCGAGCGCTTCGGCGTCGGCCACGAGGAGGTCGAGCTCCCGCGTCCAGAACACGGCGACCTGCTCGCGGAGGCGGGCCATACCGCCGGGCGAGAGCCGGTAAAGGCGGTTCCGGCCTTCCTTGCGGACCTCGACGAGGCCCACGTCGGCGAGCAGGAGGAGGTGCTGGGAGATGGCGGAACGCGAAACGCTGAAGTGATCGGCGAGCGAGGTCACCGAGCACTCCCCGGCCGCGAGCAGCTGGAGGAGCTTGCGGCGGTTCGGCTCCGCAGCGACTTCCAGGAGATCGGGCACGATGAATACGTTAGCGTTGGCTAACGCGATTGGCAAGGGCCGCTCTCCCATCGACTGCTCCATAACTGTCGTTTTCGAGGCTCAAAACGACAGTTATGGAGCAGTCGATGACGGGGCTAGAGACGGGTGAGGGCGGGATACTTGGGGCTCAGGTTGTCGCCCGAGGAGCGGCCCGTGAGCCGGCGCATGACCCACGGCCCCGCAAACTCGCGCGCCCAGACGGCATTGGCGCGCAGCCGCTCGCGCGCGCTCAGGACGGGAAGCTCGGGCGCGTCTGGGAGCTCTGCGAGTCCCTCATGCTCGAGGACGCCCAGCACACGGTTGGCCATCGTCGCGTGCCCGAGGGCGGACATATGCATGCGGTCCTCGGCCCACATGCGCCAATCCTGGAACTCGTGATAGCGCCAGTAGTCCACGAGCGTCGCACCGCGCCGGTCCGCGATCCACCGGACCTGCTCGTTGTAGACGGCCGTCCGCCCGCGCATCGCGCCGAAGATCTTCGACGAGCCCGCGTCGAAGCCAGTGAAGAGGACGACTCGCGCCCCGGCTTCCTGAAGGCGGGCGACGGCGGCGTCATACTCCTCGAGCAAGGAGTCAATGTCGACGCGCGGGCGCAGGATGTCGTTCGCGCCCGCGTACAACGTGACGAGAGTCGGGCGGAGGGCGAGTGCCGGTTCAAGCTGCTCGGCCACGACTTGGCGCAGCTTCTTCCCGCGGATCGCCAAATTCGCGTACGCGAAAGCGGGATCGGCGGCCTGGAGGCGCTCGGCCGCGCGATCGGCCCACCCGCGGACGCCGTTCGGCCGCGACAGGTCGGGATCGCCGACGCCTTCCGTGAACGAATCCCCCAAGGCGACCCAGCGCGTGCTGAACTCCGCGCTCATGCCGCTCCCCCGCCGTCGCGCGCGGGCTGGTGCTTCGGGCACGGAAGGGTGGGATCCCGGGTGACGTCGCGGAAGATCCACGAGGCGTCGTCGAGCTGCGCGACGATCTTCTCCGCGACGTCGGCGAGGAGCCGGGTGTCGTTCTCGTCGAGCCCGTCGAACACCATCTCGCGCACGCGCTCCACGTGGTCCGGGGCGAGATCGAGGATCGTCTCCCATCCGTGATCAGTGAGGTGTGCGGTCGTGACGCGGGCGTCGTCGGGCGAGGGCTCGCGATCGATCCACCCGCGCTTCTCGAGCTTCGACACGACGTGGGAGAGCCTCGAAAGCGACGCCGAGGTGCGGGCGGCGAGCTCCTTCATCGGGAGGGACCGGCCGTCCGCCTCGCTCAGCATCGCGAGGACGTTGTAGTCGAAGAGGGAGAGCCTCCCGAGGGAGGTCAGATGCGCGTCGAGCGCGGCTGGGAGGAGCGTCGTCACGCTCAAGAGGGCCAGCCAGGCGCGGCGCTCGTCGGCCGAGAGCCAGCGGGGTTCCGTCACGGATACCAAGCATAGGACGGTCTCCCGGCTTGGACCCGAGGCGACCTCCTTCCCGCTCGCTGTTCCGCGCCGTCGCCCGCTCCTCTAGCCTGTCTCGCGGAGGCCCCACACGTCCGCTCGGGAAGGAACGCCATGACCGCAGGTCTCGCCGCGATCGACCACATCGTCGTCCTCATGCTCGAGAATCGATCCTTCGACCATATGCTCGGCTACCTCTACCATTCGTCCGGAAACGTCTCGCCGAGCGGCGCCCCGTTCGCAGGCCTCTCCGGCACGGAAAGCTGCCCGGGGACCGACGGCAAGCCCGTGGCCGTGCACCCCATCACGCCGACCACGCCCGATGCGTATTTCATGCCGGGCGCCGACCCAGGCGAGGGCTTCAAACGGGCCAACAGCCAGCTCTTCGGGACGCCGAATCCCCAGCCCGGCGCCACCCCGGCAATGAACGGCTTCGTGACCGACTACGCACAGGCGATCAAGGACAACCAGGCGAAGAAGTGGTACGTCGTGCCCGGCACGGCGCCCGAGTGGATCATGGGCTGCTACACGCCCGAGGCCCTCCCCGTGCTGAGCGGGCTCGCGCGCGGCTTCGCGGTGTGCGACCACTGGTTCAGCTCCGTACCGACCGAGACCCTCCCCAACCGCGCCTTCACGTGCGCCGGGACGAGCCAGGGCCACATGGACGACGCAACGAAGTCGTACTCCGTCACGAGCATCTTCGGGCTCCTCGGCCAGCACGGCGTCCCGTGGAAGATCTACGGGTACAGCAAACAGCCCCTCACCCGGCTCAACTTCCCGGACACGCACTCCGCGGGCGCCGCGAACATCGGCCTCTTCGCCGACTTCAAGGCGGACGCGGCGGCCGGCACACTCCCCGCGTTCGCGTTCCTCGAGCCGAGCTGGAGCTCGACCGGGAACAGCCAACATCCGAACTACAACATGGCCCTCGGCGAGCAGCTCATCCTCGACACGTATCGGGCCCTCGCGGCAGGCCCCGGCTGGGCCAAGACGCTCCTCATCATCACGTACGACGAGCACGGGGGCTGCTACGACCACGTCCCTCCGCCCGGCGGCGCCACGCCTCCGGACAGCTCGCTGGGCCAGTTCGGCTTCGACTTCACGCGCTTCGGGCCGCGCGTCCCGACCGTGCTCGTGAGCCCGCTCATCCCCGCGGGCTCGGTGTTCCGCGTCCCCGACAGCGGCACGCCGTTCGACCACACGAGCATCCTCGCCACGGTCGAGCACCGCTGGAACCTCCCTCCCCTCACGCACCGGGACGCCGCGGCGCCCGACGTCGGCGGGGCGCTCACGCTGGACGTTCCCCGCAGCGACGATCCCCTCGCGGGGGTCACGGCTCCGACGGCGCCGCCCGTCCCGGCCCAGCTCGCCGCCCAGCCCTCGCATCTCGCCCAGATCCGGGACGAGCTCGCGCTGACGGTCCCGCCGCCGGCCTAGCGGCTCGCGTGCCGTTCTGGGGGTCACGTGCTGTGGATATCACCCACGGGAGGTGACCCCGAAACGGCCACAGACGACGGCGCGTGGCTAACCTTGGGGCATGACGTCCGCCGGCCGCTTCGCCCCCAGCCCCTCTGGCGAACTCCACGTCGGGAACCTCCGCACGGCGCTGCTCGCGTGGCTCTTCGCGCGATCGACGGGCCGCCGCTTCCTCGTCCGCGTCGAGGACCTCGACCGGGCGCGGGCGGGCGCCGAGGAGCTTCAGCTCCGCGATCTCGCATCGATCGGGATCGACTGGGACGGCGATGTGGTGCGCCAGACCGAGCGCGCCGAGTTGCACGCGAGCGCCCTGCGCCGCCTCGCCGCCGACGGCCTCACCTACGAGTGCTTCTGCACGCGCCGCGAGATCCAGGAGGCGCCGAGCGCCCCGCACGCACCGCAGGGCGCGTATCCCGGCACGTGCCGCGACCTCACCGAGGCGCAGCGCGAACGACGGCGTGCCGAGCGTCCCGCGGCGATCCGCCTGCGCGCGGGGGTCAGCGAGTGGGCCGTCACGGACGTCCTTCACGGGCGGTATGCGGGGCTCGTCGACGACTTCGTGCTCCAGCGCAACGACGGGGTAGTCGCGTACAACCTCGCCGTCGTCGTGGACGATGCCGAGCAGGGCGTGGACCAGGTTGTCCGTGGCGACGACCTCCTGCCGTCAACCCCGCGGCAGGCCTATCTCGCCGGGCTCCTCGGGTACCGCGTGCCCGAGTACGCCCACGTGCCTCTCGTGCTCAACCCGGCCGGCCGGCGTCTCGCGAAGCGCGACGGCGCCGTGACCCTCGCGGCGCTTGCCAGCGCCGGGGTCGGGCCGGAGCGCGTCACGGAGCTGCTCCTCGCGTCGGTCCGGCTCCCCGGTTCCCCCTCCGCCGCCCTCGCCGCGTTCGCCCCTGCCGCGCTCCCCCGCGAGCCGTGGGTGCTCGACCCCGCGGAGCTGACGTCGCGGCCGCCTCATCGCGCTGAGCTCTCGGGTCTGGGCGGATCCACCGCCGTCTGAGCTGTCCCCGCGACCTGGCACCACCGAGGAGCGCCTACTGCATCGTGAAGCGCCGCGACGTCCAGGCCCGCACGGCGTCGACGCGGTAGAGCTCCCCGAAAACCGCATTCCGCGCCGCCATGAGCGGCCCCGGGAGCGGCCTCCCCAAGGCCATGTTGAGCCCCGCATGCCGGGCCGCCTCGGCCGCCGCGCGCCGTCGCCCGCTCTCGACCGCAGCCCACAGCTCGGGCCACGCGCCGTCGTCCTTCGCCGCCCGCGCAAGCAGTGGCGCGAAGGCCTCGGCGTCGAGCCAGCCGAGGGTCATGCCCTGGCCGCCGATCGGGCTCAGCTCGTGCGCGGCGTCGCCGAGGAGCACCGCGGGCCCCCGCACCATCGACTCCGCGAGCCGCTCGCGGACGGTGAACGTGCTGAGCATCGAGTTCGTCGCAGCGTCGACGGCCACCCCCGTGCGCTGCGCAATGAGCCGCGCGAGCTCGCCCGGCGTCGCGTCCGCCAAGGGAGAATCCAGGTGCACGACCCATCGCCGCACGCCGCCCGGGAGCGGGAACGATTCGACGATCCCGCCCGGCTCGAGGTGCAGGACGGCGGCGTGGCCGTCGTCGGTCGCGTCGGCATAGTCGCCCATGACGTACGCGTCCGGGTACGCCCGCTCGCGCACCGCGATGCCCAGCGCGGCCCGGAGTGGCGAGTGCGCGCCGTCGGCCGCCGCGACCCGCCGCGCCGCGAACCGCGTCTCGCCCGCGGGGACCTCCGCATGGACGACGGCGCCGCCCGCCTCGGGCTCGACGGCGACCGCGCGCACGCCGCGCCGCAGCGCGTCGGGAGCGAGCTCGGCGAGGCGGGTCTCGAGAGCCTCCTCGGTGCGCCACTGCGGGACCGCGAGGATGGGCGGATCGAACTCGAGGCGCGCAATATCGTGGCCGCCCGCTCGCGCGACGCCGTCGCGAAGCTGCACCCCCGCCGCCGCGAGGCCGGCCGCGACACCCGCCGACTCGAGGACGCGCAGGCCGGGCGGGTGGATGCCGATCGCGCGCGAATGCCGCAGCCGCTCGGCGCGGGCTTCGAGCACGACGACGTCGACGCCCCGCCGCGCGAGGAGCACCCCCAGGCAGAGGCCCACGGGCCCGCCCCCGACGACGACGACGTCGTGCCGCTCGGGCGCAGTCATGCCGTCAGGGAAGCACGCGGGTCAAGAGCGCCGTCTCGACGGTCAGCCCGGGGCCGAACGCCATTGCGCACACGCGCTCGGAGCCAGGGCGCGAGCCGCCGTGGGGGCCGCCGTCGTCCGCACGCGGCCGAGCGAGGATGCGCTCGAGGACGAACATGACGGTCGCGCTGCTCATGTTCCCGAACTCGCGCAGCGTCTCGCGTGCCGGCTCGGCCTGCGCCTCGCTCAGGCCGAGCCTCGCGACGACCTTGTCCACGATGCTGCGCCCGCCCGGGTGGATGGCCCAGTGCTCGATCTCGGCGTGGGGCCGGCCCGAGAGCGCGTCGTCGCGCGCGAAGAGGGGTTCGAGGGCGCCCGTGATGTGGTCGTCGATGAGGTGCGGGACGTACGTGCCGAGGACCATCTCGAAGCCGCGATCGCCGATGTTCCACGCCATCGTCTCCTCGCCCACGGGCGTGAGCGTGGTCTCGAACGCGTCGAGGCTCAGGGCCGGGCGCGTGAGCGGGAGGTCGCGGGCCGTGACGATGGCGGCGGCGGCGCCGTCGGCGAAGAGCGATGCGCCAAGGATCGTGTCCGGGTCGTTCGAGCTGCGCACGTGGAGGCTGCAGAGCTCGACGATGGCCACGAGGACGACGGCGCGCGGGTCCGCATCGCAGAACGCCTTCGCCGCGCGGAGGGCCGGGAACGCCGCGTAGCAGCCCATGAAGCCGAGGTGGAACCGCTGGACGGCGGGGTTCAGCCCGAGTGCGCGGACAATCCGATAGTCCGGGCCCGGGTTGAAGAAGCCCGTGCAGGAGACCGTGATGACGTGCGTGACGTCCTCGGGGGCGATGCCGTCGGCTGCCTCAAGGGCGCGGCGGGCCGTCTCGGTGAAGAGCGGCGTGGCCTCGCGGACGAACAGGTCGTTGCGGACCTTCGTGCTCGGGGTGAGGAGCGTTCCCGTCGATGAATCGAAGAAGTCGGGATCGTGGTCGGGGCGGTCCCACGAGAATTCGGCGACCGCGCTGTGCCGCGTATCGATCGCGGCGGCGTCGAAGCACGCTCGCACGAGCCGCGTTCCGAGGCGCGTGAGGCCCTCCTGGGCTGCGAAGACGTCCCGGGCCTCGGCCTGCTTGAGGACTGTCGCGGGAACTGCGGTTTCAAGGGACCTCATGAGCACCGTCATGGGCCATTTTCGCCGCTGGTGGTGCCGTGGGGGCAAGGGGTGAGCGCTGGATTGTCGGCGTCGAAGACTTCGTGTGCCTATTCCCCGCACATGTGCTGCGGGTCCGCAGCCCGTTTGCGGCGAAGCGGCACAGCTGCGGGGAACCGGCACCGGCGGGGACGCCCCTCAGAGCACCCCGAGGGCCTCGAGCTGCTCGGCGAGGGCTGCGCCGTCGGGCTCCGACGCCCACGGCACGCCGGGAACGGGGGTGGGGTGGCCGTCGTGCATCGTGCCGCCCGAGAACACGGCCTCGCTGCCCGTGAGCTCGCGGATCGCGACGGCCGCGACGCTCTCGGGGTGCCGCCGCGCGAACTCGGCGTAGATCGCCTCGTCGTGCTGGCCGTTGTCCCCGATGAGGAGCCACTTCACGTCCGGGAACTCGGCCGCGAGCCGGGCGAGGTTGCGGGCCTTGTGCTCGCGGCCGCTGCGGAACCAGCTGTCCGGCGTCATGCCCCAGTCAGTCAGGAGCAGCGGGCCCGCGGGGTACAGGTTCCGGCCGAGGAACCGCGAGAGCGTCGGGGCGGCGTTCCACGGACCGGTCGAGAGGTACATGACCGGGGCCTCGGGATGCCGGGCAGCGAGCCGGTCGAGCAGCACGGACATGCCGGGCGTGGGCGTCCGGGCCCGCTCGCTCAGCACGAACGTGTTCCACAGGGCAAGAAACGGGCGCGGGAGGGCCGTGACCATGACGGTGTCGTCGATGTCGGAGACGATGCCGAACGTCGTCGCGGGGTCGACGACGAGGACCTGGCCGACCGCCGGCACAGCGCCGTCGGCGCTCAGGCGGACGGGATGCCAGCCAGGCTCGAGCGTGACGTCTACCATCGCGTCCACGACCCCGCCGAAGTCCGCGCGCGCGGTCTGCGTGGTGTCGCCGATCTCGATCGTCACAACAGAGTGCTCGATCGGGACGCTCGTGAACGCGCGCCATCCGCGCACGTTCTCCGTGCCGGTCCAGCCCTGTGGCCGCGCTTCGGACCACCCGGGGCGGCACCCGTCGCGGCCGCGGCTGGGCTCGCGCGTCGTGTTGGCGCCGATGCGGTGCAGGCCCGGGGCGCCGTAGAGGACGCGGGCGAGGATCCGCACGCGGGTCGTGGTGCCGTACCCGCGATACGCGACGACCTCGGGGATGAACCCGAACCTGCGCGCCCAGCCCATTTGGACAGCGTGCACGCGGTCGCCGACGCGATGGGCGGCCTTGAGGAGGGGTCGGGTCATGCGCAACACTTTGCCACGGGTTGGCGCGCGTCACAGAAACGGCGACGGCGCAACGTCGGCGGGCGTGCGCTTTCCCTCACACGCGGGCCAGCTGCTCGATGTCCTCGAGGAACGCCGCCGCGACCTCGTCGCTCACGGTTGTCTTGGTCTCCGAGATAGCCTCGAGGTAGTCCTCGGTGGTCGGACCGCGCCGCCCATTCGCACCCGCCCCGGCCGGGGCAGAACCGGCGAGATGCGCCCCAGAGGCGGCGGCGCCGTCGTCGGCTGCGTCACTGTCGCCCGCGGCCGAGGCAACCACCGCCGCCGGCGCGTAGACCGCCTTCTCGAGCGCGCGCTGCGACGCCGAACGGGCGGCGAACTCGATGTCCGCGGGCGAGAAACCGACGGTGCGCTCGACGAGCTGCCCGACGTCCACCGAGTCGACGACCGCCTCGGGGATGAAACGCTGCCACATCGCCTGCCGGGCCTCGGCGTCAGGCAGGCCGATCGGGATGACATAGTCGAACCTCCCATGGCGCAGGAAGGCAGAGTCGAGGGCGCGGATGAAGTTCGTCGCGCAGACCAGGAGGCGGCCCGACTGCTCGCGGAACGCGGGGATGATCTTGAGGAGCTCGTTCGTGACGCCCTGGGTGGGGCTGGGCGGGTCGCCCGCGCGGTGGGACGCGATCTCCTCGACCTCGTCGAGGAACACGACCGCATGCTCGAGCTCGGCGATCTCCGTGAACGTGCGCCGGAGGGCGCCCGCGAGGCCCTCCGAGTCGGACGCGAGGCGGGACGGGAACACCTCGACGAACGGCCACTCGAGGCGGGATGCGATGGCCTTCGCGAACGTCGTCTTGCCCGTGCCGGGCGGGCCGAAGAGGACGACGGCGCGCGGCGGCACGACGCCGAACTCGTCCGCGAGCTCCGCCTCGGCGAGCGGGAGCACGAGCCGCCGCTCGAGGAGCTGCTTCTCTCGCTGCATGCCGGCGACGTTCTCCCACAGGTCACGCGGGAGGACGCGCCCGCCGAGCTGCGCGAGCGGGCCCAGTTCAGCGCGCTGAACCGGGATCTGCCGCTCGAAGAAGCGCAGGTTCTTGACGTCCTTGAAGCCGCGCGCCGTGAACGCGTCCACGCGCGTCTCCGTGTCCGGCATGAGCGCCGAGAGCTTTGTGAGGCCGAGCGGCGCCATGCGGTGTTCGATCGAGGCCAGGAGCGCCGTGCCGATCCCGCGGCTGCGCCATTCGGGGAGGATCGCGAGGAACACGATCCAGCCCTGTTCGTGGGCCGCTCGCGCGACGGCAGCGCCCACGACGTCCTCGCCGTGCACCGCGACCGTCGCGTAGTCGGCCTGGCAGCTCGCGAGGACCTCCGAGAGCGAGTAGACGGGCTCGATGCCCGACGACGTCATGGCGCTCCACAGGTTCAACATGCCGTCGAGGTCGGAGGGGTGGAAGTCCCGGATGCGCCAGGTGGTCATGGGCGTGCTCCTTCGCTGCGCTCACGGGGGCCGTGCGGGGGCCCCGTGAGGCGAGTCTAGCGGGGGCAGGTGGCGGCTAGGTTGCGGCGGAGTAGCGGCCGGGGGATGTGACTCGGTGCGCGGCGGGAGACGCGTTGCGGCCGAGAGAACGGCCTCGGTGCGTCTTGACGGCGGTAAGGCGTCCGCGGACCGAGGAGCCCCGGAATGCCTCCCGGTACGGACGTTGCCCCCTGCTTCGGCGCAGGGCAATGTCCGGAAGCCCGGGCACCTTGGGGGGAGTCGCCGTCGTCCGCGCCCTACGCCGACGCCGTGCGGCCCTGCCTCGCCGCCGCGGCCAAGAGCAGCATGGCGATCGCGGCCGCCGTCGTCATGAGGAGCGCCATCGGCACCGCGGTGCCTGCGCCGCCGATGCCCGAGAGCGGCGAGACGGCGGCGCCGAACACGAACTGCGTGAAGCCGAGCCCCGCGGAGCCGCTTCCCGAGACGTGGCGGACGGCGTCGAGCGCGAGGGCGGTCGAGTTGCCCATGATGAATCCGACGGTCGTGACCGAAAGCCAGATCGGCACCGCGAGGAGCCAGCTCGGCCCGGGCAGGAGGGCGACCGCGAGCGTGAGCGCGCAGAACGCGAGCAGGAGCGGCACGGCAACCCGCACGGTGCGAAGCGGTCCGACCGTCCGGGCGAGCCGAGACGAGATGTAGCCCGCCGCGATGAGCCCCGCGGCGTTGACGCCGAACGCCACGCCATACCCGACGGCGCTGAACCCGAGGACGTTCTGGTACACGAAGCTGCTCGCCGAGATGTACGTCATCATGACGGCGAACGTCGTCGCGAAGAGCGCCGCGAACAGGACGTATCGCGGCACGCGGACCACGTGGGCGAGGGAGCGGAGCGGGCTCGCGCCGTCGCGCTTCTCGCGCGGGCGGGTCTCGCGGAAGACGAGCCCCACCGACGTGATCATGACCGCGAACAGTCCCGCAAGCGTCCACATGATGCCCCGCCACCCGATGGGCCCCTGGAGGAAGGCACCGATCGACGGCGCGAGGATGGGCGCGATGCCGCCCACGGTCATCATGAGGCTCATGGTCCGCGCGGTTTCGGTGCCGCGCGTGAGGTCCACGACGATCGCTCGCGCGATGACGACGCCGGCCGCCCCGCCGAGGCCCTGCACGAGCCGGGCCGCGATGAGCACCTCGAGCGAAGGGGCGACGGCGGCGAGCGCCGATGCGGCGAGCGCGAGCGCCGTGCCGCACACGAGCGGGACGATGCGCCCGAAGCGATCGGAGATCGACCCGAAGCCGAGCTGGCCGAACGCCATGCCCACGAGGAACGCCGTGAGGGTGAGCTGGACGCCGGACGCCGAGGCCGCGAAGTCCTGCTGCACGCGGGGGAAGCCCGGGAGGTAGAGATCGGTCGAGAGCGGCGCGGTCATGGCGAGCAGCGCGAGGACGAGGAGCCATGCCCCGCTCAGATGGCCGGAGCGGTTGAGGGCAGGCAGTGGCATGGCGTTCCTTTCGTGCGACCGTGCCAGCCTACTTTTACTCGGGCTCGCGGGCTCATTCGGCCCTTGACGTGTCAGCAACATGACACGTCGACGGTCCCCTCGGCTCCCGTGGCCACATCTCGCCCGACGGCTGGCCCGGTCGTGGCCGGTCCGGGGCCCGTGGGCGGGATCCGGTCACGGGAGTTAACCCGCGCGTCGCCTGCGCGTTGCCCGGGCGTGGCTGACCCTTTTTAGAGTGCCCACGTGGGTGACAGCGTTCGACGGCGGTACGTCGCCCTCGGCGACTCCTTCACCGAGGGCGTCGGGGACGTACATCCCGGGCTGCCCAACGGCGTGCGTGGATGGGCCGACCGCGTTGCGGAGAAGCTCGCAAAGCACGAGAAGGGCTGGGAGTACGCCAACCTCGCGGTTCGCTCGAAGCGCCTCCGCCAAATCATCGACGACCAGCTCGAACCCGCCCTCGCCCTTGAGCCCACCCTCGTGACGCTCTACGCGGGCGGCAACGACATCCTGGACGTGGGCACGGACATGGACCGCCTGCTCGAGGAGTATGCGGGACTCGTGGCTCGGCTGGCCGGAACGGGCGCGACCCTCGTGCTTTTCACCGGCTACGACGTCAAGGTCGCGCCCCTGCTCGAACCGCTGCGCCGGCGCAATTGGCAGTACAACGCTCGCGTGCGAGAGCTCGCACGCGAGCATCGGGCGGTCCTCGTGGACTACTGGTGCTTCGACGAGTACAACGACAAGCGCATGTGGGACGCGGACCGCCTCCACATGTCGACCGCCGGGCACAAGTTCCTCGCGCGCCAAGTCCTCACGCATCTCGGCGTCCCGACCCCGATCAAGCCCCTCGACTGGGAGCCGCTCGCGCACCGCAGCACACTCGAATGGATCGATGCCCAGCGCGAGTGGCTCAACGACTGGGTGTTGCCGCTTATCGGCCGCAAGCTGCGCGGCGTGACGCTCGGCGACTCGCTCCGCCCCCGCTGGCCCGAGCCCGTCAAGGTGCCCCGAAAGGGCGGGCTGCGGCGCTACGCGCTTGAGCATCCCGAGGTTCTCGAGGGGCGCGGACCGGCGTTCCCGCTGTGAAGCGGCTGCCTGGGCCTCCGGATGTGGCCAGGCATGGGGCGAGAGATGGCCACTCGTGGGGCGAGAGATGGCCAGGCGTGGGGCGAGAGGTGGCCAGGGGTGGGGCGGGATCTGGCCAGGCGTTACTTGACGCAGGGGATCCCGCCGCCGAAGAGCGACGACGACCAGTCGCCGGCGTCGTACGAGCCCGTGCCCGACGGCGACGGCTGGGCGGGCGCGGGGGCGCCCTGAGGGCCCTGTTGGCCAGTCCCCTGTTGGCCAGTCCCCTGAGCCGGCGCCTGCGGTGCGGGAGCCTGCTGGGCCGTGCCGCCGGTGGTCTGAGGAGCAGCCGGAGGGGCGGCCGCGCTCGTCGACGGCTGCGGCGAGAGGAGCTGCGACACCTGGGCCCGGATCGCGGCCTGGTCCACGACGTTGATCGACTCCCCCGTGTCCGACCACCCGAAATCGACAATCGGAAGCGTCACGAACTTCGTGCGGTTCTCGGTCAGCTGCTTGGCCTTGAGCCCGAAGTCGATGAGGTTGAGCGATTGGTCCACCGCCATCTTGTCCTTGAGCGCGCCGATGATTCCCTGGATCTTGCCGAGATCGGTGAACGTGCCCTTCTGCTTGAGCTGCGTCGCGAGCGAGGAGATGAACGCCTGCTGGCGGCGGGCTCGGTCGAGGTCGGTGAGGAAGACCCCCGAGCCGGACGTGTCGCGCCGCTGGCGCACGAACGCAACGGCCTGCTGCGCGTTGAGCTGCTGCTGGCCGGCCTTGAAGTCGGCGCCGGAGTACGTATCCTTCGTGGCCTCCTGGAGGCACACCGTGATGGGCGCGACGGCCTTCGCGACCGAGAGGAACGCGGCCATCGTGACCTCGACGAAGTGGTCCACCTTGACGTTGAGGAAGTTCTGCACCGTCTCGATCTCGGCCTTGCGGCCGGCGTCGCGCGCCTGCTGATAGATCTCGGCGTCGCTCTTGCTCCCCTGGCTGGCCTTGAGCTCGCGCATGGCCTGGTCCATCGCGTACCCGTAGGCCTGCTTGACCTTGCCCTTCTTGACGCCGTCGGGCGCTCCGGCGAGGTCCACGTAGTCGTCGCGGGGGATCGAGATGATCGTCGCGGTGCTCCCGTCCTTCGGCACGTGGAGGAGCATGAGCACGTTGCTGTTGTACCCGCCGTCGTCCGAGCTGCCGGAGTGGAGGGCGTCGTACTCTTCTTGACTCAGCGCATTGCCGTTCTCGTCGAGGCGGCTGTCGAGGCCCATGAGCAGGATGTTGGCGTCCTGGTCGAGGCCCGCGCCGCCGTCGAGCGCCTGGGACCGCTTGATCCCGTTCTCGATCCCGAGATACGTCGTGAGCGCGAAGATCCCGCCGGCGAGCACGAGCACGATGACGAGCGCGATCGAGAGCACCGTAGCCCGCCGCCTGCGGAAGATCCGGCGGCGGTCCCGGGCGATGAGCTGCCCGTAGAGATCGTGGTAGGGCTCGTTGGGCGCGCTGGCCTCGCGATCGGTCGTGTGCCGCATGCGGCTCCTCGGGTCGGCGGTCAGGACTGCCGCGCGCCGTTCGCGACGCGCAGGCCCACGGTACGCGGGTCTACGGTACCCGTGCAGCCTCCGAATTCACTGGACGCGGGCCGTGCGCGCCGTCGCGCAGCACGATGTCCACTGGGTTGGCCTGGGAGACGGCGCCTTGCGCTGCACTGCCCGGACGCGCCGGCGCCTCGAGCAGCCCCGAGCGGTTGGTGCGCTTGTCCCGAAGGATCTCGGTGACGGAGCCGAGGTGCCTCGAGAGGTCGATGACGTTCTCCGGCGCGGCGAGCAGGAGCTGGAACCCGAACTCGTGCAGCGCCGAGATCCCGGCCCCCGCGAACTCCTCGGACGCGAGCACGAACGCCTCGTCCATCATGACCGTCCCGTACGTCGTGAAGCCCTGCTCGGCGATCCCGAGCTGGTAGCTGAGCGCGGCGGCCATGATGAACGCCGTGAAGCGCTGCCGCTCGCCTCCGGACATGCTGCCGGTGTCCGCGTGGACGAAGACCTCGTCCCGAACCTCTCCGCCGCTCCCGGACACGGCCCGGTGCTCCTTGCACGAGATGAACACGTGCGTGCGGACGTCGAGCACCTCGGCCCGCCACCGGCGGTCCTCGGGCGTCGACGAGCCGAGCCGCTTCACGAGCGTCTCAAGCGTCTTGTAGCGCGCGGCGAGGGCCTCGTCGGCGGACGACGACGCAGGCGCGGATGACGCCGACGGCGAGGCCCCGCCGTCGTCCTTCGCCTCCCCGCGCGCCTCGGACACCCCGTGCCGCGCCTTGAGCGCCGAGACGATCGCCTCCTTGAACTGGCGCGCGGACGCGGGGACGGTCTGCCTGATGTCGAGCTCGAGGTAGCTGCCCTCGTGGAACCCGACGCCGCCGAGGATGCTGTTGAGCGGGAGGATGCGGGCCGAGATCGCGCGGCGTTCCTCGTCGAGGAGGTGCAGGAGCGTGCTGAACGATTCGTGCGTGCGCTGCTGGAAGAAGCGCCGGAACTCGGCCTCCTGCGCGGGCAGGCCCTCGGAGACGATGCCGTGGTACCGCGCCTCGAAAGCGCTCGCCGCGGCGACGGAGACGCCGTGGTCGGCCGAGACACCGGGCCCCCATTCGCGTTCGAACGATTCGAAGATGCGCGTGAGCCGTTCCGCGGCGGCCTGACCCCGGCTCTCGGCCGCGTGCAGCTCCTCGAGGAGCCGGGCCCGCGCGGCGGCGGCGAGGTTGTCGAGGCCGTGGAGGTCCACGAGGCCTGCGGCGCCGTCGAAATAGGGGGCGAGCGCCTGGGCGTCGTCAGCCGACGGCGGTGCCGCGGCGACGCGGGAACGCCCGGCCTCGAGGAGCCGCGCCGCCGAGCTCGCGGCCGCGTCGAGGTGCCGGTGCTCGCTTTGGAGCACGGCGGCGGCCTCGGTCGAGGCCTGGTGCTCGGCGCGCGCGGCTTCGACCTTCGCGCGGAGCGGCTCGAGATCGGCCTGCGCGGCGCGCGCGTCGTCGAGGCGCTGCTCGGCGCGGCAGAGCTCGTCCTCGGCGACGACGGCGGAGACCTCCTCCCAGCCCCGCGAATCCGAAGCGACGCGGCGGAGCGCCTCGAGGCGGCGGGCCATGCCCTGGTGCGAGTCCTCGCTCGCCTGCGCTGCCTCGGCGGCCCCCGCGAGCGCGGCCTCGAGTTCGCGGATGCGGCCCGTAAGGTCCTCGATCTTGACGGCATTGTCGAAGCCGAGCACCCAGTCTTGGCGGGAGGCGAACCGGTCGTCCTTCTCGACCGCGCCGCGGTGCCGCTTGACGACGCCGCCGAGGCTCAGCCCGCGATCGAGATACGCAAGCTCGTCCGGGTCCTCAACGCACGGGTACGCGTAGTCGACGGCGATGCGCTCGCGGACGTACGCCCCCGCCCGGCTCTGCACCGGGTGCGCCGGGTGGTCCAGGATCTCGAGCTTCGTGAGCAGATCGTCGGCGCGCACGTCCGCGAGAGCGGCGGCGGCCCCGGGCACGGGCACGGAGAGGTCGACGGCGCGCAGCGCACCGCGGATCGCGTGCGTGTCGAGGTACCGCGTGACGGCGGCGAAATGTTCGCCTGGCACGAGGAGCGTCGTCGCGAGCGAGCGGAGCGCGCGCTCGGCTGCGGGCCGCCACCGCTCCTGCCCCTCCGCGAGGTCGACGAGCTCGCCC
The DNA here is from genome assembly GCF_034931225.1 of Sinomonas terricola. Lineage (NCBI taxonomy): Bacteria > Bacillati > Actinomycetota > Actinomycetes > Micrococcales > Micrococcaceae > Sinomonas > Sinomonas terricola. The sequence goes on from NZ_JAYGGQ010000010.1 coordinate 42,395, forward strand.
CCGAACGGCATGTCCTCTTCGGGAATGCCGGTCGCCTCGGCGATCGCGGCCCGGTTTTCCACAGACGACGGCGGCAGGAGGCTCTTGCGCGCGGCCATCGACTCGAGCTCGCGGCGGGCTTCCGCGAGGTCTCGCTTGGCCGAAGCGTGCGCGTCGAAGGCCTCGAAACGCGCCTCGCGGAGCGCCGCGGAATCGCCCTCGAGGGACGCGGTCGCCGTCGCGGCCTCCTCGTGCGCCGAAGCCCACCCCTCGGCCGTCCACGGGAGCTGCAGGCCGGCGTCGTCCATTCCCTGCCGCGCCGCCGCCTCCACCTCGCGCCGCAGCCGCAGCCCAACGCGCGCGTTCTCGACGTGCTGCTCAAGCGCGCTGATCTGGTTCCCGCCCGCGCTGTTGTACTCGGCCTCGAGCGCGCGGAGCTGCTTCGCGAGGGCGTCGCGGGTCTTGCGCTCGGCCGCGAGCTCGGCCGCCTTCGACTTGGCCGAATCGGCCGCGCGCGCCGCGATGCGCTCCTGGACGGAGACCGCGAACTGCTCGCGGACGCGCTCGAACGCCTCGCCCGTGAGGTCGCGCAGGCGGTTGGCTTCGAGGAGCGCCTTCGCGTACTGCTGGTTGAGCGCGGGCACGGGCGCGAGCTGGTCGCGCTGCTGGCGCACGTCCTCGAGCCGCTGCCGGATGGACATGAGGTTGCTGAACTCCTCGACCACCTGATCGGCGGCCGCGAGCGTCTCGGGCGCGTCGAGGACCTGGTCGCGGAAGAAGCTGTTGACGCTCCCGCCGAGGCCCTTGCCGGCCTGGATGACGCGCAGGAGCGGGATGGCCTGGTCCGAGGAGATGCCGAGGATCCGGCGGAAGCGCTCGGCGAAGTTCTTGTGGACATCGAACACCTGGGCGTTCGGGAAGATCGCCTCAAGGGCGCTCCGCGTGAAGCGGCGGTCCGCGATGCCTTCGAGCGCGCGCACGTCGAGCGGCACGTTGTCGATGAGGTAGAAGCGGCCGAGACTCGATTCCGTGCCGTTCTTCGGGAGGTCGAACAGCGCCGTGAGCGTGTAGCGGGTGCCCGCGGCGTTGTCGTACGTGAGGGCGACGGCGCTCCACGTCGCGCCGGGCCGCTGGAACGCGCTCGCTTGGGTTTCCCCGACCGCGACGTCGCCGACCTTTCCGCGCATGTACGTGAAGGTCGTGCGGCGGTCCTCGCTCTGGCCCGTGCGCGCCGCGGCGGCCTCGTTCGAGCGCGGGCGGGCGTCGAAGACGCGCGCGATCGCGTCGAAGAGCGTCGACTTCCCCACACCTGAGTTGCCCGTGAGCAGCGTGCCCGAGCGGTCGACGTACATCGTGTGCGCGCCGTGGAACGTGCCCCAGTTGACGATCTGGACTTGGTTCAGCCGGAACTGGCCCGGGTTGACGTCGACGCCGAGCGGGAGCATGGTCGCGACGCTCATACGAGTTCCTCCTGCATCGGGTTGAGGGGGTCGGACTCCGCATCGCCCTCGGGCTCGCCGTCGCCCCCGCCCTCGGGCTCGCCGTCGAGCGCGGTGAGGTCGAGCGCGGCGAGGTCGAGCGCGGGCTGGGCGCCGCCGTCGTCACTGTCATCCCCCGCCCCTCCCTCCCGCGCGCCCACGGCCGAAGCCGCCGTCTCCGCGTCCGCCGCCGCAACCGCGTCGAGGTGCCGCGCGATATCCCCGATGTTCTCGAAGGGCAGCGCGAGCGGGAGGGCGTTCGAGATGAGGAAGACGTCGTCGAGCGGCGTGGGCAGGAGCAGCCGGCGGGCCTGGAGCTTCTGGACGGCGCGGGCCACGGTGTCCGCGTCACGGAGCGCGTCCTGCTGGTCGGCGGGCTGGTAGTGGGCGACGACGTCGGAGAGCTCCTCGAGCGTGACCGTCGGCTCGGTGTGGGCGGTCGTGTGCCGGTCGAGGAGGAGCCGGAGGCGCAGGACGAGGATCGTCTCGACGCGGCTCAAGGCGCGCTGCTGGCGCAGGATGGTCGAGCGCGCGGCGGTGCCGAGCAGCTCCGGATCCACGGGACGGACGACGGCGATCTTCCGCTCGTGGTCGATGAGGAGGGTCAGGAACAGCTCGGACAGGCGCGAGCGCAGCACGTCCTGGCTGTCGAGCAGCGTCGTCCAGAGGCGCTCGTCGCGGCCGCCGTCGAGGTACGGGCCCTTGAGGAGGCGCACCAGGGTCTGGCGCACGCGGAGGGCGAGCACGCCCGTGTCCCCGTCGTAGAGCGCGGCCGCGTTGGGCGAACGGCGCGGGGCGACGGCCTCGGCGTCGTCGTCTGCGTGAGGCTCCTGCTCGACGGTCTCGCTCATGCTGTTCCCCTCTCGGTGCCGTCCGCGTTCTTCGCGGCCCCATTTCTTGCGGCCTCGTTCTTTGCGGCCTCGGCCGCCCTTGCCTCGGCCAGCGGCACGTACGCGCGCCTCTCGGAGCCGTCCACCTGCTCGAAGTCGAGCGCCTCCCAGCCCTCGCGACCCCGGCTGCCCGCGAAGACGGCGCCGCGGTGCAGGAGCTCGCCGAGCAGCGCGCGGATCGTGTTGATGTGGCGCTCCTCGGGCGGAAGCTCGTGCCACACGCTCGCCGCGCTCGCGCGCCCGCCGCCGGCGGCGAGGGCGACGTCGAAGGCCCTCCGGAGCGCCCCGGCGTTCGCTTTGCCGGTGCGCGCCGAGCGGACGCGGTCCCCCTCGCCGAACGCGATGGGCTCGGCGAGGCGCGGGGGCGCGACGTATTCGTCCGGGTCGAAGAGCTTGACCATCGCGAGCGAGTCGAAATCGGCGCCGAAAAGCTCGGGCGCGGGCGCGAAAGCGGCCTGCTCGCGCTGGTACGGGAGCTTGCGGACGGCTCGCTCCGCGTCCCGGATCGCGTCGCGCAGCCGCACGGACTGGCGGTAGTCGTCGCTCTGGACGTACGTGTTGAGGCTCTCGGAGAGCTTGCCGTAGATGCCCTGGATCTCGGAGTGCTGGTCGCGGAGCTCGGCGACGAGGTGGCGGAGCGTCTGGCGCTCCTCGGCGTCGAGGCGGTCCGCGAAGTCGCGCGAAAGCACCTCGGCGATGGCCGAGCGGAAGCGGAGCTGCTGCTCGGGATTCTCAAGGAACGCGGTGAACGAGCGGAAGGTGCGGCCCTCGCTCGACTCGCGGAGGCGCCTGTCAGCCTCGAGCACCTGCGCCATCGTCGCGCCCTTGCTGAGCGACTCCTCGATGATCTGGTTGCGGAGCTGGCCGACCGATTCCTCGATGCGATCTCGCATGCGTTTGAAGTCGGCCGGGAGGCCGGCCGCGAGGTCGAGGATGTTCTCGGCGGCCTCGACGGCGTTGTCCGGCTCGAGGGCGGCCTCGAGCTCACCGGATTCGAGCCCGCGGATCATCTCGCGCCGCTCCCCGATCTCGGCCTCGAGCGCCTCGACGCGCGCGCTCGCATCCGGGTTCGTCTCCTGGGCGAGCTTCTCGACGTCGGCGAGGAGCGTTCCGAGGCGCGAGCCCGTGAGGGTCGAGCGGTCTGAGGAGAGCGAGTCGAGGAATGCGAGCACGCGCGCCGCGGCCTCGGTGAGCTCGTAGACGATGCGCCCGCCCTGCGCGCGGCGCGAGAGGAAGCGGCGGCGCGTCCAGTCGTCGGCGACGAGGCGGCCGGTCAGGGTGCCCGCGGTGCTCGGGGCGTGGGTGGCCGCGTCCCGCGTGCGGAGCTCGGCGAGGAAGTCGTCGAGCTCGTCGTGGAACGTCTCGAGCTCGACGTGCGGGCGGTTGCGTGTAAACGCCGTCTGAAGCGCCGCGATGACCCACGGCGCCGAGCGGGTCAGGGCCCACGCTGGCCCCTTCGTGAGCACCTCGAGCTCGGCGAGGCGCGAGAGCATCGCGGAGGCCTTCCCGGCTCCCCGCGCCGCGGCGGCCGCTCCCCCGAACGACGACGCCGAGACGCGCGCCGCGGCGGGGCGGGCACGGTTCTCGGCGGGTTCTGGCACGGCAGCCCAGTCTACCGGGCGGGGTCGCACCTCCCGTCGCCTCAGGAAATGCCGCCTGAGTGGGCCACAATCGGCCAGCGCTCCCCCAATGGACAACCTCGTCGAGTCTCTGTCAGCGAAGCTCGGGAGACCATTCTCGAACTGGCCAGCTACGTCTCGCCGGGTCTCAGATCATGGCTTGAGGCGAACAGCCAAGTTCCCTCTATGGTTCAAGCCTGCCCGCTCACCGATCGGACCCAGCTTCACCTCTGAGCATCGTCCTCGCGATACTGGCGAGCAGCGGGCGCGCCCGCCTCCTCGATGGCCGCACCCGCCAAATCTCACCGAAGGATCATCGCGTCAGCCGCACCAGATGTCTCCTGCGGCCAGGCGATCGATCTGCTGCTGGGCGAGTTCCTCGCTCAACCCTGCCTCGACGAGAGCAGCGATCGAGCGATCCTGGGGCCAGACCCGGTCCCGGACCTCCTGCCAGACGGGAGGCGACTGAGGTGCGTTAGAGCGCATCGGCCGCATGCCTCCCTCCGGCAATGCACGGGCTCCCGAGGGGCGGCCCGCCGCACCCCCACTCCGAGGCAGACAGCTGTGGCCGCACGGCCCGGTACCTCAGAACTGCAGGCACCCCGTCTCGGGTGGGCCTGGACCGAACGATGATCTCCATTGATGCATCCCCGCTTCCTGTGGATTCCACGGCAGGCAGCCTGCCTGCCCCGATAGGCCCAAACTCACTCTGTCCAGAGGGTTTGAGGCCCGAATCGGGGGCGGCCCGAAGGACCACCCAGAGCGCATCCGAGTGCCACCAAAAATGGCGTCTCAAATGCGTGATGACAGTCACATGAAGCTAACATCAGCATCGCTCCGCCGCCAGACTTGCGCGGAGGGCTGAGATGCGGTAAGGCCCACCAACCGAGTGATTCCGCGGCAACCAGACGCCTCTGGCGCGGCCGCCACAGGGCGACCGCGCCAGACGTTGCGCAGGGCAGAGGCTATTGAGCCCCGCCGAGGTGCGCCGCCCATGGGTAGTAGACGTACGAGAACGCGGCCGGTGCGCCCGTGATCTTCTTGTTCATCCACACGGTGTTGTCGAGCTTGATGCCGGGAACCATCGGAAGCAGCTCGTCATGGAGCTTCGTCTCGATGTCGGAGACGAGCTGGGCCCGCTTGTCTGCGTCCGCGGTCGCGACGGCCTTCGCGTACAGGTCGTCGACGCCGGCGTAGTTGTACTGGTTGAAGAGGCCGCCGGAGACGGCCGTGGTCACGAGCCAGTCGAGCGGGTTCGGGACGTTCGGCCAGAACTGCGTGTAGAGGATGTCAACGCCGGCGCGAGTCGCGGGGTCGTAGAGGTAATTCGTGTAGCCCGTCTGCGGAACGACCTTGAGGTCGAAGTTGAGCCCGATCCGGCCGGCCGCGTCCTTGATCGCGAGGCCGAACTGCTGCGTCTCCGCGGCATCGGGAACCACCATCGTGATCTTCTTGGCCTTCACGTCGGCCGGAAGGCCGTCGACGATCTTCTTCGCGTCGTCGTACTTCGCCGAAGCCGGGTCCGGGAGGGACTTCTCGAGGGAGTCGAGCGGGGTCTTGGCGAAGCCGTACACGGTGGACGGCGTCTGGAGCTTGAGCGGCTGGCCCGTGCCCGCGTACGTCTGCTTCGCGACGCCGTTCCAGTCGATCGCCATCTGGAGGGCCTTGCGGAGATCCGGGTTGGCGCCCGCGCCCTTGGGGTCAGCCCACACCATCGTCATGTTGAACGGAGCCGGGCCCTCGCTGAGCGTCCCGACGGGCGTGTTCTTGAGCTGGGTGAGGCTCGCGGTCGGCACGTTGAACGTCCCGTCGATCTGGCCCGCGAGGAGGCCCGACGTGATGGCCGCGCCGTCGGTCACGAACGTGAAGTCGATCTTCTTGGCCTTCGGCTTGAGGTCCGCGTTCCAGTAGTCGTCGTTCCGGGAGACAGAGATCGACTGGCCCTGGGCCCACTTGTCGTACTTGAACGGGCCCGTGCACATGACGCCCGAGGCGGGCGAGCCGAAGTCCGCGGCGTGGGCCTCGAAGAACTTCTTCTCGACGACGACACCGGCGTAGCTCGCGAACTCGTCGTTGATGAGGTAGTCGGGGGCCTTGAGCGTCACGGTGACCTGATTCGCGCCCGTCGCAGCGATGCTGTCGACGTTGCCGAAGAGGTAGTTGTAGAGGCTCGTCTTGTCGGTGAGGTTGTGCTGGAGGCTGAAGACGACGTCGTCGGCCGTCATCGGTGCCCCGTCCCAGAACTTGACGTCCGTGCGGAGGTCGTACACCCAGTGGAGCGGATCGGGGTTCGAGACCTTGGACGCGAGGTTCGGCTTGATCTGGCTGTCCGGGGTCTGCACGAGCAGGTTCTCGCACAGGTTGGCGTTGATCATGTTCGGCGTGTAGTCGGCGGACTTGAACGGGTCGATCGTCTGGGGCTCGCCCTCGAAGACGTTCCACGTGATCTTGTCGACCTCGGACTTCGCCACTGGGGTCATGATGGTCGAGCCCGAGGCGGCCGCGGAATCCTTGGGCTTGGCCTGGGCCCCGCCGGCGCAGCCGCTCACGAGGGCGGTGGCGAGCAGGCCAGCGGCGGCAACGGCCACGCGTGACCGGACGCGGTTCTGGTTCATGGGTGTGTTCTTTCTGCGGGTGGGTGGGCGGGCAGATGAGAAGGGGGACGGATTCAGGACGTGACGAGCGATGCGGCTCCGGGGCGCCATCCCGCGTGGGGGACGCTGTCCCGCAGGAGCCTGGTGTACGGGTCCTGGGGGCTGTCGAGCACGGCGGCGGTCAGCCCCTGCTCGACGACTTGGCCGTACCGCATGACGATGACGGTGTCGGTGATCTGCCGGATCACGGCGAGATCGTGGCTGATGAAGACGTAGCTGACTCCGCGCTGTTCGCGGATGTCGGCCAGGAGGTTGAGGATCTGGGCCTGGATCGAGACGTCGAGGGCCGAGACGGCCTCGTCGAGGATGAGGATCTTCGGCTCGGCGGCCAGCGCCCTGGCGATCGCGACCCGCTGGCGCTGGCCGCCCGAAAGCTCGCGCGGGAGGGCCCGGAGCTGGCGGTCGTGGAGGCCCACGAGTTCGCCGAGTTCCCGTACCCGCGCGTCGAGGGCCGTGCCCGTGAGCCCGAAGTGCAGCCGTACGACCTCGCCGAGGCAGTCGCCGATCTTCTGCCGCCGATCTAGCGAGGTGTAGGGGTCCTGGAAGACGATCTGGATGAGCCGTCCGCGCGTCCGCAGGTCCTTGATCCGCCGCGCGGGCCGCGTGTGGTCCGCGCCGTCGAGCACGATGCGCCCCGCCGTCGGCTGTTCAAGCCCGATGAGCATGCGCGCCGTCGTCGTCTTGCCCGAGCCGGACTCGCCCACGATGCCGAGCGATCCGCCCGCCTCGAGCTCGAAGGAGATGCCGTCGACGGCGACGGACTCCTTGCGCCCGCGGCCGAAGGTCTTGCGCAGCCCCTCGACGGCGAGGATGGGCGCCCCGCCCGCCGCCGTCGTCGTCCGTTCTTTGTCGGTGCGCAGGCTGTTCATCGCCCAACCTCCTCGTGAGACATGCCCGCGGAGACGAGCAGCCGCCCGCGCAGCTCGTCCGTGCGGCGGCAGCGGGTGAATTCGCCGTCGCCCACGCGCTCGAAGGCGGGCAGCGCCGCGCGGCACGCGTTCTCGGCGAAGCGGCAGCGGGGCGCGAACGCGCACCCCTCGGGGGTTTCGAAGGCCGACGTCGGGTGGCCGGGAATGGCGGGAAGGCGCGGCACGCGCCGGTCGATCTCGGGGCGAGCCTGCATGAGCGCGGCGCTGTAAGGATGGAGCGGGTCCGTGTGGAGGCGCGACGACGGCTGGTGCTCGACCATCGCGCCCGCGTACATGACGACGGTCTCATCGCACACGGCGGCCGCGAGCTCGAGGTCGTGTGTGATGAAGAGCATCGCCATGCCGTATTCGCGCTGGAGCCGCGCGAGGATCGCCATGACCTCGCTCTGCGTCGTGACGTCGAGCGCCGTCGTCGGCTCGTCGGCGAGGACGAGCCGAGGCCTGACGGCGAGGCTCGCCGCGATCATGACGCGCTGGAGCAGGCCGCCCGAGAGTTCGTGCGGGTACTGCCTGAGCCGCCGCTCGCCGTCGTGGATTCCCACCTCGGCGAGGAGGTCGACGGCGCGCCGCTCGGCTTCGCGCCGCGGCACGCGGCCGTTGACGCGCATCGCCTCGGTGAGGAAGTCGCCGATGCGGCGCACGGGGTTCGTGTGCGCGCGCGGGTCCTGGAAGATCATCGAGACGTCGCGCGAGCGGAACTTCCGCAGCGCGTCGCCGCGCAGATCGAGTACGGAGGCGCCGTCGAACATGATGCGCCCGGAGGTGCGCGCCCCCGGCGGGAGGAGGCGCGCGATGCTGCGCACCGTCATCGACTTCCCGGACCCGGATTCCCCCACGAGCCCGAGCGTCTTCCCGCCCTCGAGGCTGAACGAGACGTCCTGGAGGACGGTGCGGTATTCGCCGGCGACGGGGAGCTCGACGCTCAGCCCGTCGACTTCGAGCAAGGCGCTCATGCGCGGGCCTCCGATCGCTTGACGAGTTCGTCGCCGAGGCTGTTCGCGGCCGCGACGGTGATGACGATGAGCAGGCTCGCCCACAGGGCCTCCTGCGGTTCGAGCTGCAGGATGCCGGCCATGCCGCTGCCGACCATGGCGCCCCAGTCGGCCGTGGGCGCCTGTACGCCGAGGCCGATGAAGGAGAGGGCCGCGAGGTCGATGAGCGCGAAGCCGAAGGAGAGCGTGGCGTTCGCGAAGATGAGGCCTGCGATGTTGGGCAGGATGTGGCGCAGGCTGATCGTCGTGCCGCGCAGGCCCTGCACGCGCAGCGCGGCGATATACGGGAGCGAGCGCTCGCGCAGGGCGGCGCCGCGCACAATCCGCGCGATGTACGGCGTGTACGAGATCGAGAGGGCGATGACGGCGGCCTGCAGCCCGGTGCCGAAGATCGCCGTCGCGAGGATCGCGAGGAGGAGCCCGGGGAACGCGAACACGGCGTCGATGACTCGGGCGACGGCGGTGTCGAACCATCCCCCGATCCACACCGCGGTGAGCGCGAGGCCCGTGCCGAGCATCGTCGAGACGATGACGACGACGAGCGGCCCGATGAGCGACGACCGGGCGCCCGAGAGGAGGCGCGAGAAGAGGTCGCGGCCGCTCGCGTCCTGCCCGAGCAGGTGGTCTCCGCTCGGGCCCGCGAACGCGTTCCCGAGGTCGACGGCGTTCGGGTCGACGGTGACGAGCAGCGGGCCGAAGACCGCGAGGAGGGCGACGACGGCGAGCGCGGCGGCGGCGACCCAGCCGAGGACGCTCAGGTGGCGGCCCGGCGGGCGCTTGCGCGTGCGCCGGCGGGCCTCCGCGACGGCGGCAAGGGCGGTCATGACTTTCCTCCCCCGACCGAGACGCGCGGGTCGAGGACCGAGTACGCGAGGTCGATGACGGTGTTGAGAACGATGAAGGCCGTGACGTACACGAGGCAGATCGCCTGCACGACCGGGAAGTCCTTCTGCTGGACGGAGCTCACGAGGAGGCTCCCGAGTCCGTTGAGCTGGAAGACCTGCTCGACGACGACCGTGCCCGAGATCATGCCCGCGAGCGTGAGCCCGAGAACCGTGAGCACGGGGAGGGACGCGTTGCGGAGCACGTGCCGCCGCACGACGACGCCGTACGGGAAGCCCCGGCTGATCGCGGTCTGCACGTGGTCGGCCGTGATCTCCTGGCGGATCGCGGCCTGCGAGAGGCGCGCGACGAACGCGATCGAGGCGAGCGCGAGCGCGAACGCGGGCAGGATGAGGTGGTACAGCATGTCGATGGGGTTCTCGCCCACGCCGAAGACGGGGAACCAGCCGAGCTCGACGGCGAACACGAGCGTGAGCACGACCGCGGCGACGAACGTCGGGACGGCCATGGCGGCGGTCGAGACCCCCATGAGCGCGCTCGCCGCGACCCCCGGCTTGAGGCCCGAGAAGATGCCGATCCCGAGGCCGATGAGCGCGACGAGGAGGGCGCTCAGGGCGATGAGGGCCACGGTCGTGCCGATGCGCTGGCCGAGGAGCGAGCCCACGGCGTCCTTGTAGAGGATCGAGCGGCCGAAGTCGCCCTGGAGGATCCCGCCGAGCCAGCGGACGTATTGCACGATGAACGGCTCATCGAAGTGGTACTGCTCGTTGATCTGCGCGATGGCCTCGGGCGTCATCGAGCGGCCGTGCGTGAGGAACGTGATGGGCGAGCCCGGCGCGAGGTACAGGGCGCCGAAGACCACGAAGCTCGATGCGAGGAGCGTCGCGAGGAGCCCGCCGATGCGGCCGCCGAGGAAGCGGAGCGTGTGCAGGGCGGCCTTCGAGCTCGCCGTTCTCATCGGGTCGCCCCCGCGGATTCGGCGGCCGGTCCCCCGTGCGCCGCCGCCGAGTAGGCCGGTGCCGCGGCGTAGACCTCGCGCCCGCCGACGACGGTGCGCACGATCGCGGCGTCGAGCAGTTCCTCGGCGGGGCCGTCGAAGACGTTCCGGTCGACGACGACGAAGTCCGCGAAGAGCCCGGCCGCGAGCCGCCCGATGCGGTCCTCGGCGCGGCTCGACCACGCTGCGTCGCGTGTCGCGTGCACGATGGCCTCGCCGAGGGGGAGCGCGTAGTGCGCGATGTTCGGCTCAAGCGTGGGGTCGAAGGCCGAGCGGCGGGTCGAGGCCACGAACATGTTGGGCAACGGCGCGTAGGGCGACGTCGGCGAGTCGGTGCCGAACGCGAGGGTAGCGCCGGCGTCGGTCATCTCGGGCCACGGGAAACCGCGCTCGACGCGCTCGTCGCCGAGCTTCGCGCGCCAGTTCGCCTGGATCGCAGGGTCCGCGTGGACGGGCTGCATGCTCGCCGTGATCCCGAGCGCGGCGAGGCGCGCGATGTCCGCTTCCTCGGCGACCTCGAGGTGCTCGATCCGGTGGCGTCGCGCGGCCGGGCCGTTGGCGGCGACGGCACGTTCGACGGCGGCGATCGCGATCCGCACGGCCTCGTCGCCGATCGCGTGCATCGCCACCTGGAGCGCAGCCGCGTCTGCGGCCGTCACGACCGGGGCGAGGCTTTCGAGGTCCCAGATCGGGTCCGCGAGCGAGCCGTCAGCGTACGGGCGGCCGAGTGCTGCCGTGCAGCCGTCGACGGTGCCGTCGACCATGACCTTGATGCCGACGACGCGGAGCCACGGCGAGTCGTGTCGGGCCGCGAGCTCCGCGGCGTGGGCGACCTGGGCGAGGTTCTCCGCCGAGTCTTCAGCGCGGTAGATGCGGTAGTGCGCGTTGATGCGGGCCGTGAGCGTCCCAGCCTCCTCGGCGCGGAGCATCGCGGCGAGGTCGGCGTCGTCGAGCCCCATGTCGGTCGCCGCGGTGACGCCCGACGCGCGGTACCCGGCGAGTGCCGCCGCGAGGTGACGATCGCGCTCGTCGTCGCTCGCACCGCCGTCGAGCGCGGGCCACACGAGCTGCTGCATCGCCGTCTCGTCGATGTAGCCGGTCGGGTGGCCGGCCTCGTCGCGGGCTATCGCGCCGCCCGCGGGGGCCACGGTCTCGTGATCAATGCCGAGCTCCGCGAGGGCCGCCGTGTTGAGCCAGATCGAGTGGTAGTCGTAGGTCTGCACGTAGACGGGCCGGTCGGAGACGATCTCGTCGAGCATGTGGCGAGTCGGTGCGCCGCCCGGGACCGTGCCCGGGAGCCAGCCTTGAGCGCGGACCCGCGGGGCCTCGGGGTTCTCCTCGGCCCAGCGAGCGATGCGGCGCTGGATCTCGTCGAGGTCGTGGGCGCCCCACAGGTCGGCCTGGCCTGCGGCGTCGCCGGTCCCGACGATGTGCGCGTGGCCATCGACGAAGCCGGGCAGCACGAGGCGGCCGCCGAGGTCTTCTTCGATCGCGGCCCCGCCCGCGATTCGGCGCGCCGTCGCCTCATCCCCCACGTACACGATCCGGTCCGCGTCGACGACGAGGGCCTCTGCCCACTCGGGCTGGTCCGCGGTGAAGAACCGCGCGTTGACATACAAGGTGGGAGCCACTGTGGGGTCTGCCTTACTGGAAGAAATGAATGACGTTCGTTTATTAGAGCAGTGACACAGGTCACGGTCAAGAGGTTGCGTCTGTCCCCCGCTCTATTGCGTGGCCAGCTCCGCCCAACCCGTGGCCAGATCCCACCCACGGTTGGCCAGATCCCACCCACGATTGGCCAGATCCCACCCACGATTGGCCAGATCCCACCCACGATTGGCCAGATCCCACCCACGATTGGCCAGCTATTGCGGCCTGGCAACTGAGTGGCCAGGCGTCCGCCACAGGTGGCCAGGCGTTGGCGAGAGGTGGCCAGGCGACCGCGAGAGGTAGCGAGGCGTCCGCCACAGGTGGCCAGGCGTTGGCGAGAGGTGGCCAGGCGTGGCTAGTGGCGGGCGGCCTGAGCCGCCGCGAGAGTCGCGCGAAGCCCCGCGACGAGGGCGTTGAGGCCGAGCGCGAACGCGTCGTCGGCCGCTGTTCGGCCGCTCCCGCGGCGGGCCGCGACGGCGTCGGCGAACGTCGGCGCGAGATCGCGCCGATCGCCCACGTTGAAGATCCACTCCGGCGCGGAGACGTCCATCGCGGAGCCGAGCACGAACGACTCCACGGCCACGATCGTGTCGATGACCATGTCCTCGGGCCACCCGCCCGAGCGCAGCCCCTCGGCAACGCGCTCGTACATCGCGAGCGTGTGGGGCGCGCCCGTGATCGGCAGGACGGCGATCACGGGGATGAGGGGCGAGTGCTCGGCGAAGGCGTCGCGATACGAGTGTGCCCAGCGCATGAGCGCGAGATCCCAGGGGTCGCGGCCGAATCCCGAGACGTCGATCGTCTCGTTCACGTCGTCCTGAACCCAGTTGAGGACTTCGTCCTTCGAGGCCACATGGTTGTAGAGCGCAGAGGGAGCCGTCTTGAGCTCGCGAGCGAGCGCGGCCATCGTGAACCCTTCATACCCAGCCCGTGCGATGACGGCGAGCGCGCCCGCCGTGATCCCCTCGCGCGAGAGGACCGGGCGCGACGGGCGCCCACGGCGGCGCGGCGCGGTTGAGCCTGGCGCATCGGCCGGAAGGTTGGCCTTCGCGGACGTCACGGCAGTGGTCAAGGGCTCCATGGTCACGAAGTCTAAAGTACAGAATGCGCAGCAAATGAACTCAATTCATTTGCTTCAGGGTCTTTCTGGCCACGCGTCAGGCGAGAGCTGGCCAACCGTTGGTCGAGAGGTGGCCAGGCGTCGAGGGACCGGGGAACCACTCCGCCCCCTCCCCCGTTGCCCAGTTAGCGTGTGTCAAACGTCGCGAACGCCGCTGCCAAGCGAGAGAGTTGAATCGGGCAGCGAAGAATGGAGACCCCAGATGAGCACCCTCCCGACCCCTCCCGACCCCTCCACCGAAGACGCGCTCGTGCTCCAGGCCCCGGACGCCACCCCCGTGATCCGGGAAGAGGACGCGCCGGGCATGGTTCCGGTCGCCGCCGACCGGCAGACGGAGATTGCCGCGCAGGCGAAGGCCTGGGTCGCGGAGGTTGCGGCCATGGACTCGCGCAGCCCCGAATTCGCGCGCAAGGTCGAGGGTCTCCATCGGGTGGGCGGGCGCGAGATCATAGCGTCGTCGGACGCGTCGGGCCGGCTTCTCGACCGCGCGTCGACCTCGATCCGCGGCGCGAAGAAAACCGGCGACACCGCCCAGACCTACGTCGCGTCGACGCTCGGCGAACTCCGTTCGACCGTCGAGAGCCTCACCCCCAACCGCGCCGACCTCGGCACGGGCCGCAAAATCCTCGGCTTCGTTCCGGGCGGCAACAAGGTGGCCAAGTACTTCCAGCGCTACGAATCCGCCCAAACGCAGCTCGACCGCATCATCAAGGCCCTCATGGCCGGCCAGGACGAGCTCCTCCGCGACAACGCCGCGCTCGCGCAGGAGAAGGGGAACCTGTGGGACGTCATGCAGCAGCTCTCCGAGTACGCCGTGTTCGCGCAGGAGCTCGACGGCGCGACGGTCACCAAGATCGCCGAAGTCCGCGCCCAGGGGCAGACGGAGCACGCGCAGCAGCTCGAGGCGGACGTGCTCTTCCCGATCCGCCAGCGGCGCCAGGACATCCTCACGCAGCTCGCCGTCTCGGTGCAGGGCTACCTCGCGATCGACGTCATCCGGAAGAACAACAACGAGCTCATCAAGGGCGTCGACCGGGCGCGCGCGACCACGGTCTCGGCGCTCCGCACGGCCGTCATCACGGCGCAGGCCCTCTCCAATCAGAAGCTCGTCCTCGATCAGATCGACGCGATCAACACCACGACCAACGCGATGATCCTCAAGACGTCCGAAATGCTCAAGGACCAGACGAGCCGGATCCACCAGCAGGCCACGAGCTCGGGCGTCTCGGTCGAGACCCTCGAGCGCGCGTTCGCGAACATCTACCAGACGATGGACGCCATCGACGCGTTCCGCTCGCAGGCCGCACGCTCGATGGAGAGCACCGTGCACGCCCTCGAAGAGGGGCTCGAGAAGGCGCGCCCGCACATCGAGCGGGTCCGCCGGCAGGAGGGCAACGCCCCGTAGCGCACGACGGCGAGCAGCAGCGCACGACGGCGGCCTCACCCTACGCGCTGCGGCGCGAGAGCGTGGGCAGCCGCTGTTTCTAGTCGGCCCACCCTTCGTCGTCCCAGTCGTCCTCGTCGTGGCCTTCGCCGTCGGGAGCTTCGAAGGCGTCGTACACCGCGTCGAGCGCTGCGGCGGGGATGTCGGCGAACCCCTTCCGCAGGTCCGCGAGGCCCAACGCGGCGAGCTCCCTGAGCTCATCGAGGAGCAGCACCGACACCGTTTCGAGGGCGGCCGGGTCGGCGCCGTCGGGCGCGTCCGCAGCGAGGCTCTCGACGGCCGCGAGCTCGAGCGGATCGTCGACGGCCGCGCGCTGGAGGATCGCCGCGAGGCCGCCGCCGACCGATTCGCCCTGAGGCCCCTCGCCCGCGCCCTCGCACGTCGCGATCACGAACTCGGTCGCGAGGAACTGGGCCTCGAGCCGGCCGAAGGCGTCCCCGGTCCCGAGCCTGGCAGCGTCCTCACCACGGCGCGCAACAGCACCCGCGCCGGCCCCGCCGTCGCCCGCAAGTGCCGCCGCCCCGCCGTCGCCCGCGTCGGCGGCGCCGTCAGCCCCGCCCTCGACGGAAACGCCCTCGATCTCGATGATCTCCGCGTTGACCATGGCCGACCACAGCCGCGAAAGGCGCCGGCCGGCATCCGCAGAGTCCGAGCCGATGAGAGCTGCCATGGCGACGAAGTCGGCCTCCGCGAGTTCGCCGTCGGCGTCCACCGCCCGGCCGTCGCCGACAAAGTTGAGCACTGCGAGCGCGTGCCGCACGAGCGGCGAGGCGATCGCAAACTCGAGCGCCTCCTCCTCGGTGGGCTCGCGCCGGGGCCCGCCGGGCTCGCCGGGCGACGCGTCGACGATGCCCCCAACCGCTTCGGCCTCGGCGTCGAGCAGGTCCGTGAGGGCCTCGAGCTCGGGGGCCGTGCCCTCCCATCGCCCTGTCTCCTCAAGGAAGGTGACCCAGTCGATGAGGGTCCCGATGTAGTAGCGGAGGGTGTCGACGTCGTCCGTGTCGAGGAGTGCATCGAGCGCGTCGGGGACGCCCTGCGGATCGATGCGCAGCCCGGCAGCGGGCCGGTCGTCGGCTTCGAGGAACACGTAGAACACCTTGACGACGCCGAGCTGGCCGACCGAAAAAGCCTCGACCTCTTCCCCGACCGGATCCTCGGCGACGCCGAGCTCTCCGACGGCCCACGTGCTGTACTCGGCCGCGAGCCCGTCGATAAGCTTTTCGATCCGCCGGCGGCGCCGTTCCACGGGACCGGTCGCGCGGTTCTTGTTCTTGGGCTTGCGGGTGCGGCTCTTGGGCATGTGACGAGGGTACGCCGCGGCCGCTCCCGGAGCAGCACCGCCACAACCCGACGCGCGGGCTTGTCGCGCACGGTTCCGGCGGCGTCGGGGGCTGGAACTTCGCCCCATCCGCGGCGGCCGCACCCGCTAAGGTGAATCCATGGTGTCGAAGTTCTTCGGCTCGCTCTTCGGCGGCGGGCGGGAACCCGAGCGGATCGTCGACGACGAACTCCCCCGCACCCAAGCTGAGGAGCTCGAGCAGACGCGCGCCGCCCTCGCCGAGCTGCGCAGCTCGATCCGCCGCGCGGGCTCGCTCCTGCCGACCGTCGCGTCCTCGAACATGCGCCAGATCGACGACGTCCTGCGACTCCTCATCGACTACGTCGCCGAGCACGGCGCCTCGACCGAGCAGCGAGTGCTCCTTCACTCGATCACGGCCGATTACCTCCCCACGTCGCTGCGCGTATACCGGGCGCTGCCGCCCGAGACGCAGGTGGACGAGAGCCCCGAGACCGAGAAGCTCCTCGAACAGCTCGACATCCTCCACGCGACCGCCCTCGACCTCGACCATCAGGTCCGCACCGGCGCGATCGCCGAACTGAGCGCGCACGGCCGCTTCCTGCGCGACAAATTCGACGTCGACGGCGTGCGCATTGCCCAACGGCGAAAGTCCCACGACGAGCCCACGAAGGAGCATGGGGAATGATGTCGCTCGTCCCGGGGACGACGATCGAGCTCACTGCGGCCGGCCACGGCGTCGTGGTCCGCGTGGGCTGGTCCCTCGAGCCGGGCCCTGGCCCGCAGGCCGAGCCCGTGCCGCTCGGGATCGTGTGCGGCGAGAACGGCAGGGCCCTGAGCCCCGAGCACGTCGTGTTCTTCAATCAGCCGACGACGGCGGCACCCGGCGTGGCCTTCTCCCCCGCCGAGGGAGGGCGGTCCGGGGCGGGACAGATCGAGGTGGACTTCGCGCGGCTTCCCGAGGACGTCGCGAGCATCGCGATCGTCACGTACATCGACCCGGAAGTGCGCGGGCCGGGGACCTTCGCGCCCTTGCGCGGCGCACACGTGAGCGTTGCCGAGCCCGACGGCACCGAGATCGCCCGCTTCGAGGCCCCCACCGCGGGGGCCGAGACCACGCAGGCGATGCTCTTCGGCGAGCTGTTCCGGCATGGCGGTGCGTGGGCGTTCCGCGCCGTCGGCCGCGGGTACGAGAACGGCCTCGCCGGCGTGAGCCGCGATTTCGGGCTGGACGTCTGATGGCCGAGCAGCTCCCCGACGATGGCCTCACACTCGGCCGGCCGGACCCGGCAGGCGCCCCCGCGGCGCCGCTCGAATCCCGCCTCTACCGGGCCCCCGAGTTGGGCGAGGTCGCCCAGCTCTCGGCACGCGGCGCCGTCGTCCGCCTCAACCCCCGCCAATCCGCGATCGGCTCGCTCTTCGTCACGGGCTCGCGGGGCGCGGCCTGGGAAGACGTCTCGCGGGTGAGCGGGGCGCAGAGCGTGCATCGCGAGCAGATCGGCACCGTGGTGCCGACGGCGGGCGGGCGGCCGCTCGTCGGGTACGTCAACCGGGACGCGGTCGTCGTGCTGCGGCACGTCCGGCTCCTCCGCCGGGCCCTGTTCATCGCAGGCGGGGGGCCGCTCGCGGTTCAGACCTTCGACGGCTCCGCGACCGCCGTCGCCAGCTCTCTCGGCGAAGGCCAGCGCACCGTCCTCACGCTCCTGCGGATCGGCTCGATGCTCGAGCTCCGCGCCGAGTCCGTGCCCCACGAGTGGGACGACGGGCAGATCTGGCGCGAGTTCGGATTCTCGATGACGATCGGGCTCGGGCGGCGGTAGCCGCAGGCCGTAGCAGCGCCCCGCGCGGCCCAGCGCTTCCTCGGCGCGCTCCGCGGGTGGTGCGGGGCCCCGCACGGCGCCAAGTCGGAATAGCGACCTCGTTATTCCGACTTAGCACCACTAAGTCGGAATAGCGAGCAGGACCGGACGGCCCCGGAGCAGGCAGCGCAGCCGCAAGGCTCGTCCGCAGCCTTCTCAACGCGCCCGTGTTTTCTGCCGATGAGGCGGAGCTGAGCGTCGGCGGAGCCGCATCTTCGGTCTACGCGGCGATCGCTCGCCTCAAGGACGCTGGGGTCATCCGTCCTCTCACCGGGAGAACCCGCAACCACGTCTGGGTCGCTGCCTCATTGGCGGACGAGCTGGAAGACCTCGGGGTGAGGATCGCGGCGCGCACGCTGGGCCTCTGAGACGGCTCCCCTCCGTGGCGTGCGGAACGCCACAATTCGCGGGCGATCGGACGCAATTCGGCGCCGTTTGGGCCGTGAGTTATGGCGTTACGCGACCCGCACCCCGTCCCACTCCTCGGCGAGCAGGCGGAAGCTCCGTTCGCGGAGCGCGGGATCGTGAGCGTAGCCCGTGAGGATCACCTCATCGACTCCGTAGGAGGCCGCGAACGTCCGCAGGAACTCGGCGGCCTCGGACGGCGTGCCGACAGCCGAGACCCGCAGCGCCGAGGAGGCCATCTGCTCCTCGTGCGGCGCCCACGCGATCTCGCGGACCGGCGGCCGAATGGGACCGCGCTCGCCGCGGCGGATCGCGAGGAACATCTGCTGGTGGGACGTGAAGAGGTACTCGGCTTCCTCGCGCGTCGGCGCGACCATGAGGTTTGCGCCCGCCATCACGTACGGCGCGGCGATCTGCGCCGTTGCGGCGGACGGGTTGAACGACTCCCGGTAGGTCCAGATCGCCTCGCGCAGCTGGAAGGGAGCGAAGTGGCTCGCCGCCGCGAACGGAAGGCCGAGCTGGCCCGCGATGGCCGCGCCCGCCGTCGAGCTTCCGAGGACCCACAGCGGCACGTTCGTCCCGCGGGCCACGGCGGCGCGAACTCCGGCAGAGAGCTCGACTGACTCCGCGTCAAGCTCCTGTTCCCCGAAGTACCACGCGAGCAGCCGGATGCTGCGCGCGAAGTGCTGTTCGTCGTCGTCCCTCGCCCCGCGCCGCAGGACGGCGGCCGTGCGCGGATCGGTTCCCGGCGCGCGCCCGAGGCCCAGGTCGATGCGCGGGCCATAGAGGTTCGCGAGGGTCCCGAAAGCCTCGGCGACGGCGAGGGGCGCGTGGTTGGGCAGCATGATCCCGCCTGAGCCGACGCGGAGGGTCGAGGTGTTCGCGGCGGCGTTGGCGATGAGGAGGGCCGTCGCGTTCGAGGCGAGCGCTTCCGTGTTGTGGTGCTCCGCATACCAGAGCCGCGCGTAGCCGGCCTCCTCCGCGAGGCGCGCGAGGCGCGTGGCGCTCGCGAAGGCGTCGGAGACGTCCGAGCCCTGGACGATCGGGACGAGGTCGAGAAGCGAGAGCACAGTCACGTGGGCGGCAACCCCTCGCCGGCGCGGCTTGTTCCCGCACCTGCCCAATGTGGGCCGTGTCACGGCCGCTGAGACCGAAGTGGACGTTCGATAACGTCTCCATTGCTTTTCCACAACATCACGGCGGTGCGGTTGAACTGCCCCTCGGGGCGTGGGGAAGAATGGACGATGTCCCGGGAAGGCTCGCAGCCCCGGGTTCTTCTCGACGATCTCTGGGGATGGGAGATGGCGTGGACGACGGACTTCTCGTAACGAACCTCGTGTACTTTGGCACGCTTGTGATCGGCGGCGTCATGCTTGTCGTCGTCGCGTTTGCGCTCCTCGGCACGATGTTCATGGCCGGCGTCGCGCAGATCGGCGCGCTCCTGGTCAGGCTGGGCGTCAAGCTCGGCGCCAGGCTCTTCGTCTACCGCCCAGAGCAGACGACGACGGCGCCCGATCGCATGGAGGACCACGTGCGCAACGCCGTGGTCGCCAAGGCGGACGCGATCATCGCCGAGGCCCGAACCGGCCAGATCCGCGCGGCCCAGGTCCGTGCCGCCCAGGAGGCCTCGGCCGAGGCTCCCGACGACGAGGCTCCCGACGACGCGGCGCCCGGGGCGGAGCGCAGCGAGGAGCCCCCGGCGGCGAAGCCCGCCAAGTCGGAGAAGCCAAGTCTCACCCTCGCGTATTCGGACCGCACCGGCCCGTTCACATCGCCCCAGCCGCTCGTCAAAGCCGGCTGACCTCAGCCCCCGTCGAGGGCCCTGAACCGCTCGTGTCGCAAGCGAGCCGGATCGGGGCCCTTCCCCTGTGCCCGCCCGAACCGCTCAGAGGCCGTCCACGATGGCGGCGGTGGCCTCGAGGTACGCCTCCTGGGTGGCCGGCGAGAGGTTCTCGAAGATGATGTCGGCGCCGTCGTCGAGGGCCTCGTCGTATGGCGCGATCACGATCTTGCGCACGTAATGGCCGAAGTGCTCGCGGATCCGGTTGAGCCGCTCCTCGTTCGCAGCAAGGCGGTGCTTGCGGTTCTTCGAGGGCACGGGAGGCTGGGTCACGAGCAGGACGCCGCGCGCGAGCTTGTCGGCGAAGCCCATCTCGACGAGCGTGTCGACGGTCGCCGCGAGGGTCTTGGACGAGTCCTCCTTGTTCATCGCGACGAGGACGATCTCGTCCGCGATCTCCACGGCGGCCTGCCACGTGCCGGCCGTCGACGCGTTTCCGGTGTCGACGAGCGCGAGGTGGTAGAACTGCCGGAGCACCGAGTGGAGCTGCACGAACGCAGCCCCGTCGATGACCTCTTTGTCCCCCGCCTGGTTCTGCGACGCCAGCACGTGGAACTTGTTCTCGCCCTGGGCCCGCACGTAGTTCACGAGTTCGTGGGCGTTCGACGGGGTCGCGAAGCGGTCCACGTTCGCGAGGAGATCGATGGCCGTGTGGTCGTGGCTCGCGGGCATCGCCCGGTCGCCGAGCGTCCCCTTGTTCTCGTTGTTGTCCCACGCGAGCACGTTGCCGCCGCGCACGCGGCCGAGGGTCGCCGCCGCGAGGTAGCACGCCGTCGTCTTCGACGCGCCGCCCTTGAGGTTCACGAAGACGACCGTCTTGTGCCCCGGGAGGCCCCGCTGCGCCGAGGCGCGCCACTCGCGGCGCGCCACCTCCCGCGCGCCGGGAGCGAGGCGCAGCGCGCCGCCCGAGACGCTGTTCACAGCCCCCTGCCATCCCTCCTGCGCGGGGCTCCGCGGGGCTGCCGGGCGAGACGCCGCGAAGTCCGCTGCCGTCGGGCGGCGCCGCCGCCGCAGGGAGAGCCCCGCCGGTTCCTCCGAACCGACGCCCGGCACGCCCGGGCCCGGCGCGGCCGCGTGCGGCGCGCGCAAGTCCACTCCGCCCAGGTCCGGAGTGCGCAGGCCCGGCCCGCGCAGTTCCGGGGCCGCCGCGTGCGCCCCCTCGGCCTGGGAGTCCCCGTTTGCGAACACGAGCATGCGGCGCTCGCCCGCCGGATCCGAGATCACGAGCTGCACGGGCGCATCGATTGCGGCAGCCGTCGCCGCGGCCGTCTCCTGAACCGACTGCCGGGCCGCCTCGAGGTCTCCGTAGCTCGTGTTCCACGTCCGACCATTGGATCCCGTGATCTCGGCCTCCCCACTTGCGGACAGGCGGGCGTTGATCTGAGTCATCCGTAACTTCTCTCTCCCCATCACTGCCACACTGGCCGTCACGGCCACGCTGGATGTGCACCACTTTCGTGGAACGACCAGCCGAGCCGGGATTCTTGCAGATATCCGAGGCACGTGCATGTCACATGAGTGGCACGGGGGGCGTGCTACTCGGGACGCTCCCCCGTGAGCCGCTCGAAGTCGCGCAGCCACAGCTCCTTGACCTCGGCGTCCTTGGTGCGCTTGGCACGGGGGCGGGCGGCGCCGTCGTCGTCCTTGCCGAACGACGGGCGACGCCCCATGCCCAAGGCGAGCAGCGCCCGCTCGGTCATAGCGGTGTGGCGCAAGGCGAGGGACGTCCGACGGCGCCGCATCACCTCGCGCACGGCGTCCTGGGCTTCCGCGCGGCGCCCCAGCGTGCGGAGCGCGCGGGCGCGGAGGATGAGGAGGGCGGCGGCGAGGTCGTCGCGGTTGGTGAGGCCGTCCGTCCACGCGACGATATCCGCCGGGCGGCCCAGGATCTCGGCGAGGCGGCATGCCGCGAGCGAGGCCGGAAGCGACGGGGGAAGGGGCGAGAGGGCCGCTAGGGCGTCGCGGGGGTGCCCGATCTCGCGGAGGCTGTGGGCCAGCGCGAGGCACACAGCCTCCTCGCTGAACACGACGTGGACGGTCACGCCCTCGGCCACTTCGATCCACTGCTGCCAGCTTGAGAGATAGTCCGCCGCGAACTGGGCGGCGGCCAGCTCGTTCTCGCCGCCAAGCCCGCGCTGCAGCAGCTCGGCCGCCTGGGCGTGCTGATGCGAGCGATAGGCGATGAGACCCGCCATGACGTAGCAGAGGCCCGACCATCCGGGGTGAGAACGGGCGAGCACCACGAGACGCTCGGGCTCCTGGGTGCGGAAGACGGCGTCGTGCACGGCCCGCTCGACCTTCGCGGGGAAGCGGCGGAGGCGCGGCGTCGGGCCGGAGCGGCCGAGCCGGCCGAGGATCCCGCGGACAGGCGCGGCCACCCGCACGCCGCGGAAGGGCGTGAGGTCGCGCGGGTCGTGGAACGCGCGCTGGCGGTCCACCTCGCCGGAAGCCATGGCCTCCATGCTAGCCATCCCGGTCATCGCCTGCGGCGGCCCTTGGTGGTTGCTACGGCCCTCATCGGTTCGAAAAATAGGTCCACGCTCCGATGACCCACACCGTCACCGCGACGGCCGCGCACGCGAACTCGACGAGGCGCCCCAGTCCGAGGGCTTTGAGGGCCGCGAGGGACGACGACGAGGCCGCCCGGAAATCCCGCGTCCTCGCCCATTCGCTTCCGAGCAGTCCCGCGGCGAAGCCGACGAACAGCCCTACGACCGGCACGGCGAACAGGCCTACGACCGCCGCCGCCGTCGCGACGACGACGGACCTCCCCGGAACCTGACGCGCCGCGAGCCTCCGCCCTGTGAGGACGTACGAGGCGGCCATCCCGGCGGCGAAGAACGTGGTCCCGATCGCGAACACGATCCAGCCGCCCGCTCCCGAGCCCCCGAACAGCGCCCACTCAAGCAGCGCGAGGATGCCAAGCACACTCCCGGGCAGCACCGGAACGATCGTTCCGGCAACCGCGACGGCGAGGGCTAGGCCGGTCAGCAGGGCGGCGAGAGCAGGTCCATCCACGGCACCCCAGCCTAGCCTCTCGCAGCATGACCGTCCCGTGCGCGACTTGGCCGCCCCGTGCGCAGCATGGCCGTCCCTCGGCAACATAACCGTCCCTTGGACCCGGGTTTCAGGGACGGTTATGTCGCTACCAGACGGTTATGTCACTGAGGGACGGCCATCGCGGCCGCGGCGCCTACTCGCCCGCCACGACGGCGTCCGCCACCGCCGCCGTCACCGCCGGCGCGACGCGCGGGTCGAGGGGGCTCGGGACGATGTAGTCGGCCGAGAGCTCGTCCTCGGCGAGCTCGGCGATCGCGCGGGCCGCGGCGAGCTTCATCGCCGGGGTGATTCGGCGGGCGCCGGCGTCGAGCGCGCCACGGAAGATGCCCGGGAACGCGAGGACGTTGTTGATCTGGTTCGGGAAGTCGCTGCGCCCGGTGGCGACGACGGCGGCGTGCCGCCGCGCGACATCGGGCTCGACCTCCGGGTCCGGATTGGACAGCGCGAAGACGATCGAGCCCTCGGCCATCGCGGCGATGTGCTCCTCCGGGACACTGGACGACGAGACGCCGATGAACACGTCCGCGCCCTCGAGCGCGTGCGCGACCCCGCCGGCCACGGCCCGCGGGTTCGTGCGCTCGGCGAACTCGCGCTTCATGCCCTCGAGGTCCTCGCGCCCGGTATGGAGGGTGCCCTTGGAGTCGATGAGCACGACGTCGGAGATCCCCGCCGTGAGCAGGATCTCGGCGACGGCGATGCCCGCCGCGCCCGCCCCCGCGATCACGACGCGCAGCGAGCCCAGCTCCTTGCCCACCACTTTCGCCGCGTTCGTGAGCGCGGCGAGGGCCACGACGGCCGTGCCGTGCTGGTCGTCGTGCATGACGGGCATGTCGAGGGCCTCGATGAGGCGGCGCTCAAGCTCGAAGCAGCGCGGCGCGGAGATGTCCTCGAGGTTCACGGCCCCGAAGCTCGGCGCGATGCGCACGATGGTCTCGACGATCTCGTCGACATCGGTCGTGTTGAGGACGATCGGGATCGAGTCGAGCCCGGCGAACGTCTTGAACAGGGCGCTCTTGCCCTCCATGACGGGCAGCGACGCGCTCGGCCCGATATTGCCGAGGCCCAGCACGGCAGTGCCGTCCGACACGACGGCGACGAGCCGCGACGCCCACGTGTGCGTCCGGGCAACGGCCGGGTCCGCGGCGATGGCGCGGCTCACCTGCGCGACGCCGGGCGTGTACGCGATCGAGAGGTCGCGCTTCGTCTCGAGCGGGCGGTCGACGGCGACCGAGAGCTTCCCGCCCTCATGCGCGGCGAAGATCTCCTCATCGGTGATGGGCCCGGCGAGGGCCTCGGGGGCGACGGACGTCGGGTTCAGAGTGGAAGAGGACACGGCACTGGTCTCCTGGATCGAGCCGACGGCACAGCGGTCGACGGCGACGCGCACGCGGGCGGGCGAGTCACTCTGAGCTTCGTCGGGCAGAGCGAGTCGCGACCGCGTGATCGGCAACGGGTTCCGGGGGTCTGCGCCGGATGCGGCGCTTCCGGGAGACCGGCCGCACGAGGATGTCCGCGCGGATCATGGTCTCAGGGAATGAGGTACACCCATCGTGCGTGACGAGACAGGGTTTCCGCAACACGGAAGTGATGAGTCTCACGCCGGGTTGGGCGAGAGGTGGCCACGGGTTGGGCGAGAGGTGGCCACGGGTTGGGCCGGTCTCAACGCGTGGCCACATGTCGCCCACGCGTGGCCAGATGCCGCCGCAGGAGGGCCGCTCGCTCAGGCGAGCCGCGCCGTCGTCGTCGGCTCAAGGAGGGCACACGCATCCTTGAGCTGCTGCTCGGCCTCGACCGGGAGCAGGCGCCCGGTACGGATCGCGGCCACGAGCCCGGACACCATGAGCACGATGCTCTTGCCACGCGCGGCCCCGCCGCCGAGACGCCCGAGGACGGACCACGAGAGCTCGTCGACCTCCCCGATGAGCCGCGCGAGCTCGTGGTCGGCCGGCACGACGAGCTCGTCGAGGCAGCTGTTGACCGCGGGCTGCGAGAGGCGCATCTGGAGCAGCTCGACGGCCGCACCCGTGAGGTGCCTCGTGCGCACCTCGCGGCTCGCGTAGGAGCGCGAGCGCTTCGCGACGCGCTCGCGGAGCTCGATGAGCTGGCGGCGGTGGAGAGCGAGCAGGAGGTGCGCGGCGGAGGGGAAGTACCGGTAGGCGGTGCTGGCCGAGACCCCGGCGCGCTCGGCGACGGCCGAAACCTCAACCTCGGGGTACTCGAGCCGCGCGAAGTCGGCGGTGGCCTCAAGCATCCTGCCGTAGCGCTCGGCCAGACGAGGGGTCGTGGGCGCGGCCTCCATCGACACCAGGTCCTTGGGCAGTTCGAGCACGGCGCAGCAGCTTTCGTCGGCGATATGGCTGTACGTGATACCCCGAAGCCGGCGGCGGCGAGGTGTGCGGACTCGCTTCCGGGCAACGTGGTGGGGTCCCCACAACTATACGCCAGCGGCCGATTCGCCTGGCCGGCGAGAGCACTTTCGCGCCACTCTCGACGCACTTACGCGCACGGCTAGACGGCCGCGCGCGGAGCCCGGCTACGCGACGGAGCGGATGCGCGTCACGAAGACGGCGCCCAGCAGACCGATGACAGCGGCCGCGACGTAGAGCGAGATGTAGCCTCCCCACAGCGTGACGAAGGGCGCCGCGATGGCCGGGGCGATCACCTGCGGGAGCGAGTTCGCGATGTTGATGACGCCGAGGTCCTTGCCGCGGCTCACGGCCTGGGGAAGAACCTGCGTGATGAGCGCGAAGTCGACCGCGAGATAGGTCCCGAAGCCGACGCCGAGGATGCACGCGCCCGCGATGGCGCCCGGCCACACGGGGAAGAAGCCGAGGGTGAGCGAGGCGATCGCGATGACGATCGAGGATCC
Source organism: Sinomonas terricola (assembly GCF_034931225.1). Classification (NCBI taxonomy): domain Bacteria; kingdom Bacillati; phylum Actinomycetota; class Actinomycetes; order Micrococcales; family Micrococcaceae; genus Sinomonas; species Sinomonas terricola. Next base: position 68,320 of record NZ_JAYGGQ010000010.1, read on the forward strand.
GATGACGAGCGGCTTGCGGCGCCCCATGCGATCGGAGAGCTTTCCGCCGATGACGCTCGTGACGATGACGAACACCGCGTAGAGCCCTGTGAGGATGAGGACGCCCGTCGGGGGGTCGATGCCCTGCGTCTCCTTGAGCCGCACGTCGTCCGCGAGGAAGAAGAGGAGGTAGAGCGTGACCATGTGGTTGCCGATGTTCACGAGCAGCCGCGTGATCCATGCCCACGCGAAGTCGGGGTAGCGGACGGGGTTGATCCAGAAGCCGGCGAGGAAGCGCGCGAGCGAGAACTGCTCGATCGCGCCCCGCGGGAGGGGATCGTCGGCGGCCGTCACGAGATAGAGGACGACGCCGAGCACGAGAGCCGCCGCGCAGATGATGTAGCCGAGCGCGAAGTTGCCTGAGACGACGGCGGCGATCACCGCGCCGAGGAGGATCCCGGCCGTCTGCCCCATCGCCGCGAGGCCGCCGACGACGCCGCGCTGATCGACCGGGGCGCGATCCGGGATAGCGGCCGTGATCGCCGCATAGGCCCCGTTGCAGCCGAGCTGCACGAGGCACCACAGGACCGTGGCCAGGGCGACGTTCGGGGCGCCCGCGAGCGCGACGAGCGCGACCGTCCCGAGCAGCGCGCCGATGAGCACCCACGGACGACGGCGCCCGAAACGGCTCCACGTGCGGTCCGAGAACGCCCCGAAGAGCGGGTTCGCGACGAGGGCGACGGCGGCGCCCGCTCCCGTGACGAGCGCGAGGATCGCTTCCTTCTGGCCCGGATCGAAGGCCTGGGCCTGGAGGCCGAGCAGCACTTGGATGGGCCCGAAGAACGCCGCATTGATCCCGATGTTGACGAGCACAAGGCCCGTGACCCACAGCCCGCCGACCCGGCGGACGGGCTCGGCGAGCGCCGACTCGGGGACTTCGTTCTGGTGCGAGGCCTCGGTGGTCATGGACGGCTCCCGGCTCCTGATCGTCTCCTCCGCCGTATCCCGGCGAGGGTCGGGGGTGACGGGTCGATCTCAGATTAGCCCGCGGGGCGCCGTTTGGGATTTTGAGACTCGGGCCGCGGAGGGTATGGTTTTGGTATACCAAAAGGAGTCCCATGAGCATCCGCGCCGAGCTGTCCCGACAAGCACCAGCCCACGGCTCAGCCCCGAGGCGCGTACCCTGGGCGGCCGCCATCACGGCCCTGCTCATCTCGCTCAATCTGCGCCCCGCCATCACGAGCGTCGCGGCCGCCTTCCCGGCCCTCGCGGGCGCTTTCGGGTCGGCGTACGCACCAGGCTCGCCGTGGCTCGCGGCGCTCGGGTCGGCACCGATCCTCGCCTTCGGCCTTTCCGCTCCCCTCGGCCCGTGGCTCGCCCGCCGCTGGGGGCTCGCCCCCGCGCTCACGACGTCGATGCTCGCCCTCGCGGCGGCCCTCGCGCTGCGCGTCGCGAGCCCCGCGCTGCTCCTGCCCGGAACCGTGGTCGCGGGGTGCGCGATCATGGTCGGAAGCGTCCTCATCCCCCAGCTCGTCAAGGCCAGCGGCGGCTCGACGTGGCTCTCCGGTGTCACGACGATGGGCATGGCCGGCGGAGCCGCGATCGGCGCGGCACTCCTCATCCCGTCGGCCACGTGGTGGGGCCTTCCGGGAGCCCTCGGCGCGTGGGCGCTGCCCGCCGTCGCGGCCGGGGCCGTCGCATGGGCCAGCCTGCGGCCTCGCCGGGAGTCGGCCGCCCCACGGGAGGAGGCGCCGCCGTCGTCCGCCGTGCCGTCGCCAGCCCCGGGCTCGGGTGAGATCGCACGCGCGGTAGCGGCGCCGTCGTCCGCCGGGGCATCCCCGCGACGCCCTCGGCTCCTCCGCCACCGCACGGCCCTGGCGATCACGGCCTACTTCGGGGTGCAGGCGCTGCTCTACTTCGCGGTGACGTCGTGGCTGGCGACGTATCTCGCGGACCGCGGCTCGAACGCGGCCGCGGCGTCCGGGCTGCTCGCGTGGTTCAGCGTCGCGGGGCTGCCCGCGAGCTTCGTCGTGCCCGTGATCGTGGGCCGGCGGCGCGGCGCGCGGATCGTCGGGCCGGGGATCGGACTCGCGATCGCGGCATGCCTCGTGTGGGTCCTTGCGGGCCCCCTCTCGATCATGCCCCTCGCGATCGCGGCGCTCGGCTTCTCGCAGGGCAGCACGCTCGCGTTCGCGTTCACGCTCATCGTGGTCCGATCCCACGACGCCGTCACCGCGGGGCGGCTCTCCGCCCTCGCCCAGGGGGCCGGCTTCGCGCTCGCGTCCGTCGGGCCGTTCGCCGCGGGCTGGGCCCACGGAACCACGGGCGGATGGGCGGCGCCTTTCGTCGGGATGGCGGTGGCCGCCGTCGTCCTCGCCGGTCTCGGGGCGCTTGCGGTGCGCGGCCCCGAGGTGCGGTAGCTGCCGGAGAACGATCGACTGAGCTCAGCTCCGCACGGCTGCGTCGTCGTCCGTTCGGGCGCGCCCCCCACGCCCCGTATATACCGCGGACGATATCCTCTCCCCATGGAGACCCCGCCGCAGGCCCTTGCCCCGGATGAGGCATTCGCAAGCCACGTCTACCAGCTCATTCTCGAGGACATCGTGGCGGGCCGCCTTGCCCCGGGTCAGCGCCTTCGCGAGCGCGAGCTCTCCGAGCAGCACAGCGTCTCCCGCATCCCCGTGCGCGAGGCCCTGCACCGGCTCGAGCAGGACGGCTTCATCGTCACCGCGCCCCGCCGCGGCGCCGTCGTGCGGAGCCTGACCCTGACCGACGTCGACGAGGTCTTCGACCTGCGCGTCATGCTCGAATCTTTCGCCGCGCGCCGCGCAGCCGAGCGGGTCGCCGCAGGGGCCGACGCCGGTCGGCTCACCGAGCTCCTCGAGCTCGCCAAGGAAGCGGCCGACGCGGGCGACATCGAGCGGGCGTCCGACCTCAATACCGAGTTCCACGCCGAGATCGTCAACGTCTCGGGCCATCGGCTGCTCGCGCGCTCGCTCCGGCCCCTCCAAGGCCTCGTCCGCTGGATCTTCGGCCTCGGCGTGAGCCGCCCGATGGAGCTCAACACGATCGAGCACGAGGAGATCCGCGAGGCGATCCTCGCCGGCCGGGCGCAGCTCGCCGAAACCCTCGCCGCCGCGCACGTCGAGCTGGGCCGCCAGCCGGTCCTCGACGGCCTCGCGGGGCGGCTCCCGAAATAGCGTGAGACCACTCACCGAAACCTTGACCCTCGATTAATTGCGGCATACCATTTTTTCGTAATTTAAGAGGGAAATTTCCCCCCGGAAATTCTTGGGACGGGAGCGTTGACGATGTCCCCTTCAATCCCTACGGGCACAAGCCCGCGTCTCCACAATGAAGACCTCGCACCGGCCGAACACCGCAAATGGGGCTTCTATTCGCTGTTCGCCATGTGGATGTCAGACATCCACTCGCTCGGCGGCTACACCTTCGCGGCAGGCCTGTTCGCCCTGGGCCTCGGCGCGTGGCAGGTCTTCCTCGCGCTCGCCGTCGGAATCATCATCGTCTTCTTCCTCATGAACCTCTCGGGATTCGCGGGCCAGAAGATGGGTGTGCCCTATCCCGTCCTCGCGAGGATCTCGTTCGGCACATTCGGCGCGAACCTACCCGCCCTCATCCGAGCCCTTGTGGCAATTGCGTGGTATGGAATTCAGACATGGCTCGCGTCGCGCGCCGTCATTGTCATCGTCCTCAAAGTCTGGCCCGACCTGAAAGGGCTCACGGGCAACAACTTCCTCGGCGAATCGACCCTCGGTTGGCTCGCGTTCCTCCTCGTGTGGGCGCTTCAGCTCCTGCTCCTCCGCAACGGAATGGACACCATCCGGAGGTTCCAGGACTGGGCCGGCCCCGCCGTCTGGGTGGTCATGGCGCTCCTCGTCGTCTACATCCTCGCCAACGCGGGCTGGAACATCTCGCTCGACCTTCCCGGCGGAACCGCCACGTGGGGCGTCACGCAGGCCTTCCTCGCCGCCGTTTCGCTCACGGTCACCTATTTCTCCACGCTGCTGCTCAACTTCTGCGACTTCTCCCGCTTCGCGCCGACCCGCAGGGCCGTGGGCACAGCGAACGTGTGGGGCCTCCCGGTGAACTTCATCGCGTTCTCCGTCGTGTCGGTCGTCGTCACCGCGGGAACGTTCAAGGTGTACGGCCAGTACATCTACGATCCGGTCGACGTCGTGGGCCGTATCAACAGCATCTGGGCCCTCCTGCTGGGCGCCGTGACGTTCGCGATCGCTACGCTCGGGATCAACGTCGTCGCCAACTTCGTCTCGCCGGCCTACGACCTCGCCAACGTGTGGCCGTCGAAGATCGACTTCCGGCGCGGGGGCCTCATCGCCGCCGTCGTCGCCCTCGTGATCACGCCGTGGAACCTGTTCAACACCCCCGTGGTGATCAACCTCTTCCTCGGAGGCCTCGGGGCTCTTCTCGGCCCCCTCTTCGGCATCATCATGATCGACTACTACGTGCTGCGGCACCAGCACGTCGTGGTCCATGACCTGTTCCGCGAGGAAGGCTTCTACACGTATTCGGGCGGGTGGAACCCCAAAGCGGTCCTCTCGTTCGTCGTCTCGGCGGTGCCGGCGGTGATCATCGCACTCGTTCCCACGTTCGCGGTCTTGTCCGCGTTCTCGTGGTTCATCGGCGCGGCCATCGCCGCCGTCGTGCACTACCTGATCTCCCGCAACGACCCGCGCATTGCCGAGTCGGTACGGGCTGCGATGGCAGAGGAGGCCGGCGCGCAGCCGCCGCAGGCGCGGACGGCGTAACGCCCGGATCGCTCATCCTTCGGCGCGGTGCTGTGCCTCATCAATCTCATCGATCGTGACGCCGCGCCAGAAGGCGATGCGGCCTGCGATGTGTGCGGCGGCCGCTTCAGGCTCCGGGTAGAACCAGGCGGCGTCTTCGTTCCGCTGGCCGCCTACTTCCAAGCTGTAGTAGGCGGCCTGGCCTTTCCACGAACACAGGGAGGAGGTCGCGCTCGCCCGCAGATAGCCCGAATTCACGGAGTCAGCCGGGAAATAGTGATTGCCTTCGACAACGATCGTCTCGTCGGATTCCGCCACGACGGCGCCGTTCCATTGTGCCTTGATCAAGACAGGCCTGCTCTCGCATTGTCGTCATTTCCATCCGGTAGCCCCATCGCACCTCCGCCCGGACTCACAGCGGCGCGCCGACCGCCGGAACGGGCGAGCATCTTCCGAGGATTGAGGCGACCTCCCCGGCAGCACGTCGGGTGGCGTCTTTTGCCGCCTGGTCCGACATTGTCCACGAGTGCTCCGAAACGCTCTGAACCGACATGAGCCCGATCAACGAGCCGTCGACCTTGATCGACTCGAAGAGCTGGGCGGTGGCGCCCGGCACGAAATTCCTGAGCGACCACCCCGGCACGGACCCGGCGCGCGTGCGATCGGAATCAACGGCACTGCCTTCGTGCAGCGAACGCATCCCGGGGCGCACCGATTCGACCGTGGGAAACCGCGCCCACAGGCCCAGTTCGGGAAGGTCCAGCTGAAGCACGATGCGGTCAGCGCCGACCTCGGACCTGAGCGAGTCGCACAGATCTTGGAGAAGGGCGAACAGGGCGCCGTCCCGGAGCAGGGTGCCGAAGCCGCCGATCGATGTCGGCGCCACGAGCCGCAGCGCGTGCCAGAGGGTGACGGCAACGCTGTCGAAGACCGGGATCCCCAGCTCCCTTTCGAGCCCCGGCGCGAGGAAGGCACCGTTGAGATTCGTGCACAGGATGGTCGCGGCGTGGGCGTTGGGGGCCACCGCCCTGACTCCCTCGGCCACGACTTCTTCGGGGACGCGCGCGTATTCCGCGTTGTCCGTGATTCCCAGATGGGATTCGGCGACGACGTCGACACCGCACCCGGCGTACTCCCGGGCGATCTTGGCGTTGACCTCCGCCGTGTACGGCGTGGCTAGGCCGAGCTTGCTTACGCCGTACACGCGGCAGGACTCCAGGAGCGCGAGAGTCGAACTCGTCGCGGGGGCGTTGCAGATCCTCGAGAGGTTTTCACAGAGGTCCCTGTCCCGCTCGATGCCAAGCCACGACCCGCTGCTGCCGTTCCAGATCACCGCATCGACTTCGGCGTCGGCCAATTGGCGCGCTGCCGATGTCATCCCCTGCCCGCCCGATGGCGAGGAGAAATCGGGATGGGCGATATCGACCCGCGCGAAATGGACGCTCACGTCGTGAGTTCCCCCGAGCAGTCGGTAGGTGACTGGCTCGACGCACGTATTGGACGTCGGCACAATCATGCCAAGACGCGGGCATTCGGCCCTTCGCTCCATGGAAAACCCTCCTCTCTTCGTCAGCACCGCAGGGCCATTCAGTGCGCGGCGTTGGCCCTGGGGTCCAGCTGGGGAAGGAGCTTCGCGACTCTCATGCGGCAGATCCGGTCAAGCTGGCGACGGGACTCGGCGAGTTCGTCCTTTGGATCGGACGTCAGCCTCTCCCGCATCACGGAAAGGACGTCGGTCCCCTCCAAGCCTGTGGCGGCGACGACGAAGGTGTACCCGAAGCGTTCCCGGTACTCCGCGCCTGTCCGTATGAGGCTCTCCTTCAGACTGGCCTCGGACCCGTGCACCCCAGACTCCTCCTCGCGCGACCACTGGGCCGCACGTGTTCGCGCGCCCCCATCCACCGCGATCGGCGGAAACTGGTTCAACACCAGCGGGAGGTCTCCGTCCGAGATCGCCGCGATGGCGTCCGCCGCCGCGAGCTCAAGCTCTGACGCGTCGCCATACGGACGCAGCGCCACCACGCTCTCGCCCCATTCAGGCCACGGACAGCAGCTCGCCACCGCGGCCTTCGCATCGGACTCGGACAGCTCGTTGAAGACCGCGAGGCCGCGCCTCGACGCGTCGAGGACCAAGGACTCTCCCTCCGCTCGGGCCATCATGCCCGCACCCCCAGACGCGCGCGCTCAACGGTGAGCCGGCAGAGGTCTTCTGCCCGCTCTGGCGTGAGCCACCGCGGATATTCGGCGATCGCATCCACCGCATCGTTGAGCGCCTTGTAGACCGCCTCGACCTCTTCCAGATCGAGTTCGAAGCCGAGATTCGTGCCGAGCTGGCGCACCATGGCCCGCGTGCTGAGGCGATCCCACACCCACCTGATGTCCGCGCCGACCACATCGGCGTGGACGCAGCCCGAAATGGGCGGGAAGGTGCGCACGCCGTCGCGGAGGCTCGCGAGCACATCCGCGGCCGTGCTCTTGAGGTAGGCGTAGCCCCCCGTCACGGGCTTGAGTGCCGGATTCGGAATGCCGATCTCCTCGGCGACCAGGTCGGACAGAGACTGGAGGCGTTCGAGCTTGATTCCCGTGTCCACGCCGTAGAGGACTTCGAGGCTCGTTGCGACCTCCTCGAGCGGAGGGAATCCGCAGCGATAGGAAACACCGTTCACCGAGACGTCGGGGCCGGCGCCTGCCGCGGCGGCAGCGATGGCCGCTGCGGTTCCGAGGCCGAAGTCGTCATGCACGTGCATGGTGATCGGCACCGGCTCGGCCAGCCGCGATCGGAACCGCCGGATGAAGACGCGCATGGCCTCGGGCCCGAGGCTGCTCGTCGAGTCCATGAGATCGATCCGCTGGGCGCCCAACGCGACCGCCTCGTTGGCGACCCGGACCATGCTCTCGAAATCGCGCCGGCCGGCCTGTGCCAGTGTCACGGTCCAGGAAAGCCCGCAGGACTGCGCGTAGCCGACCACCCCCGCAAGCTGGCGCAGCTGCCGCGACTCATTCTCGGACGACGCAGCTTCGACGATGCCCGGCGCGATGACGCGGGCACCCAGAGACAACAGGAGGTCCACGGTCGACCGCGGGTCGATTGTCGGCTCGCCCTGCCCATTCCCGAGCAGGGTATCCGCGTACACATTGGACGTGAAGCTGAAGCGGCCGGCCAGGACTTCCCGCACGAGCTCCAATTCCCGTGCGTTGGGGCGATCGTCGCCCCACCAATCGAGGTTGAGGCTCTCGTCCCGGATGCCGATATCCTCGAGGGCTTGCGCCACCCGCAAGAACCCGTCGATCGAGACGGTCGCGCCGGCGGTGTAATTCATCTTACGAAGGGTGCTGTCGATGAGTCCGAGGGGACGGGGGAAGTCGAAGTCCCTGGTCACTTCGTCGTCGAAATTGACCGGGCTGACCCAATGGCTTCCCTCGACCCTGAACTTCCGGTCTGGATTTATCACAATGCTTCTCCTCTACACCTCGGTCAGGACGCGGTCACCGAGAATTGACCGGGTCAGAGCGGCGGCCTTCTGAATGGAACTGACCGCCTCGTCGTATCCATAGGGCTGGGACAGGTAGGCCTCCCAACCGGGAACCTCCCCCGATTCGAGGCGGCGCCGGTAGCGTTCGATCATGTCGAGGTAGGCGGCGTACTCTTCGACCGTCAAATCCGGATGCCCGGCGAGGAACTCCGGATGGAATGCCTCGATGACCCTCGGCGTCGGGCTCGGCTTCTTGTCGAGGTACGACTGGGCGTTCTCGATCGTGAGATTGATGGACGGATTCGCCTCAACGATGATCGGCACAACCTGCGCGAAATCGACGACGCCCTCCCCGCACGGCCGAAGCTGATACACGAGGCCCCCCTCGCCATGGGCCACGTACGCGTCCTTGAGGTGTGTCTGGCGCACATAAGGGGCGACTCGCCGCGCGGCGAACACGGGGTGCTCGAGCCGCTGGAGGATGTTGGCCGTGTCGAACACGATTCCCGTGGTGTCAGGTCCGACCTCCTCGACGAGCCGTACGAGCTCGAAGCTCGTGACCTCCTCGTGCGTCTCGAGGTTCATGTGGATTCCGAGATCGCGGGCGATGGGGGCAAGCTTGCGGAGGAAGCGTGCCGTGGCCGCGAGCTGATCGGCCCAGTCGACGTCGGTCCGGAAGCGGTCATAGGCGAAGCGCCCGAAGAACGATCCCTTGAAGTTCGCCGTGGCCACCCAGAGCTCCCGGCAGTCGATCTCGGCGCAGGCCTCCATCATCCTGCGGAAGCCCAGGACGATGTCGCCGTCGCCGATCGTTCTCAGCTCAGGGGACTCAGGGTTGGCGTAGGGGTTGACCTTGCCGAGCCCCGTCTCCAGGTAGAGCCCGAGTTCGTCGGCGCGGCCTCGAATCTCCCGCAGTTCGCCGAGATCGAGGGACGGGCTCATGTCGAGCACGGTCCTGAAGAAGAGGCCTTCCATCCCCAGCTCGTGGGCGTGGTCTACCGTGGCGAGGGGGCCGCGTTTCGCCGATTCGGGGATCTTTCGCCCGTCGACTCCTATTCGCATGGCCTGGACCTTTCTCGAAGTGCTTTCAGTCGTTGATGAGGAATGGGGCCCCTGATGGGGACGGGGCAGGTCACGCCACGTGCTCCGCGATGCGGGCAAGCGCCCGCTCTCGTGCGACGACGGGATCCGGCATCGGCACGGCCGCGAGGAGCGCCTTCGTGTACGGATGGGTCGGCGAGGCGAGGACTTCGGCGGATGGCCCCTCCTCCACGATGTGCCCGGCCTGGATGACCGCGACGCGAGAGCAGATCTGCTTCACGACTGCCAGATCATGGGCAATGAAGAGGACGGTGAATCCCAGCTCCTCCTGCATGTCCTGCAGCAGATTGAGCACTTGGGCCTGCACCGACACGTCGAGCGCCGAGACCGGTTCGTCGCAGATCAGGAGCTTGGGCTGCACGGCGAGCGCCCTGGCGATGGCAATGCGCTGGCGCTGGCCGCCTGAGAACGACCTCGGATGCCGGTAGATGTCTCGTTCGTTGAGTCCGACCATCTGAAGGAGCTCGACGACCCGTTCGCGCCGCCGCGCCTTGTCGGGAACCAGCTTGTGCACCACGAGCCCCTCGCCCACGAGGGCCTCGACCGTCATGCGCGGGTTGAGGCTCGACGTTGGGTCCTGGAAGACGAACTGGATTTCGCGCCGGATCCGCCTCAGGTCGCTGCCCTTCGCCGTCGGGATGTTGATCCCGTCGTAGCCGACCGAACCGCTCGTGGGCCGCTCGAGGCCCATGATGCTCCGGATGATGGTCGTCTTGCCCGATCCCGATTCGCCCACGAGGCCTGTGATCGCTCCGGCTTCCGCCGTCAGGTTCACGTTGTTGAGGGCGACGACGGGCTCCCTGCCGAGTGCGCGGAACGTCTTGCAGACGTCTCGCAATTCCAAGAGGCTCACTGCTCCACGACCTTTCCGGGCTCGGGGTAGAGATGGCAGGCGACCATGCCGCCCTGGGGTGCGGGCCTGAGCTCGGGAACTTCGACGGAGCACAGGTCGAAAGCCCGCGGGCAGCGAGGATGGAACGTGCATCCCGTCGGCCGGTCGGCCGGGTGAGGCGGCGCCCCGCTGATCGTCAGGAGCCTCCGGGTGCTCTGGTCGATGCGGGGCACCGCTTGGAGCAGACCCTGCGTGTAGGGGTGCGCAGGGTGGGTGAACAAGGTGTCCACAGCGGCTTCGTCGACCTTGCGGCCGGAGTACATCACCGCCACCCGCTCCGTGAAGCCCGCGACCGTGGCGAGGTCGTGGGTGATGAGGAGCATCGCGAGACCGCGTTCCTTCGAGACCCTGTCCATGAGAGTCAGCACCTGCTCCTGCACCCGGACGTCAAGGGCGGTCGTCGGCTCGTCCGCGATGATGAGCGCGGGCTCGCAGACGAGGGCCATCGCGAGCACCACGCGCTGCCGCATGCCGCCCGAGAACTCGTGGGGGTAGGCACGCATCCGGGCCGCCGCGTTGGCCACGCCGAGTTCCTCGAGGACGGCTTGGGCCCGGCGCTCCGCTTCCGCGCGCCGCAAACCCGTGGACCTCAGGGGTTCCGCAACCTGTTCCCCGATCGTCATGAGGGGATTCAGGGCCCCCATGGGATCCTGGAACACCATGCCGATCTGACGGCCCCGCACTCGGACCATTTCCTTCTCGCTGAGTTCGAGAAGGTTCTTCCCGTTCAGCGCGATGGATCCCGCGAGCGTGAACTCGGGGTCGAGCCGCATGATGGCTCGCGCCGTGACGGATTTGCCGGACCCCGATTCCCCCACGAGCGCCACCCGGTCGCCCGCCGCGAGGTCCAGGCTGAAGCCGTCCACGAGCCGCAGACGGGATTCCTTGGGTCCGGCCTCGATCACGAGATCCCGCACCGAGAGGAGGGTGGCGCCGTCGGGCGTTCCCTCGCCGTTGCGCTGTGGCGACGTGCCGATCAACGTTTTCATCGTGGTGGTCCTCACCGCTTGCGAAGCTCTGGATTGAAACGGACTTGGAGGATGTCGCCCAGGAGGCCGAACGCCGTCGCCGTGATCGCGATGGCGATGCCGGGTGCGAGGGCGGCCCACCAGGCCGTCGAGATGACGCCCTTGGCGCTCGTGACCATGGCTCCCCACTCGGCGCTCGGGGGCTGGGCCCCGACCCCCACGAAGGAGAGGCCGCCGAGGATGAGAATCGAGTTCCCGATGTCGCCCGCCCATTTGACGAGCAGGACGTCAAGCGAGTTGGGCAGCACATGGCGGAGCATCAGCCGGGTCCGCGAGACCCCGAGGACTCGGGCATTCTCGACGAAGGTCTGCGCCATGGTTTCGCGCATCACTCCCCGCAGGAGCCGGGCCGTGAACGGCCAGCCCGTGGCGATCATGGCGATGATCGCCGAGTTCAGGCTCGGGCCGAGCGCGGCCGCGACGCCGAGGGCGAAGATGATCGGCGGGAACGCGAGGGCCGCATCCACGATCCGCATGATGACTTCGTCGACGAACCGCCCGCCCAAGGTCGCGAGGGTCGCGATCAGGATGCCGAGCACCGAGAACCCGGTGACGACGGCGACAGCGGAGAGGAGGGAGAACCTGGCTCCCACCACGATGCGCCAGAGGACGTCGCGCCCCTGTTCGTCGGTCCCCAGCCAATGCGCGCTGCCGGGTGGCGCCAGGGCGTCCAGGATGTCCGACCGGAAGACGGAGTCCGGGGCAATCAGGGGGCCGAACACTGCGAGGAGGAGCAGGAGGACGACGACGGCGATCACCCCGAGCTGCATACCGGGCAGCTTGGTCATCGAGCGAAGACGAAGCCCCCCGTTGGTCACGAACTGAGGAAACACAGTGGCCATGTGGATCAGGCTCCTATCTGTCCGGCGCGCAGACGCGGATCCCGGATGAGCTGCACGACATCGACGACGAAGTTGGATACGACGACCAAAGTGCCGATCACGAGCACCCCGCCAAGGACCGCGAAGGTGTCCTTCTGGCCCACGGCATTGGTCAGGAACGAGCCGATGCCGACGAGGCCGAAGACGGATTCCACGAGGACCGCGGCCCCCACCATCGCCCCGAACTGGATGCCGACGACCGTGATCGCGGGACCGATCGCGTTCGGAAGGAGGTGCCGTCGGACCAGGGACCCTTGCGGGATCCCCTTGGCCCGGGCGACGGTGAGGTGCTCCCGTGCGAGGACCCGGATGAGCTCTGCCCGCAGGACCCTGTAGAGCTGGGCCCCGAAGGGAAGCGCGAGCACGATGGCGGGAAGGATCAGGTGCTGGAGGGCATCCCACGTGGCGAACAGGTTCCCAGCGAGGAGCGAGTCCAGCACCACCGAGCCGGTTCGATGCGGCACGCTGATCCCGCGGGAGAGCCGGCCCGAGATCGGGAACACGGCGAGCTTGGTTCCGAAGAGGAACTGCGTGAGGAGCGCGAGCCAGAAGGTCGGGAGGCCCGCGCTGACGACGACCATGACCCGGAAGAGCAGATCGGTACGGCCGTCCCTGCGAAGGGCCGAGACGGTTGCGAGCGGGAGGACTACGGTGATCATCACGATGACCGCCACGACAACCAATTCGATCGTCTGCGGAAGGACCTGCTGGATTCCGTTGGTCACGGAGACGTGCGTCGTGATCGACATCCCCAGGTCGCCGTGGATGAGCCTCGCCAGGAAGGACGCGAACTGCACCGGGAGAGGCTGGTCGAGCCCCAGGCTGTGGCGCATGGCTTCGACCTGTTCAGGACTGGCGCTCTCGCCCGCAGCGACTTTTGCCTCGTCGCCCGGGATGAGCTTGACCATGAGGAACACGATGGCCGCGAGGCCGAACAGGGTGACTGCCGAGGAAACGGCCTTGCGCAGGAGGAATCTCAGCGTCTGCTGACGTGATCCTGCCACGGGACTCAGCCAACCCTCACGTTGAAGACGGACATCGGCGTCACCGACCAGTCAGGGGTGATTCCGCTCAGGCCGTCGCGGTAGCCGACGGGGAACGCCACCTGGTACATGTTGACCGATGCGGCGTCCTTGCTCACCTGGTCCTGGATCTGCTTGTAGAGATCGCACCGCTTCGTGACGTCGGCGAGGGTCCGGGTCTGGTTCAGCAGGCCGTCGACCGTGGCGTTCTTGTAGGCGGCCTTGTTCGTGCTGCCGATGTTCTTCGAGTTGTAGAGCTTGTCCAGCGTCGAGCCCGGGTCAGGGGTGAGCGCGTAGTCGTTGAGGAGCATCATGGACGGAATCGTGGCCGCGCTCCCGAGGCTCTTGAGGTAGTCGGGGAAGGCAATCGGAACAAGGTTGACCGTCACGCCGATGTCGCGCAGGTTCGACTGGAAGAGCGTCGCGAGCTGGGTCTGGACGGGATCAGAGGGCTGGAAGCGAAGCTCGAGCGCCTGTGAGCCCAAGCCGGATTGGGAAATGAGCTGCTTTGCCTTGTCGATCTGCTGGGAGGACGTCACGGAGTCCGGCCGGCAGGAGAGGGTGTCGGACAGAATTCCCGAGGCGATGCTCCCATTCGAATTGAGGATCTTGTCGAATCCTCCCTTGTAGTCGAACGCAAGCTGCAGGCCCTGCCGAAGCTGCGGATTCGCCGTCGGCCCCGAAGAGGTGTTGAAGAACAGCTGCGTCTGGCCGGCGGTCTTCAGGAAGGCAACCTCTTTGTCAGTTCCCTTGAGCGATGCGGCGTCGGTCGCCGAGAGCCCGAGAGCAATATCGACGTTCCCTGCCTTGAGTTCGTCGCGTTCCGTGGCGCTCTCGTCGATGCGGCGGAACACAATGTGGCTGGGACGCTTGGCGTCGAACGCCCAGTACTTGTCGTAGCGGCTCAGCGCGGCTCCATCGGTTCCCGCCTGGCCGTCGCTCTGGAACGGGCCGGTTCCCGCGTCATGCGCCTGGAGCCATCCCTGCGCGTCATCCGTCCCCGCGTTCTTCGTCACGAGAGCCGCCTCGACGATGTAGACGTTGGCAAGGCCATTGACGAAATACGCGTTCGGCGCCTTGAGGTGGACCACGACGTGGCTGTCATCGGTGACGGTCGTCGATTGATACCCGCTGAGCGCGGAGGCAATGCCCTGGCCCAGCCGAATATAGCGATCCAGGCTGTACTTGACGTCCGCGGCTATGAGCGGCGACCCGTCGTGGAACGTGACCCCACTCCGCAGGGAGAAGCTGACCGAGGAGGAATCGGGAGCGACGGTGAACTCGCTCGCGAGCTGGCCGACGAGCTTGTTGCTGCCGTCGAACTTCACGAGGGGCTCGTAGATCGCGTTGTCGATCATGTTGGTCTGGGCATAGTCGGCGCGAAGGGGATCGAGGGTGTTCACTTCATGCTTGAAGGCGACGACGATCGACGACGACCCGCCGTCGGCGGCTGCGGCCCCGCCGGAACTCCCGCCGGCGGTGCACCCCGCGAGGAGGGCGGCAGCCAAGGGGGCGGCATAGAAGGCGAGCCTGGCAGAGCTCTTGGAGCGATGCGGTGAAGTGGTGGACACGGAGTGCCTCCTGAATTGAGGGTCGGCGAATGGACGCCGGTGAAACGGGTTTTTGGGCGCAGCGAATCAGGGATGCGGGAGCTTCAGCTCCCGGAGGAACGAGGGAAGGAAATGCGGGGAGGTGTTCGGACGAATTCGGCGGCTAGATTGCCCACAATCCGCGAGGGGATTCCGTGATCCACTCGGCACCCTGGGCAGTTACGAGCGCCATATCGCCGGCGACAATGCAGCCGAGCCCCGGCACAGTGAAGTTGGGGTGCACCTCGATGACCATATTTGGCTCAAGGCAAATTCCCGAAGCGTCGCGCGAGCGATCTCTCGCCGGGCTGAGGCTTTCGGCCATTCCCGGTTCCGAGTAGCTCAGGCCGAGCCCGTGGCAGGACTGGAATCGAAAAGGGTCCGAACTCCGCGAGTAGGGGGCGTGTTCGTCGATCATGGACTCGATGACGTCGCTCACAACATGAAGCGGGGTTCCCGGCTTCATCGCCTCGAGCGCAGCATCTTGGATGCTCAGCAGGATGTCCGAGAATTCCGTGAGCTGGGCGGAGGCCCGGCCCCTGACCCCCATTCTGAGGCATTGGCCGAAATAGCCTTCGTAGGCCGCCGTCGTGCCGATCTGGACACGGTCGGACGGCCCGACACCGTTCGGCAGTTCCATGAACTCGAAGTAGGTCGTGGGTGGCGCCTCCCCAACCGCGAGCCAACAGGCAGCCGGATCGGCGCCGAGCAGACGTCCGCGATGTTCGACCTCGGCCATGATCGACGGGCCCGATGCGCCAGGCCTCGAGGCTTCGGCCATTCCCGCCGCGATCATGGCATCCGAGATCCGGGCCGACACGCGCAGCATGTCAACTTCCTCGGGGTCCCTCGTGAGCCTCAGACGATCGAGCAGGCCTTCGGCATCAATCAGCTCATAGGGCCCGAGGGCGGCTTCAACAGCCCGATATGCCGGATGGGGAAGCTCGTCCACGCCGACGAGTCCTATCCGCGAACCCGGTTCGATCCCCGCGCGCACTAGTGCCTCGGCAGCCGCTGTTCCGTGCCGCAACACGTCGCCTGTCCGGATGACGTCCCCCAGCCACGACGATCTCAGCGCGAATTCCCGGGTGTCGTGGGGCCCCAACGTGAGGATGCTCGCCGCACCATCACGGGGCAGCACCAAGGCCGCGGCCGTGGGTCGGGACATCCAACCGGCCAGGTACTGGATGTACCCCGCCGTTCGCGATCGCGAGCCTAACGCCCGAGGGCTGCCGAAGACGACAAGCGCGGCAAGGCCCTCGGTCGTCATGGCGTCCCGGACTCGCTGTATCCGGGTCCGGAGGGCTAGCTCGGAGACCCGGGGCTGCGGTTCGCCATGGCGCACATCCAGCGGCCGGGCAAACGTGCCCTGATTGCTGTTCATGGTTTGCTTTCGGTGGGTGGTTGCGGCACACGCCGCAGAAGTGTCCGCTGACTGCCTGAGAGAGGCTCAGCATGTCCGGCTGTTCCTGCCGGCCCGCGAGGAGTGCCCGGTGAAGGGTGTGACCGATGTCTCATCGCTTGGTATACAAGGTAGACCTGGGATCCCAGATTGCACAAGAGGGTGGGCGAACATTTACGCGATTGCCCTCAAAGGCTGATCTGGGATACCGGAGCTGGCATGCCAAGTCCGCACGGTGGACGAGGGCTCGCCAGCGACCGGCGAACGCCGAGGCATCCGTCTCTGATCATGAGTTTCCAATATATGAGACAAGAATGCTCACATTCTGGACTCCGATACACGATGTTCTCGGAGGTCCGTGTATCGGAGGACCGCGCAAAGGGAGAAACGGGACGGGAGAAGCATGAACACGAATCACCCGAAGAGCGACCTTGCAGCCGCGGCGGCGCAGAGCCCTACGCCCCCCACGACGCCCCCCAAGGCCTGGCTCATGCTCGCCCTCGGCGTCGGCGCCCAGACTTCGGGCACCGCCTTCGTGAGTGCGCCGGCGTTCCTCATCCCGGAGCTGCATACGCAACTCGGAATGCCCCTCGCCGAGGCCGGGCTGCTCGCAGCGGCGCCCACGATCGGGATGGTGTTCACGCTCATCGCGTGGGGCGCCCTCGCCGATCGCGTCGGCGAGCGCTGGGTGATCTCCGCGGGACTCGCGCTCACGACCCTCGCCGCGCTCGGCGCCGTCGTCGTTCCCGGCTACGCCGCACTCGGCGCGTTCGGCCTGCTCGGCGGCGCCGCCGCGGCGAGCACGAACGCGGCGAGCGGCCGGGTGGTCGTGGGGTGGTTCCCGCGCAACAGGCGCGGACTGGCGATGGGGATCCGGCAGATGGCCCAGCCGCTTGGCGTCACGGTCGCGGCCATGACCGTGCCCACTACCGCCGCAGCGTACGGACCGGCCGTGGCGATGATCCTGCCGGCCGTCCTCAACGGCGTCCTCGCGATCCTCTGTGCGATCGGAATCGAGAATCCTCCACGTTCGGCGCAGCCCTCGGGCGCCGTGGCAGAAGCCGGGCAGAATCCCTATCGGAGCGGATCGTTCCTGTGGCGGATCCACGCGGTATCGGTCCTGCTGGTCGTGCCGCAGTTCACGCTCTCGACATTCGGCCTCGTGTGGCTCATGGCCGACGCCGGAATGGACGGCGTTGCGGCGGGGGCGGTCGTGGGCGGGGCTCAGGTCGTGGGGGCCTTGGGCCGTATCGGGGTCGGCGTCTGGAGCGACCGGCTCGGGAGCCGAGTGAAGCTCTTGCGCTGGGTGGCCGTGGCGGCCGCCGCGACGATGGTGCTCGCCGCCGTCGCGGACATCGCGTCAATCCGGGCGGCGGCGGCCGTGGCGTTCGTGGCCGCCACCATCGTGAGCGTCGCGGACAACGGCCTGGCCTTCACGTCCGTCGCAGAGGCGGCCGGCCCGCGCTGGTCAGGAACGGCCCTCGGAGCGCAGAACACGGGGCAGTTCATCGCGGCCTCGGGGGTTGGACCCGCGGTCGGCGCGCTCATTGCCGCAGTCGGCTACCCGCTCGCGTTCTGCCTCGTCGCGATCGCGCCCCTCGCCGCCGTTCGGCTCGTCCCGGCGCAGGACGTCCACGCGGACTGAGCGGAACAGGGGGGCCGCGAATCGAGCTGTTGGGGCTGCCGCACCCACAAGGCGCGGCAGCCCCGGCAGAACCGGGCTACATCCCCGCGAGAAGGCTCTTCATCTCCGCGATCTCCTTCGTCTGGGACGAGACGATGGACCCAGCCATCGCGACGGCCCCCTCGTGCCGCCCGGCACCCTTCTCGGTCTCGGCCATCGCCACGGCACCCTCGTGATGCGCGATCATCTGCGAGAGGTACAGCTTCGAGGCCTTCGCCGCGTCGGCGGACTTGAGCTCGTCCAGATCGGCAGCGCTCATCATGCCGTCCATCCCGTGGCCGGAGCCGCTCGGCATGGAGAGCGGCTGTGCCCACGCCGTGAGCCATCCCTTGAGGGTCGCGATCTCGGGAGCCTGAGCGCCCTTGACCTGCTGGGCGAGCGCCGTGATCCTCGAGTCGAGGCCGGGCTTGGCGAGCACGATGTCGCTCATCTCGACCGCCTGCTCGTGATGCGGGATCATCATCTGCGCGAACATCGCGTCCGCCGAGTTGAAGGCGCCAGTCCCCGTCGGCGACGCGGCCGAGCCCATCGGCATCGAATGGCCCGCGTGCGCGTCGGAGCTCGACGAGGGCTTCGCCTCGGAGGCCGCGGCCCCGCATCCTGCGAGCGCGAGTCCGACGACGGCGAGACCGCCGACGAGGGCAAGCCTGGCCCAGGCGCGGCGCTTCTGGGGGGACGTGCTGGAAGAGTTCGTGGTCATGGTTTCTCCTGTCGAATCAGCGTCATCCGCGCGAAGGCGCGCGAAAAGGAGCACCCGGCCAGGAAGCGGGGTGCGCGGAGCCGGATCCGGCCTACGTTCTGCTGATCGAGAGGGCGATGAGGTTCGGCGCTCGCGGCGCCGCGAGCGCACTGGGAGGCCCGTCGGGGGAACCCAGCGGCCGCGCGTCCGAGCGGGCGAGGACGACGACGGCGGGCGGCACCGGGGCGGGAACTCCCGGCGCGGGCGTGCAGTCCGTCGTATGCGCGACGCCGGATGGCGGGTACCCCGCGTGGCACGCGGCGTCGGCGGGCCGAGCCTCGGCGAGGCCCTGCACGCGAGCGTGCCCTGCCTCGGCGGGACCCCGTGCCTGGGCGGGCCACGCCTCAGCGAGGCCCATCGCGTCGGCGTGCTCCGACGTCGTCCGCTCGACGGGCGAGGCGCCCACAGCGGGCGCCGCCGATTCTGTACCGTGGGCGGGTGCCGCCGCGTGAGCCTCGTGGGCCGCGAGGACGTGCATGCCCACGAATCCCGCCGTCACGAGGAAGACGACGAGCGCGAGGAGGGCAGCCCGAACCGGGGCGAGGCGCTGGGGCACGCTCCCCATCCTGCTATCCGACACGCGCGGGGTCCACTTCGAGTCGGCGGAGGAGCTGTGCGTTGAGCGCGACCACGATCGTGGAGAGGGACATGAGCACGGCGCCGGCGGCCGGCGAGAGGGCGACGCCCGCGAACGCGAGGACGCCCGCCGCGAGCGGCACCGCGAGGACGTTGTACCCCGTGGCCCACGCAAGGTTCTCCCACATCTTCCGGTAGCTCGCGCGCGAGAGCTCGATGACGGAGACGACCGAGCGGGGGTCGTTGCCCGCGAGCACGACGCCCGCGGACTCGATCGCGACGTCGGTGCCAGCGCCGATCGCGATGCCGACGTCGGCGCGGGCGAGCGCGGGAGCGTCGTTGACGCCGTCGCCGACCATCGCGACCTTGAGGCCGCGGCGCTGGAGCTCGGCGACCTTCTGCCCCTTGTCCTGCGGGAGGACCTCGGCGAACACCTCGTCGATCCCGAGGTCGGCGGCGACGGAGCTGGCCACCTGCCGCGCGTCGCCCGTGATCATGACGACCCGCACCCCGCGGGCCTGGAGAGCCCCCACCGCGGCCCGGGACTCCTCCCGCACCGCGTCCTCGAGCGCGAGCGCGCCCACCACCCGACCGTCGCGGACGACGTGCAGGACGGACGCGCCGCGCGCCGTCCAGCGGTCGACGTCGTCGGCCAGGTCCGCGGGCGTGCCAAGCCCCTCGCGCGCAAGCAGGGCGGGTCCGCCCACCGCGACCCGCTCGCCGTCGACCGCTGCCTCGACGCCGTGGCCCGGCCGGGCCGCGAAGCCCGCCGCTGCCGGGACGGCGACCCCGCGCTGCGCCGCCGCCCGCACGATGGCCCGCGCAACGGGATGCTCGCTCTCCGATTCGGCCGCGGCAGCTAGGGCGAGCAGCTTGCCCTCGGGGATACCGACGGACGCGAGGCCGACGACGTCTGGCTCGCCCCGCGTGAGCGTGCCGGTCTTGTCGAACAGGACGGCGTCCACCGTGCGGAGGCGCTCGAGTGCGAGGCGGTCCTTGACGAGGACCCCGCCCTTCGCGGCGCGTTCGGTCGAGATCGCGATGACAAGCGGGATCGCGAGGCCGAGCGCGTGGGGGCACGCGATGACGAGCACCGTCACGGTGCGGGTCACGGCGTCGTCAACGCTTCCGAGCAGGGCCCACGCGACGAAGGTGAGGATGCCGGCCGCGGTCGCGAAGTAGAAGAGGAACGCCGCGGCGCGGTCCGCGAGCGCCTGGGCCCGGCTCGAGGAGGCCTGCGCCTCGGCGACCATGCGCTGGATGCCCGCGAGCGCCGTCGACTCCCCCACCGCCTCGACCCGCACCCGGATGCTCGTATCGGTCACGACTGTCCCGGCGACCACCGTGGCGCCGGGCCCCCGGCTCACCGCCTTGGATTCGCCCGTGATCATGGACTCGTCGATCTCCGCGGTTCCCGCCTCGATCCGGCCGTCCGCGGGAAGCCTCCCGCCCGCACGGACGAGGACGAGGTCCCCCGGCGCGAGGCTCGCGGCCGGAACGGTTTCGGTGTCCTCGTCGCGGATGCGCTCCGCCTCGTCGGGAAGCAGGGCGGCGAGCGCTTCAAGGGCGCCTCGCGTGGCGCCGAGGGCGCGCATCTCGAGCCAGTGCCCGAGGAGCATGATCGTGACGAGGAGCGCGAGCTCCCACCAGAAGTCGAGGTCGAAGCCGCCAATCCGCAGGCTTGTGGCCCAGGACGCGACGAACGCGACCGTGATGGCCATCGAGATGAGCAGCATCATCCCAGGCTGGCGCTCGCGGAGTTCACGCACGCCGCCGACGAGGAACGGCTGCCCCCCATAGACGAAGATCACCGTCCCGAGAAGCGGCGGGACCCACGCGCTGCCGGGGAATTCGGGCGGCATCGCGCCGAAGAGGTGCCAGAACATCGGGCTGAAGAGGACGACGACGGCGGTGAGCGCGAGCGTGAGCCAGAACCTGCCGCGGAACATGGCGACGCTGTGGCCTTCGTGCTGGCCGTGGCCTTGGTGCTGGCCGTGGCCTTCGTGCTCAGCGGCGGCCGTGTGCCCGGGAGTCGTTCGGTGGGCGTGCTCGTGCTGAGCCGTCCCGGCGTGCGGGTGATGGTCGCTGTGACCAGTCATGGCCAGCGTCGTCCTTCCGTTGTGCGGATGGGTCGCGCTGTGGTCGATCGGCGGTGGCGGGCGGGGCCCGGACCGTGTACATCGCTGACAGCAGCTCCGAATATACCCCTAGGGGGTATTGCTGGCAAGCGTCCGCCCTCGGGAGCTGGGGACTGAAGGGCGCACTGACAGGGCCTCCTTCGTCGGCGCGGGTGCGCGTAGCGTCAGCACGGAACCGATGAAAGGACGTCACGATGGATGACACCCGACTAGCTGGCGCAACCGGGCCCCGCCTCCTAGTCCCGTCCGCCGCGCTCCTCTGGGGCCTGCAGTTCGCGTTCCTCAATCCGGCGCTTGCGCTCCTCCTCGTGGCGCTGTTCCACGCGAGCGACGCCGAAGTCGGGCTCACGCTGGCCCTGTACAACGCGAGCGGTTTCGTCGCGTCGCTCGTCGTCCCGGCCTACGCCGACCGCACGCGCGACTACCTCCGCCCCATGCTCGCGTGCAGCGCCTTGACCCTGGCCGTCGCCGCGATCCTGTTCTTCGCCGCGTCGCTGCCGGTCGCCGTCGTCGTCCTCGTGGCGCTCGGCGGCCCGGCGGGCGTCGGGTCGTCGCTCCTGTTCGCCCATCTCAAGGCGAACGGGACGCCCCCGGCCCAGATGATGAACACGCGCGCGATCGTCTCCTTCGCGTGGGTCGCCGGGCCGCCGCTCGCGGCGTTCCTCATCGGCGCACTCGGCGAGCATTCGATCCTCGCCGCGATCGCGCTCATCGCGGTCCTCGCCTTCACGACGACGGCGGCGCTCCGCTCCCGGAGCGGGCCCGCACCCGCCGCTCACGGCGGCAAGGCGACCGACGACGACGGCGCCGTACTCCCGCGCGCGGCCGTCGCCGTCGTCGTCTTCGCCTTCGTCGCGCTCCAGGCGACAAACAACGTCGTCGTCTCGATCATGGCGCTCTTCACGACGCGGAGCCTCGGCCTCGGCATCGAGTGGGGCGGCATCGCGCTCGGCGTCGCAGCGGCGCTCGAGATTCCGGCGCTGTTCGCGATCGGGAAGCTCACGCGTCGGTTCTCGAGCCTCGGCCTCATCGCGAGCGGCTGCGTGGTGGGGATCGGCTACTACGCCACGATGGCGTTCGTGGCGAGCCCGGTGGCGCTGGTCGCCGCGCAGGTGCTCAACGCGTGGTTCTTCGCGGTCATCGCAGGCGTCGGGCTCACATTCTTCCAGCAGATCATCCCCCGGCCGGGGCTCGCGTCGGGGCTGTTCGCCAACACGCGGCGGCTGGGCGCGATCGCCTCGGGCGCGATCATTGCGTTCGGTTCGACCTTGGGCGGCTACGCGGGCGCATTCCTGGTCTGCGGGGCGCTCACGCTCGCGGCGCTCGTCGCGATCGGCGTCGTGTGGCGGATCACGCGGCGGAGCGCGGAGGCGCGCCCGTCGAGGGCGGGATTGGACCAGGCCAAAAGGGCCTGAGAAAAGTCCCAAAAAACGTGCGCGGACGCGGAATGAAACCGACCCTAAGATAGTTACGGAAAGCAACGATCTAGTCCCCCGCCGTCTCCTTGGGAGCCTTCCGTGTCTCACGCCACACCATCCGCCGCCCCCTCGGGCGCGCTCTCCAGACGCCAGATCACGGGCGTCATGACGGGGCTCATGCTCGGCATGTTCCTCGCCTCGCTCGACCAGACGATCGTCTCGACGGCGATCTACACGGTCGCCAATGACCTTGACGGCCTGAGCCTCCAGGCCTGGGCCACGACGGCTTACCTCATCACGTCGACCGTGAGCACGCCGCTCTACGGCAAGCTCTCCGACATCTTCGGCCGCCGCCCCCTCTACATCGCCGCGATCGCGATCTTCCTCGCGGGCTCGCTCTTCGCCGGCTCCGTGCACTCGATGGCCGAGCTCGCCGTCGCCCGCGGCATCCAGGGCCTCGGCGCGGGCGGCCTCATGGCCCTCGCGCTCGCGATCATCGGTGACATTGTGCCGCTCTCTGAGCGCTCGAAGTACCAGGGCTACTTCATGTCCGTGTTCGGTGTCTCCTCGGTACTAGGCCCCGTGGTGGGCGGCGCGTTCGCGGGCGCGAACCAGATCCTGTGGATCACGGGCTGGCGCTGGGTCTTCTACATCAACGTGCCCGTGGCCATCGCGGCGCTCGCCACGGTGTTCTTCTTCCTGCACCTGCCCGCGCGCCACACGCGCCAGAAGATCGACTACCTCGGCGCGGCGGCCATCAGCGTAGGCCTCGTGCCGCTGCTCCTCGTTGCCGAACAGGGACGCGGCTGGGGCTGGGCGTCCGCGAATTCGATCGCGTGCTACGCCATCGGCGCCGCGGGCCTCGCGCTCTTCATCCTGTTCGAGAAGCGCGCGGGCGATTACGCCCTCATCCCCCTCCGCCTGTTCAAGAACCCGCAGTTCAGCCTCTCGGCCGTGCTCAACTTCATCATCGGCATCGGGATGTTCGGCGCGATCGCGATGCTTCCGATGTACCTCCAGCTCGTCAAGGGCCTCACTCCGACCGAGGCCGGCCTGCTCATGATCACTTTCACGGTGGGCATCATGTCCGCGTCGATCATCGCGGGCCGCACGATCTCGAAGACTGGCATGTTCAAGATCTTCCCCGTCATCGGGACGCTCCTGCTCGCGGGTGC
The DNA here is from genome assembly GCF_034931225.1 of Sinomonas terricola. Lineage (NCBI taxonomy): Bacteria > Bacillati > Actinomycetota > Actinomycetes > Micrococcales > Micrococcaceae > Sinomonas > Sinomonas terricola. The sequence continues at coordinate 92,183 of NZ_JAYGGQ010000010.1, forward strand.
TGCCCTCACGATGGGGCTCGTTCTCAACGTCGATTCGCCGCTGTGGGTCCCAGGCGTCGTGGCGGTGTTCTTCGGGATGGGCCTCGGTTGCTGCATGCAGCCGCTCGTCCTCGCGATGCAGACCTCGGTTCCGCCGCGGGACATGGGCGTGGGCACGTCGACGGCGGCGTTCTTCCGCTCCATGGGAGGCGCGGTCGGCACCGCCGTGTTCATCTCGATGCTCTTCAGCCTCGCGGCGGACAAGATCACGGGCGCGATGAAGGACGCCGTGACCCAGGCGGACTTCCTCAGGACCATGCGCGATCCCGCGGTCCTCGCGGACCCTGCGAACAAGCCGCTCTTCGACCTGTTCAAGGGCGGCGGCTCGTCGGGGCTCAGCTCGGACAGCCTCAACGACACGAGCTGGCTCAAGAACGCGAACTCCGTGCTGACCCATCCGATCAAGGACGGCTTCTCGCAGGCGGTCGACGGCGTGATGCTCACCGCGGCGGTGCTCATTGCCGTTGCGTTCCTCATCACGCTTGCCCTGCCGAACGCGAGGCTACGTGATCCGAAGGCCGCGCTCAAGGAGCCGGCCGCGGCGTAGGCTCACAGCAGACGACGACGGCGCGGGGCGCCTTCCGCTGGCCGACGTGGGAGTCAGCGGCCGCTGGCGGCGCGTGCCTTGGCGAGCTGCACCCGGAGGCGAGCGTTTTCGTCCTCGAGAGCGAGGACAAGTCGGATGCCCTCGATGTTCAGCCCGACCTCGACAAGTTCGCTGATGCGCCGGAGCCGGTCCATGTCGTCTTCGCTGTAGCGGCGGGTCCCGCCGTCGGTGCGGGACGGGGTCAGAAGGCCCTTGCGTTCGTAGAGACGGAGGCTGGACAGACCCATGCCTGAGAGTTCGGCGGCTACCGAGATGGCGTAGACGCCGTCGGACGAGTCGCGTCTGCGGGCCATGCCACCTCCTCACGCCTCTTGCCTTGACCTACGTGGGTTGACTTATTATATCTGTGTCTCGAGAAGCAGATTAGGTGCCGACCGAGAACCACATCATCTGATCCTATATCGAACCATTGGAGGTGGCAGTGATGCTGATGCGAACCGATCCCTTCCGCGAGCTCGACCGCCTGACCGAGCAGGTCTTCGGTACTTCGGCCAGACCAACAACGATGCCGATGGAGGCTTGGCGCGAGGACGGGGAGTTCGTGGTCGAGTTCGACCTCCCGGGGGTGGACGCGGACACGATCGATGTCGACGTCGAGCGCAACGTCCTGACCGTGCGGGCGCAGCGGCGCTCGCATCGCCCGGACCAGGCCGAGGTCATCGCCGCCGAGCGTCCCGAGGGCACGTTCGGGCGTGAGCTGATCCTGGGCGATGCGCTCGATACATCGAACGTCAGCGCGGACTACGCCGACGGGGTCCTGACCTTGCGCATCCCGGTCGCCGAGGAGGCCAAGCCGCGCAAGATCAGTGTCACGACGAAGAAGGAGAAAAAGGAGATCGCTGCCTGAGCCTTCGCCGCTCCGGCAGGGCCGCGCAGCTGGGCCCTGCCGGAGCAGCCGGCCATACGGAAGTGGGGCCGCCATGCGTGCCGCTGACTTCTACGCCGCGCTGGGAATCGACCGCGCGGCCACCCAGGAGGAGATCCGGCGGGCCTTCCGACGCCTCGTCCGGGACCTCCATCCGGACGGGCCGGCCGGCCGCGGCGCTGACCCGGAGCGGCTGCACGAGGTGCTCGAGGCGTACTCGGTTCTGAGCCACGCTGATCGGCGTGCGGTCTACGACAAGGCGCTGCGTCGGGCGGAGGCCACATCGCCGCTATGGGTGGAGTTTCCGCGGCCATCCCGGCCCGGCTGGTACGTCTTCGACGATCCGGAGATGCTTCGAACGCTATTCCACAGGTGGTTTCCCTGACCGGGGAACCGTGCGAGGAGGATGAGCTGTGAACACTGCGCGCGGCGGGTGGCGCCGCTACGACAGCACCCTGTTCCCGGTATTCCATGAGAGGTTCGAGGAGAAGTGGGGAGCAGGGACGGCGCCGTTCCTGGATCCGAGCGTCTACGACGAGGACCAGCCCCGGCCCCGCGCCCAATGGATCAATGTAGACACCGGCGCCGCGGTCGCCGTCGTCCCCGTCTGGGAGGACGACGCCGCGGCCCGCTCGTTCGCCGTCTTCTACCTCCCCCCACACGGGGGCATCTGGGTGCTGCGGCCCGCGGGCCTAGGGAGCTACGTCGAGGCCATCGCCAACGGCACCGCGGCCAGCGAGCACGCGATCGCGCTCCGCAACGACTCGTTCAAGAAAGCCGTCGCCCACGCCGAGGAATTCATCTATGGCCTAGCCGCCATGTGACGAGGCGAAGGACAGGAGCTTGGCCCCCGCTCCAGCTCAGACGACGACGGCGCGGGGTGCCTTCCGTTTGGGAAGACACCCCGCGCCGTCGTTTTAGCGCTGCGCGCCCGGCGTGACGCCGAGGGGCCGGAGCGGCCGCTGGGGGTCGGCCGCTTCAGGACTTACGCGATGCGCTGGTGAGTGGTCCCGTAGGGGACGCTCTCGTCGTGCGCGACGACGTATTCACCGGCTGCCTCGCGGGTTACGAGGATGCCGCAGCAGGGGTTGCTGGCGGCAGTGTGCTGTAGTTTCTCAATCGCCGAGCCGAGGACGTCGTCGAGCTCATGGGCATGGTCGACGACGACCCGCAGGCTACGGTGATGGTGCACATCGGGGGACATGCGCACTCTCCTTCCGTGGTCAAGTCAAAAAGGTCGGAACATTCATCGTAAGCCTGAACCCGGGTCATCAGACAAGGGGGGCAGCACGAGATGGCACCTTGCACGGCAAGATCCGTTGGAAGGTAGCTGTAGGCTAGGCCTTGTCCTGTTACGGGCATCACATTTTTCCTCCACACGACAAAGGCCTTAGCACTATGACTAAGCTCACACCTTCTGGAGCTGCCTCCGAGGGCTCGACGGCGCGCCCCACCGGGCCAGACGGCATCGGGCAGCACGGCGAGCCACACCTCAGCCGCGGCCTCTCCAATCGGCACATCCAGCTCCTCGCGATCGGCGGGGCTATCGGCACGGGACTGTTCATGGGATCGGGCAAGACCATTTCGGTCGCCGGGCCCTCCGTCATCTTCGTCTACATGATCATCGGCTTCATGCTGTTCTTCGTCATGCGGGCGATGGGCGAGCTGCTCCTGAGCAACCTCAACTACAAGACGTTCAGCGACTTCGCGGGCGATCTGCTCGGCCCGTGGGCCGCGTTCTTCACCGGGTGGACCTACTGGTTCTGCTGGGTCGTGACGGGCGTGGCCGACGTCGTGGCCATCGCCGGGTACGCGGACACCCTGTGGCCCGGCATCCCGCTCTGGATCCCCGGCGTCGCAACGATCCTCATCCTCCTCGCGCTCAACCTGCCCACCGTCAAGGCGTTCGGCGAGGTCGAGTTCTGGTTCGCGCTCATCAAGATCGTGGCCATCCTCGCGCTCATCGTGACCGGCCTCGTCATGATCTTCTCGGGCTTCCACTCCCCCGCGGGCACGGCTTCGTTCGGGAACCTGTGGCAGCACGGCGGCCTGTTCCCGAAGGAGTTCATGGGCTTCGTGGCCGGGTTCCAGATCGCGGTGTTCGCGTTCGTGGGGATCGAGCTCGTCGGCACCGCTGCCGCCGAGACGAAGAACCCCGAACGGAACCTGCCCAAGGCGATCAACGCGATCCCCGTCCGAGTGGGCCTGTTCTACGTGGGCGCGCTCGTGATCCTCATGTCCGTCACGCCGTGGACCGAGTTCCGGGCCGGGCACTCGCCGTTCATCGGCATGTTCTCCCTCGCGGGCCTCGGCGCCGCGGCAACGCTCGTGAACCTCGTGGTTCTGACGTCGGCCATGTCGAGCGCGAACTCGGGCATCTACTCGACGTCCCGCATGGTGTTCGGGCTCGCGCAGGAAGGGGACGCGCCGTCGGTCTTCGGGCGCCTCTCCTCGCGCAAGGTGCCCCGGAACGCGCTGTTCCTCTCGTGCACGCTGCTGCTCTCCGGCGTCGTGCTTCTCTACGCGGGCAAGGACATCGGCACGGCGTTCGACATGGTGACCACCGTCTCCGCCGTGTGCTTCATGTTCGTGTGGTCGATCATCCTCGCGAGCTACCTCGTGTACCGGAAGCGCCGCCCCGAGCTGCATGTCGCCTCGACGTACAAGATGCCGGGCGGGCCTGTGATGATCTGGGCCACGTACGCGTTCTTCGCGTTCCTCGTGTGGGCCCTCACGACGCAGCCGGACACCCTCACTGCTCTGCTGGTCACGCCGATCTGGTTCGCGATCCTCACCGTCGCGTGGCTTGTGCTGCGCCGCTCGCCGCTGCACCAGGCGCGCATCGCGGCGCACGGCGACGCCCTCCGGGAGGACACCCCCGTCGCCTGACGCCCGGCCCGGAACAGGCCTCCGCGACACGGATTGTCGCCGGAAAGGACGGCCTGAGTGCGTCCTCCCGGCGACAAGCCGTCTGGATGGTTGCAGCACCGGGAGCCAGATAGCCAGCTCAATGCGAGTAGGCAGACCCGGCCCCAATCAACGCGCCGAACAGGCCAAAGACGAACAGCACGAGCAGGGCCCAGCCCAAGAGCATGATCCCGTTGAGGACGATTCCCGCGACCGCCATGCCACGGCCGGCGGGCTCGCGACGAAGTCCGACAAGGCCGAGAATGAACCCGATCGTCGGGGCGATGAACGTCCAGCCGAAGAAGATGCTCACGAGGCCCAGCACCATCGACGCCACCGAACAGCCCTTCGGCTGGGGCAAGATCACCGCATAGCCCGGGGCTGGTGCTGCGTACGGGTGCGTCTGGGAGTATGGGTGGGGCTGGGCATAGCTGGGCTGCTGGCTGTAAGGGTTTTGGCTGTAAGGGTTTTGGCCCTGCTGCTCCGGGGGCGTCTGGCTCACCGTTCATCTCCCTCTCGTCGGTGCGAAGAAGGGGGATGCGGGCAGTCGTGCGCTCCCGGCGATAGGGCGGGGCCGCCGGTTTCCCCAGCTTCTGCGACGCATCCGGGCCGAGCTCCCCAAGTTTTGGGGACCCCAGCTGGTTCGCGCGGCGAAATCGCGGCGGGTCGCGCCGTCGTCGTCCGCGAAGTTGGGGAGATCGGAACGTGGGGAAGACGGAAACTGGGGAGCTCGGCGCCGGGGATGACTCAGCGACAAGGGGCGACGGCGACGCAGCTCACCTCATACGCTGGGCGGCATGAGCCGCTTCGCCCCGCGCACCGCTCCCGCCCTCGGCGCCGATGACGCCGCCTCGCTCGCCCGCGCCCTCAGCGCCGGCGACGTCACGATCTTCGCCGACGGGACGGCCTACCGGCTCCCGGATGAAGCGCGCGACGCCGTCCTCGACCTCCTCGCCCGGCTCGCCCGGGGAGAATCCGCCACGGTGAGCAGCGCCGAGGACGTCCTCACCGTCGCGCAGGCGGCGGAGCTCGCGGGGATCAGCCACTCGTACGTCCGCAAGCTCACGGACCTGGGCGTGTGGCCGGTCGAGTACCGGGGGACGCATCGCCGGATCCGCCGCGAGGACGTGCTTGAGTGGGTCGCCGCGCAGAAGGCTGCGCACAAGACAGGGAGGGGCGAGCCCGGCGCCTGATCCCAGGCGAGACGTGGCCACGCGTCGGGTGGCCACGCGTGGCCACCTCTCGCCCACGCGTGGCCACCTCTCGCCCACGCGTGGCCACCTCTCGCCCACGCGTGGCCAGTTCAGATCCGGGGCCGCCCTGCCCAGCGGCGGGCCTTGAGCGCGAGGTGCAGCTCCTGCCGCACGCGCCCGCCGAGCGGATCGGCGCCGAGGAGCTTCCGCACGCGCGCGATCCGGTGGTACACGGTCGACCGGTGCACGTGCAGCCGGTCGGCAACGGCCTGCACGGCGCCGTCGCTGTCGTAGAGCTCTTCGAGGACGGGCAGGAGCTCGCCGTCGCGGTCCTCCTCCGCGACCAGGTCGGCGAAGACGCTCGAGGGCTCCGAGTCGAGCGCCCCCATGAGCTGGTACACGCCGACCGACCGGACGTCGACGAGCTCCCCAAGCGGCGGGTCCACGGCTGCCGCCTGCGCCGCGACCTTCGACTGGGCGTAGGCGTCGGGAAGCCCGCGCAGCGAGGTGAACGGCTCGCTGATCCCCACGAGGACGCGCCCCGCGGGGCGTCCCGAGCGCTTCGCGAGCTCGCGTTCGTAGTGGGTCAGGACGGCGGCGTGGCTCGCGCGGCCGGTCGAGTGGACGAAGAGGACGACGGAGTGCGTCTCGGCTCCCGCCGTGAACAGGGCGGGATCGATGCCCGCCGTAGCGAGCATCGCAGCCGTGCTCGTCGCGACGACGGCGGCCTGCGGGTCCTCGGGGCTGACGCCGTCGGGGTCGAGGAGCGTCGCGACCTGCCACGGGGCGTGCCCGTGCACCTCGCGCCAGCCCGCGATCTCCGAGAGCGCGGCCTTGTCGCCCCGCGCCGCGGCGAGGAACGTCGATTCCCGCTCGCGCCGATGGGCCGAGGCCGCCGTGTTCGAATCCAGCAGGAGCCCGGCGATGAGCTCGATCTCGAGCCGGACACTAGGCAGCGCGGCGAGGATCGCCGTCGCACTCTGCTCGTCAGGCTCCTGCTGGACCCACAGGTAGCCCACGCGGAAGCCGCGCACGAGCAGCGGCACGCACACGCGCCCGTACATGCCGAGCCCGGGGTTGGGCGGCACCGCGACGGGACGGACCGCCGTCGCGATCCCGTGCGAGAGCTGCCACGCGCTCACGTCGGCCGGGACGCGCTTGCTGAGCAGGAAGTTGACGCGCACAGGGTCGGCGTGTGCCTGGTTCGACGAGTAGGCGACGAGCAGCCCGTCGAGATCCTCGACGGAGAGCCCCCGGCCGAGCTTCTTGGCTGCCTTCTCGACGAGCTCGTCGACCCCTTCGCGCATGCCCTCCAGCATACGGGAGGGCACCGCACACGAGGGGACATTTGCCGCTCCAATGTGGGACATCTGTCGAACGGACGACGGCGAGATCCCCGGAATTCCGCGGAAGTCGCCTCGAGGGGGCGCGCAAGATCGCTGTTGCTTGCCTCACAGCGTGCCTACGCTGGAAGCACCGCGGAAGCCCCCGGACAGCACCCCTACGAGCGGCCCACCATGGCCTCGAGCAACGGAGACGACAATGATCATCGGAGTCCCCCAGGAGATCAAGAACAACGAGTTCCGCGTGGCCATCACGGCCGCGGGCGTGCACGAGTTCGTCGCCCGCGGGCACACCGTGCTCGTCGAGGGCGGGGCAGGTCTCGGCTCGGGCATCACCGACGACGAGTACCGCGTGGCAGGCGCCGAGATCGTCCCCGACGCCGCGGACGTCTGGGCGCGCGCCGACATGATCATGAAGGTCAAGGAGCCGATCGCCTCCGAATACCACCACTTCCGCAAGGGCCTCATCCTGTTCACGTATCTCCACCTCGCCGCCGAGCCCGCGCTCACGCGCGCACTGCTCGACGCGGGCGTCACGGCCATCGCGTACGAGACGGTCCAGGAGGGCCGTTCGCTCCCGCTCCTCGCCCCGATGTCCGAGGTCGCGGGCCGGCTCTCCGTGCAGGTGGGCGCGCAGGCGCTCCTCGCGCCGAACGGCGGCAAGGGCGTGCTGCTCGGCGGCGTCCCGGGCGTTCGGCCCGCAAAGGTCGTGGTGCTCGGGGCGGGCGTCGCGGGGACGAACGCCGCCGTCGTCGCGATGGGACTCGGGGCGGACGTGACGATCCTCGACATCAACATCGCGCGGCTCCAGGAGCTCGACGCGCTCTACGGCAGCCGGCTCAAGACTGTCGCATCGAACAAGTACGAGATCGAGAAGTCGCTCGTCGAGGCGGATCTCGTGATCGGCTCCGTCCTCGTGCCCGGCGCGAAGGCGCCGAAGCTCGTGACCAACGAGCTCGTGTCCCGCATGAAGCCCGGCTCGGTGCTCGTCGACATCGCGATCGACCAGGGCGGGTGCTTCGAGGACTCGCACCCCACGACACATCAGGACCCCACCTTCCGCGTCCACAACTCGATCTTCTACTGCGTCGCGAACATGCCAGGCGCCGTGCCGAACACGTCGACTTATGCGCTCACGAACGTCACGCTCCGCTACGCCGTGCAGCTCGCGGACCTCGGCGTCGAGACGGCGTTCGAGAAGAACCCCGCGCTGGCCCAGGGGCTCAACGTCGCGGGCGGCCGCGTGACGAACCGCTCCGTCTCGGAAGCCCACGGACTGCCCCTCGCCTCGGACTGGCACGGGCTCGTCGCGGCGTAGGCACCTCGGGTAAGCGGACGACGACGGCGCGCGGCGAGCGTCGTCGTCGTCCGCTTCTGGCCGTCACGGGCAGACGACGCAGGATGTGACGAAGCTCATAATGCGGGCCGGAATGGCGGGGACTTCATAATTGGTTGACACATCACAGAAACGCCGACAATGGCGTGACACCCTCAACCAAGGAGAGCCCGTGGCCGAGAAGACCATCCTGACCCTCGTCGGCAGCCTGCGTGCCGAGTCCGTGAACAGCAAGTTCGCCCAGATCGCCGCCGAGACGGCGCCCGAGGGCACCACGGTGACGACGTTCGCCGGGCTCGAGGAGATCCCGTTCTACAACGAGGACCTCGACGTCGAGGGCAAGGTCCCGGCCAAGGCCGCCGAGCTCCGCGCTGCAGTCGCCGCCGCGGACAGCATCCTGTTCGTCTCCCCCGAGTACAACGGCACGATGCCGGCCGTCCTCAACAACGCGATCGACTGGATCTCCCGCCCGTTCGGTCAGGGCGCGGCCGTCGGCACGCTCGCCGCGGTCATCGGCACGTCGGCCGGCCAGTACGGCGGGGTCTGGAGCCACGACGACATCCGCAAGTCCCTCAAGGTCGCCGGCGCGACGGTGCTTGACGACGCGAAGCTCGCCGTCGGCGGCTCCTACCAGCGCTTCGCCGCCGTCGAGCCCCAGGACGACGTCGAGGTCGTCGACGGCATCCGCGGCGTTGTCGCGACCCTCGCGGCTGCCGAGCTCGCCGCCGCCAACTAACTCGTCGCTCAGAGGTGACGTCCCGTGGGTCACGACCCACGGGACGTCACTCTTTTAAGCTCCCCTCAGCACGTCCGGCAGCTCCTCGACGAAAACCGTCTGCGGCGGCTCGTAATAGATGACCAGCACCTGGTCACCCACATCGAACACGCTGGTCTTGTCGTAGGGGTGCGCGTGGAAGGCGCTCGTGCCGCCGTGGAATGGCAACATGACCTCTCCGACCGTGCCCGGCCCGATCCGTCCCGTGACCCGCCCGATCTTGCCGGTCAGGCTGCGGTCAACATCCTTGTGCATCGGCGTCGCTACGCCTCGGGAGCTTTGTTGGGTCGCGACGGCGGCACCTTGCCGTTCTTGAGCGCCCCGGTGATCGATGGCAGGAAATTGCCGACCTGCGCCAAAATCCCGCCCACCATGCTGTTGAGCCCTTCGCCGCCGTTCAGGACGGTCAGCTGATCAACGTGGGCGAAGGGCTCGGCAGCGGCGGCCACGATCGCGGGCATATTCTCGGCAAGCTGCTGGGAGATGACTGCCTCCTGGTTGGCTCCCAGAGCTTCGGCGCGCGCCTTGATGCCGTCCGCCTCCGCCAAGGACTTTGCCTTGATCGCAGAGGCTGCGGCGTCTCCGCGCGCCTTCGTCGCAGCCGCTTCTGCCTCACCGGTGACCTTGGTGGCCCCCGCCATGGCGGCCGCGGCGCTGGCGTTGGCCTGCGCCTCGACCTCCACCTTGCGGGCGTTCGCCTGAGCCTCTAGCTCCGTGCGACGTGCCCGCGCCTCGGACGCGCTGATGTCGGCGGCCTTCTGGGCTTCCGCCTCCGTACGCAGGGCATAGGCTTTGGCGTCGGCGGGCTTGCGAATGGACGTCTGCAGCTTCTGCTCCTCGCGGTCGGCCTCCAGCTTTGCGACCTCGGTCTCCTGGACCACGACTTTCTGCCGTGCCGTGGCCTCGGCCAGCGGGCCCGCCTGAGCGGCGTTGGCCCTGGCGGTCTCCGCATTGGCTTGGGCCGCCGATTGCCTGATCGCGGAAAGGCTCTGGGCATCGGCGATCTGCGCCGCAGCTTCTGCTTCCTTCTCCGCGGCTTCGCGGTTCCTCGTCGCCTCGGCGATCCTGGCCTCCATCTTGACCTGAGCGATATGCGGCTTGGCCAGGTTCTGGATGTAGCCCGTGGGGTCCTGCAGGTCTTTGATCTGGAGGGAATCGACCACGAGACCGAGCTTCTCCATTTCCGTGCCGCTCGCGCTGCGGACCAAAGAGGCGAGCTTGTCGCGCTCACGGATGATTTCTTCCATCGTCATGCTGCCAATGATCGAGCGCAGGTGGCCCTCAAAAACGTTGTAGACCTGGCTTTCCATTTTTGGCTGTTGGCCGAGAAACCTCCTCGCCGCATTCGCGATGAAGGGTGCGGAATCGCCGATCTTGTAGATGACGACGCCCTCCACGATCACCTGAATCCCCTGCGAGGTCACGCAGTTGACCTGAAGCTCTGTTTCGTTGAGCGTGAGCGACAATGTCCTGACCGTCTGGAGTCCGGGAACCACGAGCGCGCCCTTCCCGGTGACGATCTTGAAGTCCATGCCGTCCGTGGTATCCGCATTTCCCCGGGTCAGGCCGGAAATGATCAGCGCCTCGTTCGGTTCCGCCACTTTCCACATCAATTTGATGAGCAGCCTGATGACGGCAACGGCGACGACGACGCCCACTACGGTCACAAGAAGGGGCAGGTAGACCAAGAGGTCGAGCATTGACTGTCCTTTCAACGGCAAGCACTCGGGGGTCTCGTGTAGCCAGTCTGCTGTGGTCCGTTCCCGTAGTCCAGCGATGCCGAACCGCCCGCGCGGGAGGCAGGCGGCGCCGTCGACCGTCGCGCGATGCACGAACCCGGGAGAGTCCGTTCATCCAGTCTGAGAGCCCGGCGCCCTTTAGGCTGGGGGGGTCCGATTCAGCGCGCGGTGGAGGTCTGGTGACTAAGGGACGCGGAGCCGGCGGGCGCCGTCCGACTATGCGGGATGTGGCGCGGGCGGCCGGAGTTTCGCCGACCGCCGTCTCCTTCGTGCTCAACGACCGCAGCGACGCCCGCATCGGCAAGGAGGCGCGCGCCCGGATCCTTGCCGCCGTCGAGGATCTCGGCTTCCGGCCCGATGTGACGGCGCGGCAGCTGAGATTGCGGCGCACAGAGACCATCGGATTCATCACCGACGGGATTGCCTCCTCACCGTTTGCGGGGCAGATCGTGCGGGCAGCGCACGACGTCGCGTGGGCAACTGGGCGGCTCGTCTTCCTCGTGAACACGATGGGAGATGCCGACGTCGAGGCCGCGGCGGTTCGCGAGCTGGTCGACCGGCGCGTGGACGGCCTCATCTACGCGGGGACCGTCATGCGGGAGAGAGCGGTTCCGCCGGAGATGGCAAGCCTTCCGGCAGTTCTGGTCAACGCTTTGGCGCGGAGCGGGTCGCCGCAGCTCCCCGCCGTCGTACCGGACGAACGGCACGGAGGCGAGCTCGCAGCACAGTGCCTCATCGACGCAGGGCACCGCGAGATCGTCTACCTTGCGGGCGACGAGCGCGAGTGGGCCACGCTCGAGCGGACCCAAGCGTTCCGGGACCGCATGCGCGCAGCCGGCTTGCCGGTCTCCGACGACGCCGTGACCTTCGGCCCATACATGATCGATTCGGGCTACGAGCGCGCCACAGCCGTCCTCAGCGGCACGAACAGGCCGAGCGCGCTTCTGTGCGGCAATGACCGCATAGCGGTCGGGGCGCTGCTCGCGGCCCAAGCCCTCGGACTCGAAGTACCGCGCGACGTGTCCCTCGTCGGCTACGACGATCAGGAAGAACTCGCCGATCGTGTCCGCCCGGCGCTGACCACTGTGAGCCTGCCGCACTACCGCATGGGAGAGCTGGGGACCAAGGCCCTGCTCGCACTCATCGACGGCGAGGCCGTGCCCGCGCGGCAGAACGTGCGCGGCGAGCTCATCGAACGGGGCTCGGTGGCCCCGCCGGCTCCACGGTGACAGTTCGGTCATAATCCGGGACGGCGCCGGTAACAGTTCCTGAACATCTTGCCTTCTCGCGTGGCCGGGCTCACACTCCTGATAAATCGAGTTATCACTCACTTCGACCATCTCAGCTCCTCGTGATAAATCGAGTTACCACTCGAGAGCGCCGGGAGTGTCCCCCTTCGAACAAAGAGGTTCCTGATGTTCCCCTCTCAACGGCGACGCCGCGCAGCATCCACGACGGCCGTGGCGATGGCCACTGCGCTAGCGCTCCCCGCGATCACCGCGGCAAGCTTGGCACCCGCACCGTCCACCTACGACGAGCCGTACCGGCCGCAGTTCCACTTCACCCTCCCGCAGAACTGGATGGGCGACCCCAACGGCCTCGTCTACCGCGACGGCCGCTACTACCTGTACAGCTACGGAACGTGGCAAGGCGCCACGAGCACCGACCTCGTGCATTGGAACGACATTCCCGTGACCGAACCACAACGAGACCCCGGCAGCAGCGCGTTCTTCTCGGGCAGCGCCGTCGTCGACAAGGACAACACGAGCGGCTTCGGCACCCCGGGGAACCCGCCCATGGTCGCGATGTACACGAGCGTCGAGAAGGGCACCGACGTCGAGAAGCAGTCGATCGCGTACAGCACCGACCAGGGCAAGACGTGGACGAAGTACGCCGGCAATCCCGTCCTCGACCTCCACTCCGTGAACTTCCGCGACCCCAAGGTGTTCTGGTACGCGCCGACGCACAGCTGGATGATGGTCATCGCGCTGTCCGATCAGCACAAGGTCTCGTTCTACCGTTCCCCGGACCTCAAGAACTGGTCCCATGTGAGCGACTTTGGCCCCGCCGGATCCACGAGCGGCGTGTGGGAGATGCCCGACCTCTATCAGCTGCCCGTCGACGGGAACACGCAGAACACGAAGTGGGTCCTCAGCCTGAGCGTCGGCGGCACCGGGGTGCAGTACCTCGTCGGCCAATTCGACGGCACGAACTTCACGCCCGACGAGCCCGCCACCTACACCCCGCCCGCGGGAACTCCCCTCGACACGTTCGAGTCGGGGAGCTACGGCACCTGGACCGCGACCGGCACGGCGTTCGGCACGGCCCCTGCCGCGGGCACGCTGCCGAATCAGCAGACCGTCTCCGGCTACCCCGGCACGTACCTCGTCAACAGCTTCAACGGCGGCGACGGGTCAACGGGCACCCTGAGCTCTACGACCTTCACGATCACGAAGCCTCACCTCAACTTCCTCGTGGGCGGCGGTAACCACCCCTACATCCCCGGAGCGGCACCGTTCGGGACTCTGCCGGCGGGCCAGGTCTTCGCGGACTTCTCCGGCACGACCTACGGAACAGGCTGGACGGCCACAGGATCCTTCGCGAACTCCGGTCCGTCCACGGAAAGCCTTCCGAACCAGCTCGGGCCGAAGGCGCTCGACACCTACGCGCCCGACGGCGATCCCGGCAAGGGCACCATCACGTCGCCGTCGTTCACGGTCACCAGCCCGTTCATCGATCTGCAGGTTGCGGGCGGCAACCACCCGTGGGGCCAGGCGAACCCGACGGCGGTCAACCTCGTCGTCGGTGGCAAAGTCGTCGCCACGACGACCGGCAACAACAGCCCCGACCTGACGTTCACGAACTGGGACGTGACCCAGTACCAGGGCCAGCAGGCCCAGATCCAAGTCGTCGATGACAACGACGGCTCCATGGGCTGGGGCCACCTCATGGTCGGCGACATCATCTTCGCGGACGCCGCCGCCAAGCCGTGGGACACCCAGACGTCGGTGAACCTCGTCGTCGGCGGTCAGGTCGTGCGATCGGCGACGGGCGCCAACAGCGAAAGCCTCGACTGGGCCTCTTGGGACCTCCAGGACCTCATGGGCAAGCAGGCGCAGCTCCAGGTCGTCGATCACAGCACGGGCGGGTGGGGGCACATCCTGGCCGACGCCTTCAGCCTCAGCGACGACACCGCGCTCAGCGCCAACCAGCGCGCGCATTGGGTGGACTATGGCGCCGACTTCTACGCGGCCAACACCTGGAACAACACCCCGGACGGCGAGCGCATCGGGGTCGCGTGGATGAGCAACTGGGACTACGCCGGACAGGTCCCGACGAGCCCGTGGAAGGGCGCTGAAACGTTCCCCCGCACGCTCTCGCTCAGCACCATCGGTGGAAAGGTGCGGCTCGTCCAACAGCCCGTGAGCGGTCTCGCCGAGCTGCGCAACGGTTCGGCGGCGAATCTCAAGGACGTCACGGCCTCGAACGCGGCGACGCCCTTGAGCGTCACGGGCAGCACGCTCGAGCTCACCGCGCACCTCTCGGCCGGAACGGCGTCGAAATTCGGGCTCAATGTCCGCGCGGGCAGCGGTCAGAACGGGGAGAGCCAGTACACCCAGATCGGCTACGACACCAAAACCGGGCAGGTCTACGTGGACCGCACCCATTCGGGCAAGGTCGACTTCGCGTCGAGCTTCGCGGGCGTCAAGTCGGCGCCTCTGCCGCTCGACCAAGGCGGAGTGACGCTCCACATCCTCATCGATGCCTCGTCGGTCGAGGTCTTCGGGGACCGGGGGCAGGTGGTGCTCACCGACCAGATCTTCCCGGATCCCACGAGCACGGGCGTGAGCGTCTTCGCCGACAGCGGTACGGCAACTCTCGACAGCCTGCAGGCCTGGCACCTCAAGTCGAGCTGGAACTGACTGCCCATCTGGGGGTCACGTTCCGCGGGTTGCGGCCCGCGGAACGTGACCCCCAGCCTTGGGGAGAGCCTCACGCAACCCCGCCGCGTAGGCCATGGCCAGCCGCGACGAGCGGTTCTAGGCTGGTTTGTGGGGACAAAGGCCAACAAACGCTAAAGAATCGAGGCGATTCCCCCATGGCACCGTTCTCAGGCATCGAAAACGACGAGGACCGCGTCCACAGCGAGGCACCCGCGGAGGGTGACACCGATCTCGAGGCGACGGAAATCCGCGCCCACTCCGAGGAGCCGGCCGAAGGCCCGGACGAGGACTGAATCAGCTCGAGCCCGGCCCGAGCTGGGCTAGGCCTTCTTGACCACCGACGACTTGAGCTGCATCGGGCCGATGCCGTCGATCTTGCAGTCGATGTCGTGATCGCCTACGCCGTCGACCAGGCGGATGTTGCGCACCTTCGTGCCCGCCTTGACAACGAGCGAACTGCCCTTGACCTTGAGGTTCTTGACGACGGTCACAGTGTCGCCGTCGCTCAGCACGTTGCCCACGGCGTCCTTGATGACGCCCGCCTCCTCGGCGGCAGTTTCCTCGCCCTCCACGAGAGCCTCCCATTCGTGGCCGCACATCGGGCACACGAGAAGAGTTCCGTTTTCGTAGGTGTATTCGCTTCCGCACTGGGGGCACGGGGGAAGGGTGTCGCTCACCATCTCAGGATATCGGGCGGGCGGACGACGGCGGGTGCGCGCCCGCCGTCGTCCGCTCGTCTGTGCTGCCTGCGCGCCTGAGCTGGCTGTGCGAGGATCAGACCGCCTTGCCGGGGTTCAGGATGCCTTGGGGGTCGAAGACTGCCTTCACGCCGTGCTCAAGCTCACGCAGCCGCTCGGAGTGCTCGAGCGGGAGCCAGCGCAGCTTGAAGGAGCCGATCCCGTGCTCGCCCGTGATCGTGCCGCCCATCGCGAGGGCGACGTCGATTGACTCGTCGAGCGCGCGGTCGAGGCGCGCCATGGCCTCGCGGATGTCCGGCGCCTTGGAATCGACCCAGAATTCGGGGTGCAGGTTGCCGTCGCCGGCATGCGCGACGACCTTGACCGCCACGCGATGGTCCTCGGCCATGCGCTCGAGCTCGCGCACATAGTCCACAAGCCGCGAGCGCGGCACCGCGACGTCCTCCCCCACGCGGAACTCGCTGTCCCGCCCGATGCCGCGGCTGTTGCGCCGGAGGAACACGAGGCGCTCGGCCTCCTCCGGATCCTCGGCATGCAGAGCCGCCCCCGTCCCGGCCAGCACGCGCCGCACGACCTCCGCCTCGCGCTCCGCGCCGAAGCCGTCCGTCTGGATGAGGAGGAGTGCGTTGCCGCGGGCCAGGAGGTCGGAGCCGTTGAGCCGGTCGGCGTCCGCGAGCGATCCGGCGTCCATGAGCTCCATGATCGCGGGCTGCACGCGCGCCCTCCCGACCGCGAGGACGCCCGCCGCGGCCGACGCGAAATCGGGGTAGAACGCGGCAATCGTCCGCACGTCCACGGGGAGGTAGCGAAGCCGCACGGTGGCCCGCACCACGATCCCGAGCGTCCCCTCCGAGCCGACGAGGAGTCCCGTGAGGTCGTAGCCCGCGACGCCCTTGAACGTGCTGCGGCCCGTGCGGATGAGCGTTCCGTCCGCGAGCACGACGTCGAGGCCCAGCACCGAATCCCGGGTCACCCCGTACTTGGCGCACCGGAGGCCGCCCGCGTTCGTGCCGATGTTCCCGCCGATCGTCGAGAAGCTGTGGCTCGCCGGGTCGGGGGCGTACATGAGGCCGTGTTCGGCGGCCGCCGTGTTGAGGTCCGCGTTGATCACGCCTGGCTCGACGACGGCGACCTCGTCATCCGGGCGGATCTCGAGAATGCGGTTCATGCGTTCGAGGCTCAGCACGATCGAGTTCTCGACGGCGTGCGCCCCGCCCGAAAGCCCCGTGCCGGCGCCGCGCGGGACGATTCTGGTGCCCGTCGCCGAGCACGTTCGGACCGTCGCCTGCACGTCCTCGACCGACTCGGCGAACACGACGGCCAGGGGAAGCGCCGCCGCGTCGGTGGGCCCGAGGTCGCGGCTGTACTCGGCAAGGACGGCGGCGTCAGTGCTGAGCTTCGCGGTGCCGACTGCTTTCTCGAGCTCCGTGAGGATCCTGCTGGTCGGGCGCGCGGTCATGAGATTCCTTGTGGTGGTGGCTTGGTCGAGACGGCGGTGCGGGCTGGGGTGGCGGCGCGTGTGGTGTGGCCTGGGTGGTTGGGCGGTGCCGGTGCGGGCCGGCAGGGACGCAGAGCCGGAGCGCCGTCACGCCCACGCCACCAGCACCCGAGCCGCCTGCTGAGGCACCGACAGGTCCACCCCGGTGAGCTCGTGGAACCGCGCGAGCCGGTTGAGGATCGTGTTCCGGTGGCAGTAGAGCGCGGCGGCGGTCTCGGTCACGCTCCCGTTCGCGATGAACGTCCGCGCGGTCTCCTCGAGCCGCTCGCGCTCCGAGTCGCGGCAGGCCTCGAGCGAGCGGTCGAGGAGCGCGGCGAGCGAGATGCCCGAGTCCTCGAGCAGCCGCCGGGCCACACGATGCCAGGCGGCCTCGAGCTCGAGGGGACCGGCGTCGTCGTCGTTCGCCTCGTCGGCGAGCGCCGCCGCAACCGCCGCGGACGCGCGCAGGCCCGCGAGCCCGGACACGCCCCGCACGAGCCCGCACGGCACTCTCGCGAGGCCCGCGGGCACGGGGCTCCCGCTGCGGGGCTCCTGCCAGAAGCCGTACACGGCGCTCCCGGCCTCGTACACGTGCACGCGCACGCGGCCCGGGACTCCGCCGCCGAGCGCGCGGATCACGGCGCCCGCGGCCCCAGAACCAGCGGCCACAACGAACGACGCCGAGGGATCCACCCGGAGCGCCGCACCGATCCGCGTGAGCGAGTCCGGGGACAGCGATTCGGGGCCGAACAGCTGCGCGACGAATTCGCGCTGGACGCTCGATTCCTCCTGGGCCATGCGGACCCGCTCGGCAAGGTAGCTCGTGTGGGTCTCGGCCGCGTACGCGTCGACCACGTGCCACACGGATTCGACGCGCGAGGCGAGCAGCGCGGCGTCGCCCTCCGCGGCGAGCTCGAGCAGGTGGCTCCAGATGATGCTGAAGTCGAGCCGGACGGCGGAGGTGAGGGACGACGGCGGGATCCCCGAGCGGGCGCGACGGGCGCCGAGCTCGCGGGCGTAGGCGAGGGGGCCGTCGTCCGTCGTACCGCCGGCCCGGAGCGCGGACACCAGCAGGGAGAACGTGTGGGCGGCGGTCGCGCGCACGTCCTCGGCCGCGACGAGGCCCGTGCCGTATTCGCGGATCCCGGCGACCCGCTCGATGAACTCGTCCGCCATCTGCGCCGACCGCTCGGCGAGGGCCGAGAGCAGCTCGGACCAGCGCGCGTTCGCCTCGGGCGTTGCGGGACTGTGCACGGTCACACTCTACGAGTTCGCATCATGCCCGGACGCGGATGAGCTTCCGGTTCACGAACTCCTCCATGCCGTAGCGCCCGAGCTCGCGCCCGACGCCGGAGCGCTTGACGCCCCCGAACGGGAGTTCGGCGGACGAGCCGCCCGCTTCGTTGATCGAGACCATGCCCGCCGTGAGCTGGTCGGCGACGCGGGCGGCCTTCTCGGGGTCGTCGGAGTGGACGGAGGCGCCGAGGCCGAACGGGGTGTCGTTGGCGATCCGCACGGCCTCGGCCTCGGACGCCGCGCGGAAGACCATCGCGACGGGGCCGAAGAGCTCCTGCCGGTAAACGTCCATGTCGGGGCTCACGTCCGCGAGCACGGCCGGGGCGAAGAACGCCGAGCTGTCAGCTTCGCCGGGGGGCAGCTTCCCGCCGCCGAGGAGCACGGTGGCGCCTCCCGCGACGGCGGCGTCGAGCTGTGCCTGGAGCGTGTCCGCCGCGGCGCGCGACGAGAGCGGGCCGAGGAAGGTCTCGGGGTCCGTCGGGTCGCCGGGCGTGATCGCGGCGAGGGCGCTGACGAACTTGCCGACGAACTCGTCGTAGAGCTCGTCCAGCACGATGAAGCGCTTCGCGGCGTTGCAGGCCTGGCCTGCGTTGCCCATGCGGCCGGAGACGGCGCGCGCAACGATGGCGTCCAGGTCCGCCGCGTCGAGGACCACGAACGGGTCCGAACCGCCAAGCTCGAGCACGACCTTCTTGAGGTTCCGGCCCGCGATCTCGGCCACGGTCTCGCCCGCCCGCTCGGAGCCCGTGAGGGACACGCCCTGAACGCGCGGATCGGCGATGATGTCCGCGATCTGCCCGTTCGTCGCGAAGACGGTGGCGTACGCGCCCTCGGGGGCGCCGGCGTCGCGGAAGATCGCCTCCATCGCGAGCGCGGATTCGGGGCACTGCGGCGCGGGCTTGAGCAGGATCGTGTTGCCGAGCATGAGATTGGGCGCGGCGAAGCGGGCCACCTGATAGTACGGGTAGTTCCACGGCATGATCCCGAGGAGCGCACCGAGGCCTTCCTTGCGGACGACGGCGGTCCCGCCCGCCGCGACGTCGATCACCTCGTCCGCGAGGAAGCCGGGCCCGTTCTCGGCGTAGTAGCGGTAGATGGAGACGACGACATCCACTTCGCCGAGCGCCTGGGCAATCGGCTTGCCCATCTCGCGGGTGATGATCGCGGCGAGCTCGTCGCGGCGTTCGGCGTGGAGCTCGGCGACGCGGGTGAGGAGCGCCGCGCGTGCGGCCGGGTCGAGGCGCTTGAGCGCGGCGAACGCGGCGTCCGCGGAGGCGATCGCAGCCTGGATCTGGGCGTCGGTCGCGGTGGCGAACTCGGCCTCGAGCTGGCCGGTCGCTGGGTTGGTGACCTTGTACATGGATTCTCCGTGAGGGTTGGTCAGGGGAGGCTGATCTTCTGGTCGGTGATGACGTGGATGAGCGCGGACCTGCGCTGCTCGGTCACCGCCTTGAGGGAGCGTTCGACGGCGCCCGCGGCCTCGGCGTCGCTCGTCACCGTCTCGCCGTGGCCGCCGAAGGCGCGGGCGAACGCGGCGAAGTCCGGGTTGGAGAGCTGCGTGCCGGACACGCGGCCGGGGAAGTGCTGCTCTTGGTGCTCGCGGATCGTCGCGTACTGTCCGTTGTCCATGACGACGGCGAGGACCGGCACCCCGTATTGCGCCGCCGTCGCGAGTTCTTGGCCATTCATGAGGAATTCGCCGTCCCCGCACACCGCGATGACGAGGCGTTCGGGGCTTTCGAGGCCCGCCGCGACGGCGGACGGGATCGAGTAGCCCATCGACCCGTTGCGCGTCGCGAGCTGAGACGGGAAGACGTTCGTGGGGAAGAAGCGCTGCGCCCAGATCGTGTGGTTCCCCGCGCCGATCGTGCACACGGCGTCCTCGGGCAGCCGCTCGATGAGCTCCCGGAGCACGGCGCTCATGTGGGCGGTGCCCGCGGCGGTGGCGGGGAGTTCGTCGTCGTCGATCGTTGCGAGCGCGCGGTGGGCCTCGTGGCCGCTCGCCCGCCAGGCGTCCCAGTCCGCGGTCCGGCCGAGATCGAGGCCTTCGACGGCCTCCGCGAACGCGACCGGGGACGCGAGGATGTGGGAGCTGACCGCGCCGGACCGGCCGCGCAGCGTCGTGTCGATGCTCACGAGGAAGTTCACGGCGTCGGGGCGCTGCCGGAGCGTGAAGCCATCGGTGGGCACGTCGGTCGGGAGGGCGCCGATCGCGAGGAGGACGTCGGCGTCGTCGAACATCTGGGCCGCCTTGGCGCCGCGGCCGTAGCCGAGCGAGCCGATGTTGGCCGGGGACGTGAACGGGACGCGGTCGGAGGCGTGCCAGTCCTGGGCGACCGGGATGCCGTTGCGTTCGGCGAAGCGCGTGATCGCGGCCGCCGCGTCCGGGGTCCAGCGTTGGCCGCCCACGTAGATGAGGGGCTTCTCGGCCTTGGCGAGGGCCGCCGTGAGCTGCTCAAGCTCGCGGGGCGACACCGCGCCCTCGGCGACGGAGATCGGGGCCGTGAGCTCGCCGTCGTACGCCTTCGTGATGATGTCCTCGGGAAGCCCGACGACGACGGGCCCCGGCCGCCCCGACTTCGCCGCGAAGAAGGCCTCGGCGACGATCTCCGACGCGCGGCCGGGCTCGTCGAGCACGAAGACGCGCTTCGTCTGGGTGCCAAACCATGCGTTCGGGTCGAACTCCTGGAAGGACTCGCGCATGCGGTCGGCGATCGGGACGAGGCCCACGAAAAGGACCATGGGCGTGCCGTCCTGCCATGCGGTGTGCAGGGCGACGTACGCGTTGGCGGCGCCGGGGCCGCGCGTGACCATCGCGACGCCGGGCTCGCCCGTGAACTTGCCGTGGGCCTCGGCCATGTAGGCTGCGCCGCCCTCCTGGCGGACGACGATTGTCTCGATCTCGGTGCCGTGGAGGCCGTCGAGGACGGCGAGGTAGCTCTCGCCGGGGACCGCGAACACGCGTTTGACGCCGTGCAGGGCGAGGGAATCGACGATGGCCTGGCCAGCGTGGCGGGGCTTGTGGGTCACGGGGACTCCTCGGGGCTGTGGGGGCTTTCCTCCAGTATCAGAAGCCTCGATCGATGCTGTCCAATACATAAAGAGCAGAAAGATGATGCCGAGTCGGCATGGTCGGAGCGGCGCGAGCTCTGACATCGAGCTGCGAACCACGGGCGGCGGAACCGGTTGGCTAACTCCCGGGACACGGCGAGAGGGGGAGCCCCTCGCGCCCTTGGGAGCTAAATGCTTGCTCGTGGAGTTGCCCGACATGCCGTGCTCACCGGAGATGTGCCGAAAGCAGGGGAGGTCGTTGGGCTCAATTAGCTGACGAGAAAGGCTGCGAAGATTTGTACTGTAACCCTCGGCCTTCCCGAGAAACTTCCTCTCGCAAAGTGGTCTTTCGGTGGAGGTAGATAGACTTCCCGTGAAGGCGTATGCTCCCGCGAAATCGGCACCTTCACCAAGCAATTATGCTGGCTGGTCATATGATAATCCGGGCCCTTGTGCAATGGCGAAAGTCATGCAAGAGTTCACGAACCAGTGACGGCGATTGCATCTGAATCCCGTCCGGACAATCAGGGGGAAGCATTGAAAGCTCTAATATCGGCCGCGGTCTGCTTCTGCGCGGCACTGGCATTGGCAACGACATCCGCGGTGCCCGCGCAGGCAGCAACGACGAGCGTCAGCGGCTCGCTCAGCTGCCCCTCGGGTCAGGTCGTGTGGGTATACGTGACGACTGAGTACAGCGCATCGGCCATATTCTTCTCAGGCACGGCCCAGCGCTACAGGGACTTCGGCGGTTACACTCATGCCTTCAACTACGGAACCAGGACGGCAAACTGGAGAGTGGAAAGCGATGGGAACATCTTGACGGTGAGCGACCACTGCGGACCCAACGCGATGCGTGCCCAATGACCGGATCCATCCGGTCCGAGGTCGCGCGCACACTCGCCCCAGTCCCGGTCCGTACGTCCCGCCAGATGACCTCCACCGAGTATCAGTTTCGCGTGAGCGAGATCCTCAGGCTTTTCGACATCGAAGCGGTGGGGAGCGAAACGGGCGTAGTTTACGGGGACAAGGGCGTTGAACTGGAAGATCAGCCTTTAGTCTGGGCCGTTCACGCACTCGTTGCGAGGCGATTCGGAATCCCGGAATCGCAAATGTGAATTGGCCAGGCCGGAGGTCCGCGTAGGTGTCCTTTGGAGCTAGTGTCGCGTTTCTGAAGTTGCGGGACGTAGAGGATGCCGGGAAGGCACGAAGTGGCTTCACGGCATCCTCTACAACGTGGCCCGCAGGACCCAGAACCGACCGAAGCCGCTAACGCACGGCCGAAAGGACTCCGTCCTCGTCTAGCCGGAGCACGACGTCCAGTTCGAGCCGTTCCAGAAAGCGCCAGTCGTGGCTGACGACCAGCACCGCTCCTCGGTAGGCAGCGAGGGCGGCGACCAGTTGGTTGACGCTCGTGATGTCGAGGTCGTTGGTCGGCTCGTCGAGCACCAACAGCTCGGGCGGCGGGTCCGCGAGCAGGAGCCGAGACAAGGCAACCCGGAATCGCTCACCGCCCGAGAGAGAGGCCACCTGTCGATCGACCATCGCGCCACGAATCAGCAGGCGTGCCAAGCGGTTGCGAAGGTGCGCAGGCGGCACGTCCGGTGCGAACCGGCGAACCGCATCGAGGACCGTGGCGCCGTCGTCTAGGACGATCCGCTGCGGCAAGTAGGCGGCACGAGCCGAGGCATGCGGCAACATCGCCTCCAACAAAGTCGTCTTGCCAACGCCGTTGGGGCCGATGAGCCCGACCCGTTCGGGGCCCTGGATCACGTAGTTGCGCCCGTTCTCGCTTGGCAGCTCGGCAACGCGCTTTCCCCGCGGAAGCTTCGGATCGGGAAGGTCGACGCGGACGGTTGCGTCGCCCCGCGCTCGTTGCTCGGCGGCCTCCACGGCCGCCGTGGCTGCTTTCACCTTCGCATCCGCGTCGCTCCGACGAGAGCCTTGGGCCTTCTCGGCCGAGTTTCGCCTGTCGTTGATCACAGCGGGAACGAACTTTCGGTTCTCTTGGTCCTTGCGGCCCTGCCGCTCACTATGAGCGATGCGCTCTTCGGCCTTCGCCCGCTCGCGCTTCTCTCGCTTAAGCACCTGCTCGGCCGACCGAAGTGCCTGCACCGCGGCATCATGCTGCGTCTGGACCCACTCGCGATACTCGGTGTAGGAACCGCCAAACGATATGAGATTGCCGTCGCGGAGCTCGGCTGTCTCGTCGAGCAGGTCAAGGAGCTCTAGATCGTGGCTGACCACGATCAGAGTGCCGCGCCACGAGCCGATCATCCCGTAGAGGCGTTGCCGTGCGTCGATGTCGAGGTTGTTGGTCGGCTCGTCGAGGAGAGCGATGTCGGCGCCCCTGAGCTGGATGCCGGCGATCGCGGTGAGCATCGCCTCGCCGCCCGACAGCGTGGACACTGATCGGTCGAGATCCGTGGGGAACCCGAGCGTGGCGAGCTCCACAGCCGCACGCTCCTCGATGTCCCAGCCGTCGCCGACGGCGTCGAAGACATCGGGGTCGGTGGAACCGCCCTCGACGGCGCGCAGGGCATCGCGGATGGGGGTGATGCCGAGCAGATCGGCGACGGTGTGAGCGCCGCGCGTGACGTCTTGGCGCAGGTAGTCGACAGTTCCCGACGTGACGACGGCGCCGCCCGTGGGCCGCAGTTCGCCTGCGATGAGCTTGAGCAGCGTGGACTTGCCGGCGCCGTTGGCGCCGACCAGCCCGGTGCGGGTTCGGCTGAACGAGCCGACGACGTTGGCCAGAGCGGGTGTGCCATCGGGCCAGGTGAAGGAAAGGCCGTCGAGGACGACCGAAGAAGGGGTAGACAAGGTGAGCTCCCGGAGTATCGGCGGATGCGCCGACACTGCGATGCAGCGTCAGCGCGAAAGGGCTGCTGAACTCCGGATACCTGTCAAGATTCGTCCTTGTCGTCGTCCCCTCACACACGCGAGCACTCGCGGGGACCCCACCAGTGTCTCAAATGCGACGTCGGCCGCCAAACGGTTGTCTCGTCGTCGTCTTGCGCTTGGCTGCGAGGGTCAGAGCCCGTCGATGAAGTAGCGGCGCTCGATCCCGGCGGTGACGCGTCCCCATTCGCTGTTCGCGACTCTGTCTTGGTGGGCTCTGAACGCCACGGCATCGCGGAACAATTCCTCAACCTGCCACACCAAAGGGTCATCGGTGGGAGTCACGCAGAAAGAGACGCAGCCGAGTTCGGCGCGCGTCAACGCGATATGGCGCCCGAGATGCTCGACGACGACGGCAATATCCCTGTCGTCGCGGCACACGAGTTGCCCACTCAGACGAACTTCAGCCATGGAGCCATCTTCCCGCACCAACGCCTCTCCTACCGTGACCTCACCGCCAACGAACAGCCATACTCGGACGGTGAGCGCCTACTTCGAGTGCACAACACGGACCAGCACACCCAAATCGGAGCTGTTCGACCGCGCCCGGAGCATTGATGCCCACAAGAAGTCGCTGGCTCATTCTCGTGAGAAGGCAGTTGCCGGCGTGACATCTGGTCTCATCTCGTTAGGTGAGGAAGTCACCTGGCGAGCCTGGCACTTCGGCCTCCCATTTCAGATGACGAGCCGGATCACCGAGATGAAATGGCCTGACTACTTTGCGGATGAACAGGTCAGGGGGCCGTTCCGGCGCTTCCGGCACGTCCATGAGTTCCACGAGGACTCCGCGGGCACCACGATGGTTGACCGGGTCGAGTTCGAGGCGCCGTTCGGCCCGGTAGGGCGTCTCGTCGAGAAGCTCGTGCTGGCACGATACCTGCGGGAGCTCATCGAGAGGCGGAATCGGTATCTGATCGAAGGCGCCGCCCAGTGAGGATCTTTCAGGGCGTAGCGCTATCCGGCGCGCTGGTTGCAATCGCTCAGCGCGCCGGCCACTCAAGCTCGCGAAACATCCCGGTAGGCAAGGGCAAATTCCCCGTCTTGTCCTGCGCGCGCGACGACCACGGTCCCGGCAGGACGGTGCCCCATTCATTCGACCTGTTGACGGTCCCGGACGACGTTGGGGAGTAAAGGGACTCGGTAGGGTCCGAGGCCGTCGCCGGCTCGGCGGAGTTCTTGCTCAACGAATGCTCCCGTGTCAGTCGAAATGGGTTCGTAGGGCCCAACAGCCGCACCCCAATGCCCGAAAGCGGTTGGGCCCTACAGGACGATGGTCCCAACGATGGAACGGTCGCGGGACGGACTTGGGCGAATCCTGCGGCTAGCCTTGGCGAGAACTCGGGTGACGTGCGGCGAGCCTGTCAAGCGCCGCATCGAGGAGTTCCATCTCGCGTGGACCACCGTGCCCTTCGTCTTCGACGATGCACAGAGTGCTCGATGGCCATTCTCGGTGCAATTGCCACGCGGTGATCGCGGGTCCGCTAATGTCGCGCCTGCCATGGATCAGGTGGGCCGGAATGTGCTTGAGTTCGCTGACCCTCGCGAGAATCGCCTCGGGGCCGCGCAGGAATGCGTCGTTTGACCAGTAGTGGGTCACGAGCATGGCGAAGCCGAGCCGTTCCGAGTCGTCATCGTGTCTGCTGCCGCGCTGGTCGGGGGAGTCAAGAGAAATGTGGATGTTCTCCCATACGTCCCACGCGAGCGCGGCGGCTGCCCGGTCGACGGGGTCAGCGGAGGCAAGTCGTCGCGCGTATGCGTCGACGACTCTCTCGCCGTCTTCACGCTGTGAGGCATCGGCGAATTCCTGCCAAGCCTCGGGAAAGACCCGCCCAATGCCTTCCGTGATCCAATCGACTTCATCCCGTCCGGTAGTCGTCACGGCAACAAGCGCGAGACCAAGCACGCGGTCAGGATGCGCCAGCGAATAGGCCAGAGCCAGCGTGGAGCCCCACGACGCGCCTGCCAGCACCCAGTGCTCTATCCCAAGCCATTCGCGCAGTTGCTCGATGTCGGCGATAAGCCGCTCGGTGGTATTCGACGCGAGAGTTTCGGGCGCATGGCTGACGAGCGGACGGCTGCGCCCACACCCTCGCTGATCGATCCCGACGATGAGGTACCGGTCGGGATCGAAATGGCGGCGGTAACCCCCGGTCCCCAGTCCGCTGCCGGGGCCGCCGTGCAGCCAGAGCGCGGGCAGCCCATCACGCTTCCCCGACGCCTCCCAGTACAGCTGCGCGCCGTCATGGAGCTCGAGCAGCCCCGAATCGAAGGGCACCAGAGGGGCGTATTTCATGGTGACACGATACGGCTCTAGCAGGGGCCGATTGGGTCACCGTCGAACGGGGCGAACAGCGCGAGCAGCAGGCCGTCCGCCTTAAGGACGCGGTGGAACTCGTCGAAGATCGCGCCAAGGCCATCCGTTGGAGTGTGAATGATCGAATACCAGGCGAGCACACCGTCGAACGAGCTGTCCTCGTACCCGAGCGCCGCCAGTTCGCCCACCGCGATCTCGATCCCAGGGTTCGCCGTCCGCGCCTCGGCAACCATCGCGGGCGAGAGGTCGAGCCCGGACAACGACAACGACGGATCCAACGAGGCGAGGTGGGCAAGCATCCTCCCGGCACCGCAGCCAGCATCGAGGACCCGAGCCCCGGGCGCGAGCTGGGTCGCGAAATGCTCGATCATCGCCGCATCGAGGGGCGCCTCATACGAAGCATCGGGCAGCAATCTCGCGTAGCTCTGTGCCACCACGTCGTAAGCGTTGCGCGTCATCGACAAGAGATCCTCGCTCACGAAAGGGACTCTATCCGTCCGGCTGCGATGGGGAGGTCGCGCGCGGACCGAGCGCGAGCAGATTCGCGAGCGGCTCCCCCGCGCGGATGCGCGCGAGCAGCGCGGGCTCGGCGGCGTCGGAGGCCTCGGCGAGGCCGACGACGGCGGAGGCGGCCTCCGCGGTGAGTGCCACCACGCCGTTGTCGTCGCCGAGGACGAGGTCGCCGTCGCGGATGAGCACACCGCCGCATTCGACGGGGACGCCCAACTCGGACTCGTCGCCGAAGCGGCGCTTCGTCGTGAGGCAGCTCGTGCCGCGCGCGTAGACGCTAAGGCCCGACGCGCGGAGGTCGCCGAGGTCGGTCACCGCACCGTCGACGACGACGCCGGCCGCACCACGGGCGAACAGGGCGGCGGCGGTGACGGCGCCGAGGGGAGCGTGACGGATGTCGCCGGACATGCTCACGACGAGGACCTCCCCCGGCTCGACCCGCAGGATCGCGCGGTTCATCGCCGTCGCGTCCTGTTCGGAGATCCGCACCGTTCGGGCGACGCCTGCGAGCGTCCCGGAGCCCGCGAGGCGGCGGATCTCGGGGGCGAGGAAGCCGTCCTCGAGGAAGTGCCCGAGCGTCGGGATGCTCACCGCCCGCAGACGTGCAAGCAGCTCCCCGCGGCTCATGGCACCACCGCGACACAGTCGATCTCGAGCGCCACGCCCCACAGGCTAACGCAGACCGTCGTCCGCGCGGGCCGGTGCTCGCCGAAGAACTCGGCATACAAGCGGTTGTAGGGCCCGAGTTGCTCGGGAGCCGTGAGGTAGCCGTTGCACTTGACCACGTGCTCGAGACCGGAGCCGGCCTCGGCAAGCACAGAGCGGAGGTTCTCAAGCGTGCGCCGCACCTGGCCCTCGAAATCCTCGGGCTGATCGTCGAGCCCGCCCTGGCCCGCCGGGATCTGGCCCGAGGCGAACACGAACCCGTTCGCGACTACGGCCTGCGAGAAGGGGCCGACGGCGCCCGGAAGCCCGGGCGCCGTCGCGATCCGCTGCATCAACGCGCCTCGGCGTCCGCGCGATCGGCGGGCTGTGGGCGCGAGGTCGGGTCGCCGTGCAGCGCCGGATATTCCTCTACAGCGTCGATGTTGCCGAACCGCGTCTCGGTGAGCACGAGCAACGCCCCAAGCGAGACGAGCGCGGTGACAAGGATGTACCAGGCCACGGAGGAGCTCTGGTGGGTCAGCCCGAGCAGCCACGTCGTGACGAACGGCGTTGCGGCCGAGCCGAGGAGGCCCGAGAGCATGTACGCGACCGAGAGGCCCGAGTAGCGCACCTTGGAGCCGAAGAGCTCCGCGAGGAACGTCGCAATAGGACCGTAGTTCGCGGCGAACGCGGTCATCATGGCGAGGTACGCGGCGTACAGGAACGCGACCGATTTCGTGTCCATGAGCCAGAACATCGGGAACGCGAGCAGAGCCTCCGCGGCGATGCCGCCCATGATGATCGGCTTGCGCCCGAGGCGGTCGCTCAGCCGCCCGAAGAACGGGATGAGCACGAAGCACAGCGCGCACGAGACCATGACGACGGTGAGCATCGTCGTGTCGCTGTGGCCGAGGTCCTTCTTGCCGTACGCGACGGCGGAGGCGGTGATGAGCGTGAACGTCGAGCCGGTCGAAAGCGTGGCGACGCCGCCGAGCACGACCTGCTTCCAGTAGCGGCGCATGAGGGCCGCGAACGGGATCTTCGCCTTCGTGCCGGTCTCGCGGACGGCCTGGAACGAGGGCGTCTCCTCGATGTTGAGGCGAATGTAGAGGCCGACGGCGACGAGGACCGCCGAGGCGAGGAACGGGACGCGCCACCCCCACGAGGTGAGCGAGGCGCCGTCGACCGTTGCCGCGACGACGAGGAAGGCGACGTTCGCGATGAGCGTCCCGGCGGGAACGCCGACCTGCACGAGCGAGCCGAAGAAGCCGCGGCGGCCGGCCGGCGCGTGCTCGACGGTCATGAGGACGGCGCCGCCCCACTCGCCGCCGAGCGCGAGGCCTTGGATGACGCGGAGCGTGAGCAGGATGAGGGGTGCGAGGGCGCCGATCGCGTGATAATCGGGGACGAGGCCGATTGCGAACGTCGCGGCGCCCATCGTGAGGAGCGAGACGAGCAGCATCGACTTGCGGCCCAGTCGGTCGCCGAAGTGGCCGAAGATGATCGCGCCGACCATGCGGGCCACGTACGCGGCGGCGAACGTGCCGAAGGCGAGCATCGTGCCGACCACGGGGTCGAAGGACGGGAAGAAGATCTTGTTGAAGACGAGCGCGGAGGCGGTGCCGAAGAGGAACAGGTCGTACCACTCGACGGTGGTGCCGATGACGCTCGCGAGGGCGATCTTGTTCATCTTCCGCTGATCGAGGCGGGCGACGGCGGGGCTCCCGGGGGCGGGGGAGTCGTGAGACATGAGGGGCTCCAAGGGAATGCGGGTACGGGGTAATCCACTCTCCCGTGACGCAGTTCACGCCATCAATGACGTTATTCCGCGGTTTTCGCCCAGCTCGCTGTGCGTTTCCACAGTCACTCGGCGAGTGTGATCCCCTGCGCTGTGAGGAAGTCGCGAATCCTGTGGGCGATCCCCTCGATGATGGTTTCCGCGAAATGACCGGGGATCCAGGCGACGTGCAGCGGCAGCGCGAGCGGCCTCGAAGCCCCACCCGCCCGCGCGTCGTCGAGGACCACGATCGGATGCGCCCCGTAGAGCGAGCCTTCGGTCGCGAAGCCGACCCCGCGCCCTGCGGCGGCGAGCGCGACCACGGTCTGGCCGTCGTCACACTCGGTCACGCTCGGGAAAGCGACGCCCGCGCGGCTGAGCGCGTCGTCGAGGATGTAGCGGCTCACGCTGTGGTGCGAGGCGAGGATCGCGGTCGACCCCGCGAACGCCGAGATGGGAAGCTCCGTCACGCCCGTGCGGGCCCACTCGTGATCCGGCGAGACGAACGCCCTCAACGCCACCTTGCCCAGCGGAACGTGCCGCAGCGCGCCGTCGGGCGCCGCGGGCGAGATCGCGAAGTCGCAGCCGAGCCGCAGCGAGTCGGTCATGTCGAAATGGCTGACTTCGCGGGCGATGATCTTCGGATCGTCCGGGCCGGTCGTCGCGATGAACGGCGCGAGGAAGACCCGCAGGGAAGCGCTCGTCGTCGAGGCAACGAGTTCCTCGACGCGACCTGTCCGAAGAACTGTCGCGGCTTCCTCGAACCCTCGGGTCTCCACCATGAGCCGGCGCGCCGTCGGCACGAGCGCCCGCCCCGCCGAGGTCAGCGCGAGGCGATTGCCCTGAGCTTCGAAGAGCTGGAGGCGCAGCTCGCGCTCGAGGGTCTTGAGCTGGCGGCTCACCGCCGGCTGGGCGACGTGCAGCCTCTCGGCAGCGGCCGTCACGGTCCCGGCGTCGACCACTGCCAAGAAGTACTGGAGGCGGCGGAAGTTCATGGCTCCATCATGGATCATGCCGATACGGCATGTGAACAAGCACCCATAGGTCTTAGACAGCATTTAGCTCCGGGCCGATAGTTGAGGAAAACCCTCCCCCGATCAGTGCCGTGAGGATCAGCATGCAGCAGTCCTGTCAGGAAACGTTCGAGATCGCGCTTTCGGACCGCGCCAAGGCCGGGCGGCCTTCCGAGGTCCGCAAGGTCTTCCGCGCGGCCCAACGGCCTGGCATCATCTCGTTCGCCAATGGAGCCCCATTCCTCGGCGCGCTGCCGTTCGACAAGCTCGCCGAGGAAGCCCGGCGCATCCTCGCCGAGCAGGGCGGCGTCGCCCTTCAATACGGGGCGAGCGACGGCATCCCGCGGCTCCGGAAGCACATCGTCGACGTCATGGCGCTCGAGGGCGTCACCGCTCACCCCGACCGGGTCATCGTGACGGCGGGATCGCAGCAGGCCCTCAATATCGCGGCGCATGCAACGATCAACCCGGGGGACGTCGTCTTCGCCGAAGGCCCCTCCTACGCGGGCGGGATGTCCGTCCTCACGAGCCACGAGGCCGAGGTCGTCCACGTGCCCAGTGACGGCGACGGGCTCATTCCGTCGGAGCTTGAGAGGCTCATTGATGAAGCCAGGGCCGCGGGCAAGACCCCCAAGGTGCTCTACACGATCCCCAATTTCCAGAACCCCGGTGGCATGAATCTCTCCCCGGAGCGTCGGATCAAGATCGGGCATATCTGCCGCAAGAACGGAATGCTGCTTTTCGAGGACAACCCGTATGGGCTGCTCGGCTTCGACGGCCAGACCATGCCCGCCATCCAGCCCGAATTCCCCGACATCACGTTCTATTTCGGGTCGTTCTCGAAGATGTTCGCTCCCGGACTCCGCCTTGGCTGGGTGATTGCGCCGGACTCGATCCACGACCAGCTCGTCAACATCGCGGAAACCGCTGCCTTGAATCCGGCTGTCTTCAATCAACTCATCATGGCGGCCTATCTGGACGACGCCGCATGGAAGGACACCCTCGACGTCTACCGGGGAATCTACAAGGCCAAATTCGAAGCTCTCGTCGAGACCCTCGCCGAAGTCATGCCGCCCGGATGCACATGGAACCGGCCGACCGGGGGTTTTTACCTGTGGGTCAAGGTCCCCGACGGAATCGATACCGAAGAACTCGTGTGGGAGGCGATCGAACGCGGCATCGTCTACGTCCCGGGGACGGCCTTCTACACGAATGGCGCCGGCCATTCCGAATTGCGCCTGAGTTTCTGCCTCCCGTCCATTCAGGACATCCGAAAGGGCGCGGCCATCCTCGGCGAGCTCCTGAGGGAAGCCCTGGCGATTGGGCATTTGCACACTCCAGACCGCGAAACCGAGGGAAAACAGCTAGTCCCCTTGGGCGATCCTCCTGTCACGATGGAATGACCAGCCTGAGAGCCACATCACGTTCGCCCACTCCCACGCCCCCAGGAGCATCATGAGCACGCCCACCGCCGCAGCCGCGGCCCTCCCCATCGACGAACGAGTCACCAAACGCGTCGCGATCGGCGCACTCGTGGGCACGGCCCTCGAGTGGTACGACTTCTTCCTCTTCACCACCGCCTCGGCGGTCGTGTTCAACGTTCAGTACTTCGCGACGAAGGATGCGATCCTCGCCGGCATCTTCTCCTTCGCGACCCTCGCGATCGGCTTCATCGTGCGGCCCGTCGGGGGCCTCGTCTTCGGTGCCCTCGGCGACAAGGTGGGGCGCAAGAAGATCCTCATGATCACGATCGTGGGGATTGGCGTCGTCACGGGCCTCATCGGCGTCCTGCCGAACTACGCGGCCATCGGCATCGCCGCGCCGATCCTGCTCATCCTCCTGCGCATCGTGCAAGGCCTCGCGGTCGGCGGGGAGTGGTCCGGCGCGATGATCATCGCCGTCGAGAACGCCCCGCTGCACAAGCGCGGGCGATACGCCGCGATGCCGCAGCTCGGCTCGCCGTTCGGCACGATCCTCTCCTCGGGCGGCTTCGCCCTGCTCGGCGCGCTCGTGACGAAGGAGAGCTTCGACGCGTGGGGCTGGCGCATCCCCTTCCTCCTCGCGATTCCGCTCCTGGCCGTCTCGCTCTGGATCCGCACGAAGCTCTCCGAATCCCCCGAATTCGAGGCGCTCATGGAGCAGGGCGAGACGGAGCACGCGCCCATCCGCGGGGTCCTCAAGAACTCGTGGAAGCAGATCATCGTCGGCATGGCGGCGACCCTCCTCGGCGTCGGCGGCTTCTACCTCGTGACGACCTTCGTCGTCTTCTATGGCACCACAGTGCTGCACCTCGACCGCACCCTCATGCTCGTCGCCCCGCTCATCGCGGCGGTCTTCGAGATCCCGATCCTCATCGGCGGCGGCCGTTTCGCGGAGCGCTTCGGGGCGAGCAAGGTCGTGATCTTCGGCGGCGTCGCAAGCGCCCTCCTCGCGTTCCCCGTCTTCCTCGCCGTCCAGAGCAAGAGCCCCGTCCTCGTCGTCATCGGCATCACGGTGGGCGTGTGCGCCCTCTCGATCCCCTACGCCGTCTCCGGGGCCGCACTCACGGCGCTCTTCCCGACCCGCACGCGCTTCACGGGCGTCGCGATCTCCGCGAACCTCGCGGGCCTCCTGAGCGGCTTCATCCCCCTCATCGCGACGGCGACCCTCGCCGCGACCGCGAACTCGTGGGTCCCGAGCGCGTGGCTCCTCGTCGGCATCGCCCTCTTCACGGCCCTCGCGGGCGTCGTCCTCCCCTCCCTGAGCATCAAGCAGGCGGGCGTCAAGGCGTGAGCCCGAAGCTAGACCTCATCCTCCGCAACGCGGACATCGTCACGATGGACCCGGCCCGGCCCGCAGCACGCTCCCTCGGCGTGCTGCACGGCCGGATCGTGGGCCTCGACGAGGAACTCGACGGCGTCGGGGCCCGCGAGGTCCTCGACCTCGGCGGCCGCACCGTCGTCCCCGGCTTCATCGACGCGCACTGCCACACGGCGTGGTTCGGCCTCGGCCTCATCGAGCCGTCCGTCGAGGGCTGCGCGGACTTCCCGGAGCTGTACGCGCTCCTGCGGAGGGCTGTCGAAAAGATGGACGACGACGACGATGGGGCCCCCGCCGAATGGCTCGTCGCCTCGGGCTTCAATCACCGGCTGTTCGGCGGCCGCTTCCCCGACCTTTCGGAGCTCGACGCCGCAACCGGGGACGTGCCGCTGTTCCTGCGGCACAACTCGGGGCACCTCGCCGTCGTCAACACCGCGGCGCTGCGTCTCGCGGGCCTGCACGACGCCGGAGCGCCGGATCCCGCGGGCGGCACCGTGGTGCGGGACGCGGCAGGTCGGCCCACCGGCGTCGTCGAAGAGACCGCGCAGGAACTCTTCCAGGCCCTCTTCCAGCCGCGCCCGCTCGCACGGCTGCAGGCCGCCGTCGAACGCGCGACCGCCGCGTACGCGAGCCAGGGCATCACGAGCTTCACGGACGCCGGAATCGGGGCGGGCTGGATCGGGCAGAGCCCCGCCGAGCTTGCCGCGTTCCAGCGCGCCGCCGCGGCCGGAACGCTCGCGGCCCGGGCGCAGCTCATGCCCGTCCTCGACGCGCTCCGCCCGCTCTCCGGGCATCCTTCAGACGGCCTCGGGACGGGCCTCGACCTCGGGATCCACTCGGGCTTCGGCTCCGACATGCTCTCGCTCGGGCCGGCCAAGGTGTTCCTCGACGGCTCTCTCCTCGGCGAGACCGCGGCCGTGAGCGAGCCGTACTGCTCGCACGGCTCCCACGCAGGCTACTTCCAGGACGATCCCGCCGCGCTCCGCGCGGCCATCGAGGCGGCCTACCGCTCCGGCTGGGCCGTCGCGGCGCACGCGATCGGGGACCGCGCCGTCGACCTCGCCCTCGACATCTTCGACGATCTCCAGTCGCGCTACGGACGGCGCGCGCTGCCGAACCGGATCGAGCACGCGTCGATCGTGCGGCCGGATCAGGTGGCGCGGCTCGCGCGGGCCGGGATCGCGGTCACTCCGCAGTCGAGCTTCTTCCGCGACGGCGGGGACGGCATGACGGCCTCGCTCGGCGCCGCGCGGGCCGCGTGGGCGTACCGCGCGGCGTCGTTCGTCGAGGCCGGGATCGTCGTCGCCGGAAGCTCGGACCGCCCCGTAGCGGACGGCGATGTGCTGCGCGGCATGCAGGCCTACGTGGACCGGCTCACGGCGTCGGGCGCCGTCTTCGGCAGCCCGGAGGAGCGGCTCACGCGCCGCCAGGCCCTCGCGCTCTACACGACCGGGGCCGCCGCGGCCACGGGGGCCAGCCGCCTCAAAGGTTCGCTGTCCCCCGGGAAGCTCGCGGACGCCGTCGTCCTCTCCGGCAGCCCGCTCGACGCGCCCCAGCTAACCGACCTCGCCGTCGAGGCCACGTTCCTCGGCGGTGCTCCGACCCATTCCCTCCTCGAGAAAGTCTCAGCATGACCACCCCCGCCATCCTTTCGGGCGCCGACGTCTCCGACGCGTGCTTCCTTGCCGACTTCCAGACCATGAGCAGCTTCGGCGCGACCGGCCGCGGCGGCGTGGACCGCCAGGCGGCGACGACGGCCGACGGCGAGCAGCGGCGCTGGCTAGCATCCCTCCTGGCCGCGCGGGGCTTCGACGTGCGCTACGACCGGATCGGCAACCAATGGGGGCTGCTCGAGGCCGTGCCGGGCGCGCCGTACGTCGTCGTCGGCTCGCACATGGACTCGCAGCCGACCGCGGGGAAGTTCGACGGCGCGTACGGCGTGCTAGCCGCCGCGCACGCCGCGTTCCGGATCGCGGAGCGGTGGAAGGTATGTGCGGGACGGGGGACGGGCCGGCCCCCGGTGCTGAATGTCGCCGTCGTCAACTGGTTCAACGAGGAGGGCAGCCGCTTCAAGCCGTCCATGATGGGCTCGTCCGTGTACACCGGGAAGCTCGCCCTCGAGGACGCGCTCGCGGTGCAGGACGCGGCCGGCGTCAGCGTCGGCGAGGCGCTCGACGCGCTCGGCATGCGCGGCGACTGGGACGGGCCGGACGCGGCGTTCTGCGCCGAGATCCACGTCGAGCAGGGGCGCTCGATGGAACGCGACGGGATCACGATCGGCCTCGTGCACTCGAATTGGGCCGCGAACAAGTACGAATTCGTCGTTCACGGCGAGCAGGCGCACACGGGCTCGGCCGTCATCGCGGACCGGCACGACGCGCTCCTCGGCGCCTCGATGCTCGTGGTCGCGGCGCGCGAGATCGCGGACGCGTTCCCCGGCGTTGTGCACACGTCGGTGGGGCAGCTCTCGGTGTACCCGAACTCGCCGGTCGTGGTGCCGAGCCGCGTGGAGCTCCTCCTGGACCTGCGGTCGGCGGACGAGTACGCGCTCGCCGCGGCCGACGCCCTCCTGCACGAGCGTGTGGCCTCGATCGAGACCGCAGCGAGCGTGCGCATCGAACGGCGCACGTCGCACTCGTGGCCCGTCATGCCGTACCAGCCCGAGGGCGTCGAGCTCGCCGCGAAGGCTGCCGCGGATCTCGGCCTCGTGCACAAGCCCGTCATGACGATCGCGGGCCACGACTCGACGAACATGAAGGATCTCGTGCCCACCGTCATGCTGTTCGTGCCGAGCGTCGAGGGGATCTCGCACAACGAGGCCGAATACACGAAGGACGAGGACCTCGTGGCCGGGGTCGCGATGCTGACCGAGGTTGTCGAGCGGCTCGCGGCCGGGGATCTGGAGGGCTGAGGGGGCATACCGCGCGCTCCTGACCGGTTGTGAATTCCCAACCAGTCGGGAACGCGGCGTGTCGGCCGAAATCAGCGTGTCGGCGCCGAAGAAGCGGACTGCACCGCGGGCCGGCCCCGAGCTACGGAATCACAGCCCGGAACCGCTCTCTGCAGTCTGGCGAGGTCACGCGGACCGTGCTTGCCGGATGCGTCGCGAGCAGATGGGACGGGCGCACCGGCCGACGCTCGAGATTGCCGCCGCAATTGGGGCACGCGCGCCCGGGAAACGTCGCAACGCAGTCGGCGCACCACGTGCACTCGAACGTGCAGATGAAGACGTCGGCATTACTCGGCGCAAGGTCGCGGTCGCAGCACTCACAGTTGGGTCGAAGTTCGAGCATGTGGCGCCTCCCGCAAGCAGCGTAGCCCCTGCCGCTAGGGGCGGCGGCGTGACAATTCGGGGAAAATCGTCTAGTGTCACTTCCAACTGCAGCTTTCATTTGGGGGATGAACATGGCAGCAATGAAGTTGGCGGAGGCCAAGACACCAAGCACCTGGCTGGGCCGGACCGCCCTCTATCTCGCGAGCTGGCGGCACTATGGGTCGCCTACAGCGCGCTCTGGCTGGCAACCGGCCGCGCCATCCGTGAGCCGAATCTGTTCAATCTCGTCATGGCCGCGCCCACGTTCCTCTACATCTTCTTCGCGAAACCGCGCTACTGGTTCCGACGTGAGGAGCCGCCGCCAAGGGATCCTCTCCCTCGGTGACCACAAGCTGACGGCGGCCCGCGTACGCCCCCTCACGGGCCGCCGTCGTCCACTTCCGCACCGAGGCCACCCGCCGGCCACAGGCCGGCACCGGCCCGGGCGTCAGGGCTGGCTGTCAGATCACCGTCGGCGTCCGCGCGAGCCGCTCGCGGAGGCGCGCCG
Organism: Sinomonas terricola; assembly: GCF_034931225.1. Taxonomy (NCBI): domain Bacteria; kingdom Bacillati; phylum Actinomycetota; class Actinomycetes; order Micrococcales; family Micrococcaceae; genus Sinomonas; species Sinomonas terricola. Next base: position 129,230 of record NZ_JAYGGQ010000010.1, read on the forward strand.
CGAGCTCCCGCTCGCACGCGGTGACGAGCTCGTAGTTCCGCACCACCACGCGCCCGCCGACCACGACGTGCCTCGGCCGCCGGCCCGGCGAGGCCCACACTAGCCCGGCCACGGGATCGTGCACGCCCGCGTCGGCGACCCCGGAGACGTCCCACACGCAGAGATCACCGGCCGAGCCAGCGCGGAGGTGCCCGAGCTCGGGCCGGCCGAGACCCACCGCTGAACCTTCGGTCGCCATCCCGAGCACGGTTCGCGCGGGAAGCTGAGCCCCTGCGAGGCCCGAGACCTGCATCGCGAGTCGCGCGTCCGCGAGGAGGTGCCCGGCGTCGTTGCTTCCGCCGCCGCTCGTGCCGAGGCCGACGGCGACTCCCGCGTCGAGCAGCGCGGCGACCGGGGCGATGCCCCACCCCATGGGCACGTCGCACCCCGGGGCGTGCGTCGCCGTCACGCCCGCCTGGGCAAGCCGTGCGATCTCCGACGGCGTGATGTCGCACAGGTGTGCCAGAGTGACGCCCGGCTCGAGCCAGCCCCACTCATCGAGGAGATCGAGGGGCCTGCGGCCGTAGCGTTCGAGCGCGATCGCGGTATCGACCTGCTCGTTGGCCTGGGTGCGACGGCGCAGGCCGCGGCGGGCCGCGACCGCGCCCAGCGCGAGAAACGTCTCCCGCGAGTCCGAGTGGACCCCGGCCGGGCCGACGGCGACCTGAAGCATGCCGTCCGCCGTGACGCCCCCGGCACGCACTTCGCTGGCGTGCACTCCCCCGGAGCTCTCTCCCCCGGCACCCGTTGCCAACGCCCCGTCGGGCACAAGCGCCGTCGCGACGGCGTCGGCCGATTCCGCCGCCCACTCGGGGTCGTCGCGCGCCGAGCCGCGCACGAACACGAGGCGCGCGCCGAGCGCGCGGACCGCATCCGCCGTCGCCCGCGCCAAAGCGACGGTGTCCGCGATCGCTGCCCCGTGCGGCCAGTTCAAGTGATGGTCCGCGATGGTCGTGACGCCGCACAGGAGGCTCTCGGCGGCGCCGATGGACGCGGCCAGCGAGTAGCTCTCGGGGTCATGGCCCACGCGCGCGTACGCGGCGGCCATCGCGGGAAGCCATTCGGCCATCGGTACGCCGCGCGTGCCGGGGAGCGTGCGGAACGCGCTCTGGAGGAGATGATGGTGCGCGTTGACGAGGCCGGGCGTGACGACGCAGCCCGAGGCGTCGAGCACGCTGGGGTGCGGCGACCCGTCGTCGACCGTGAGCTCGGGCGCGTCCGGGCCGCCGCCCAGCTCCGTCGACGGGTCCACGAGGACGCGGTCGGCGTTCGCGATCGTGAGCACGGCTCAGAGCTCCAGGACGAGCTTCTCGCCGCGCGAGCGCGAGACGCAGATCATCATAGTGCGGTTGGAGGCCTGCTCGTCCTCGCTCAGGATCGAGTCCCGGTGGTCGGCGGCGCCCGCAAGGATCGCCGTCTCGCACGTTCCGCACGTCCCCTCGCGGCACGAGGAGAGCACGAGCACCCCCGCGTCCTCGGCGACGTCGAGCACCGAGCGCCCGGGCGGCACGGTGAGCGTGGCCCCCGAGAGGGCGAACTCGACCTCGAATTCGACGTCGGCGGCCCCCTCCACAGCCTTCGGCACGAAGCGCTCGACATGCAGGGACCCGTGTGGCCACGCGTGCATGGCCGCTTCGACGGCGTCGGTGAGCCGGGCGGGCCCGCAGCAGTACACGGCCATGCCGGGCACGGGCACGCCCAGGAGCTCGCCGAGGTCGAGGCGACGCCCCTCGCCGCTCGCCCACAGCTCGACCTTCTGCGGATGCTTCGCCTCGAGTTCCTCCGCGAAGGCCATCGACCCCCGCTCTCGCCCGGCGTAGACGAGGCGCCACGGCGTGCCGCTCGCCTCGGCGGCCTCGATCATCGGCACGAGCGGCGTGATCCCGATGCCGCCCGCGATGAACAGCGCGGGTTCCGCGGGGCGGAACTCGAAGTGGTTGAGGGGTCCTCGGGCCCGCAGCGGCGTCCCCGCGCCGAGCTCGTCGTGGATGTACGCCGAGCCCCCGCGCCCGCGCTCTTCGCGCAGCACGGCGACCCGCCACGCGTCGGCGCCGAGCGGCCCGCACAGCGAGTATTGGCGCTCCTCGCCCGTGGGCAGCACGAGGTCGATATGCGCGCCGGGGCTCCACGCGGGCAGCGCGGCGCCGTGGGCGGCCGCGAGGTCGAGGACGACGACGCCGTCCGCCGCCTCGGTCTTGGCCGCCACGACGACGTCGTGCTCGGCGCGGGACGAGAGGTCGATCATGCACCCTCCTGGGGTTCGTCGTCGGGCTTCTTCATTGCGTCGGGCTGCTGCTTGACCACGACGAGGTGGTACGGGGATCCGTCGGGCGAGCACCAGCGGTGCGCCGTCCCGCCGCGGTAGTAGACGGAGTCGCCCGCCTCGAGGCGCACCATTCCGTCCTGCTCGAGGTCGAGCGTGAGCGATCCGCTCACGACGTAGATGAACTCGTCCTCGCGGTGCCGGAAATAGTCGCCGAGATCCGTGTTGGCGCCGCGCCATTCGATGGGATCGAACGCGCGGCGGCCGCGCGTGAGCAGCCGGACCTCGCCGTGCGGGAACTCGGTGCGGGCTCCCTCGGCGGCGCGCAGGACGTCGGGCCGGCCGTCGTCGGGAGCGCGGCGCCCCGGGTCCCCCGCGGCGATGAGCTGCACCTGGGTGGTGCCGAGGGCGGAGGCGATGCGGTCGAGCGAAACCATGCTCGGGCGCGCGTGGCCACGCTCGAGCTGGCTCAGGAACGGATGCGAGAGCCCTGTGCGCTCAGCAAGCTGCACGAGCGTGAGCCCCCGCGAGCGGCGCATCTGCCGGATGCGGCCGCCGATCCGCTGCGCCTGCTCGTCGACGACGCGCGACGGCGTGGGGTCGCCTGACAGAGCGCCCGACGGCGAGGGCCGGGTCGTGACGCTCACGGCCGCCGTCCCAGAACCGACGCGCAAGGGAAACAAAGAGAAATCGGGACTTTACACATGGGAAACCTCGACTCCGTAGCATCAACAATGTTGATGAGATCAACATTCTATCCGCCAGCACGACGCCGTGACACCCCATTTCGGAGGATCACATGCCAGGTTCGCTGCCCCGCCAGCTCACCGCGGTCCGCAATGCGAGCCTGCCCGACGGGCGAATCGTGGACCTCTCGATCGCGGGGAGCACAGTCGGCGACGTCGTCCCGGCCGGCAGGCCCGCCGCCCGCGAAACGACCGGCCCCGACGAGACGAGCCTCGACCTCACCGGCTGGCTCCTCCTCCCCGCGCCGGCCGAGCCGCACGCGCATCTCGACAAGGCGCTGAGCTTCGACGCGATCGATCCGCCGCTCGGCGACCTCCCGTCCGCGATCGCGGCGTGGCGCGCCCACACGGCGACGATGACCGTCGACGAGATCGCAGGGCGCGCACGCGCTCAGGCCCTCGCGATGCTCGCCTCCGGCATCACGGCAATCCGCTCCCACGTGGACGTCCTCGGCGCAGACGGCCCGCCGAACAGCTGCGCGAGCGTCGAGCACGCCACGCGCGGCGCCCGCGCCCTCATTCAGGTCCGCGAGGAGCTCGCGGGCCTCCTCGATCTCGAGCTCGTCGCCCTCGCCGGCCCGCAGACGCCGGACCGCCACGTCGAAGCGGTCCTCGACCTTGGCGTCGACCTCGTGGGCGGCGCGCCGCACCTCGCCCCGGACCCCGCGGCGGACCTCTCGCGCCTCCTCGCGATCGCCGAATGGCGCGAGATCGGCGCAGATCTCCACACGGACGAGAACCTCGACGGACCCGTGACCCTCGACGCCTTTGCGCGGGCCGTGCGGAACTGGCCGCGCGGGCGCACCCGCACGGCGGGCCACTGCGTGCGCCTCGGAACGCTCGACGCCGCGCGGCGCGGCGCCGTCATCCGCGACGTGCGGGACGCCGACCTCGGCATCGTGACGCTGCCCATCACGAACCTCTACCTCCAGGGCTGGGAGCACCCCGTCGCGACGCCGCGCGGCCTCCCGCCGCTGCGCGAGCTCCTCGACGCGGGGGTCCGCGTGGGGGCGGGGGCGGACAACGTGCGCGATCCGTTCAACCCCGTGGGCCGGAGCGACGCGCTCGAGACGGCCTCGCTCCTCGTCACAGCCGGCCACCTCTCGCCAACGGAGGCGTACGACCTCGTGAGCCACGGGGCCCGCGAGGTCATGGGCCTCGCCCCCGCGGGCGCCGCCCCCGGGGCCCAGGCCGACTTCCTCGCGATCCGCGCCGCGAACCTCGCCGACGCGATCGCGAGTGCCCCGGCCGAGCGCATCGTGATCCACCGCGGCCGGATCGTCGCGGCCACCGAAGTGCGCCGCGCGCTCCCCGCCGTCGGGCCGGGCGGCGTCAACCCGCACCCCGCGGCGGCCTTCCCGGTGCGCACGACGACGGCGCCGCCCCCGCCCGCCGTCGTCCCGCCGTCGGCCGTTCCTCGCCCTCCGGCCCACGCGCCCGCCCCTGTGCCGGCCCGCGTGCCCACCGCCGCCCCCGCCTCCTGAAGGGACCCCTCATGCCGACCGCCACCGCGCCTCCCCCGATCGATGTCCGCACGCTCCTCGACTTCCGCGGCCTCGAACTCGTCTTCCCCAACGGCACCGTCGCGCTCAGCGGCGTGGACCTCACGGTGGACCGGGGCGAGTTCGTCTCGATCGTGGGGCCGAGCGGCTGCGGCAAGTCCACGCTCCTGCGCATCGCGTCCGGGCTCGAATCAGCCTCGAGCGGCACTGCCGACGTGAGCGCGAAGCGCATCGGCTACGTGTTCCAGGACGCGACGCTGCTCCCGTGGCGCACCGTCCAGGGCAACGTCGAGCTGCTCGCCGAGCTCCACAAGGCACCCGCCGCGGAACGGACCGCGAAGGCCGCCGCCGCGATCGGCCTCGTGGGCCTCACCGGGTTCGAGAAGCACCTCCCGAAGCAGCTCTCGGGCGGCATGAAGATGCGCGTCTCGCTCGCCCGGTCCCTCACGCTCGATCCCGAGCTGTTCCTCTTCGACGAGCCGTTCGGGGCCCTCGACGAGATCACGCGCGAACGGCTCAACGACGAGCTCCTGCGGCTCTTCGTCGAGCAGCGCTTCGCGGGGCTCTTCATCACCCACTCGGTCTCCGAGGCCGTCTACCTCTCGACCAAGGTCGTCGTCATGTCCGGCCGGCCGGGCGCCGTCGTCAAGCGCTTCGACGTGCCTTTCCCCATGCCGCGCGATCCGGACATCCGCTTCACGCCCGAGTTCGCCGAGCTCGTCGGCGAAGTCTCGCACGCGCTCAGGGAAGGACACCGCTGATGGCCACGCTCCAGGAGACGGCCGCGCGCCGCACCGCCGCCGCGGCCTCGGCCTTCAAGGCCCGCCGCCCGCGAAGGCCCGGCTCGTGGTGGCAGCCCGTCGTCGTCTTCGGCCTCTTCGTGGGGCTCTGGTACGCGGCCGCCGCCTATTACGACCAACAGGTACAGCTCCCGTACCTCGTCCCGTATCCGCACCTCGTGCTCATGGCGATCATCCATGACACACGGCCCAACGGCGCCCCCACGGGCTTCAACCCCGAACTGTGGGCGTCGCTCGGGCGCACGACGGTTGTCTCGCTCACGGGCCTCGCGATCGCGATCGTCATCGGGGTGCTGTGGGCCACCGTCATGGCCCAGGCCAAGGGGCTCGAGAAGGCCCTGTACCCGTACGCGGTCGTGCTCCAGTGCGTGCCGATCCTCGCGCTCGTGCCGCTCATCGGCGCCCTGTTCGGGTACGACTTCGTCTCGCGTGTGATCGTCACGGTCATGATCGCGCTGTTCCCCATGGTCTCGAACACCCTGTTCGGCCTCCACGCGACGGACCGCGCCCAGCGCGAGCTGTTCGCCCTCCAGGGGGCGGGCCCGCTCACGCGGCTCCTCAAGCTCCAGATCCCGGCCGCCCTCCCCTCGATCTTCGTGGGCCTGCGCACGTCCGCGGGGCTGTCCGTCATCGGGGCGATCGTCGGAGACCAGTTCTTCCAGCGCGGCAACCCGGGCCTCGGCGTGCTCATCCAAGTCACCGCGTCCCGCCTCATGGGCCCCGAGCTCTACGCGACGATCATCATCGCCTCGCTCTACGGCATCGCCGTGTTCCTCGTCTTCGGGCTCCTCGGCCGCCTCGCCGTGGGCCGATGGTTCGACTTCAGCTAGCTCATCCTTCCTTCCCGCACCTCTTTTCCGTCCCACCGCCCCATTCTTTCCCGCCCACCCACCCAAGAAACGGAGCACCCATGCGCACTCGATCCCGCGCTGCCGCCGTCGCCACGGCTGTAGCCGCCCTTGCCGTCGCCCTCACTGGCTGTGGGGGGAGCGGCTCGGCCGACTCCGCCGCGAAGTCGCCGTCCCCCGCGGCGACGGGCCCCGCCGTCGACCTCTCGGGCGCGTGCCCCGCGACCGTCGTCGTCCAGACGGACTGGAACCCGGAGGCGGACCACGGGCACGTGTACCAGATGCTCGGCCCCAACCCGACCATCGATGCCAACAAGAAGTCCGTCACGGGCGACCTCTACGCGAACGGCAAGCCCACGGGCGTCAAGCTCGAGGTCCGCGCGGGCGGGCCGGCCATCGGCTTCTCGACCGTCTCGGCACAGATGGCCCAGGACAAGTCGATCACCCTCGGCTACGTCTCGACGGACGAGGCCATCGAGTTCTCCGGCAACATGCCGACGACGGCGGTGTTCGCCGAGAATGACAAGTCGCCCATGATGGTCATGTGGGACCCGAAGACGTACCCGGACGTCTCCACGATCAAGGACCTCGGCACGAAGCTCGCGGCTGGCGGCGGCGTGGTCCGCTACTTCAACGGCGCCGCCTACATGACGTACCTGTCGCAGACCGGCTACCTGCCCAAGAGCGTCCTCGACGGAAGCTATGACGGCACGCCCGCGAAGTTCGTCACCGCGAAGGGCAAGGACGCGCAGCAGGGCTTCGCGACCGCCGAGCCGTACGTGTACCAGAACGAGGTCCCGGCGTGGGGCAAGCCGCTCAAGTTCCAGCTCGTCGCGGAGACCGGCTGGTCGCCGTACCCCGAGACGATGTCGGTGCGCAGCTCCGAGCTCTCCTCGCTCTCGCCGTGCCTCAAGAAGCTCGTCCCGGTCATGCAGCAGGCCGACGTCGACTTCATCAAGGACCCGGCCGCCACGAATGACCTCATCGTCAAGCTCGTCCAGGCCTACAACAACGGCTGGACGTACGACGCCGAGGTGGGCAAGGCCGCCGTCGCGCAGATGAAGGACCTCAAGATCGCGACCGACGCCGGCCACGGCCACGTCGGGGCCATGGACTCGGCACGCGTCACGGACCTCATCAAGGCCGCGGGCCCGATCTTCGATTCGTCCGGCGGCCACGTCAAGAGCGGCCTCACAGCGGACGACCTCGTCACGAACCAGTTCCTCGACCCGAGCATCAGCTTCGGCTTCTGAGAAGGACCACCATGGCTGCCCCTGAATCCCTCGAGGCGCTCCGCGCCGAACTCGTCGGCCTCCTCGGCGAGCGCGGCGTGAGCGCAGACATCAAGACCCGCGAACGTGCATCCGTCGACGAGGCGACGATGAGCCCTATCCTCTCCGAGCAGCTCCCGCTCGGCCTCGCCGACCTCGTCGCGTATCCCGCGAGCGCCGAGGAGATCGCCACCGTCCTCGCCGCAGCGACCCGCCACGGCGTGCCCGTCACGGCGCGCGGCAAGGGCACTGGGAACTACGGGCAGGGGATCCCGCTGCACGGCGGCCTCGTGCTCGACACGAGCCGGGCGCGCGCCGTCGTCGGCGTGGGCGACGGCGTCATCACCGCCGAGGCCGGCGCGCCGATGGTGCTCCTCGAGCAGGCGGCGATCGCGAGCGGGCAGCAGCTGTGGATGTATCCCTCGACGGCGCAGTCCACTCTGGGCGGCTTCCTCTCGGGGGGCTCGGGCGGCACTGGGTCGATCGCGCACGGCTCGAACTGGGAGGGCTTCGTCGTCTCGCTTGACGTCGCCCTCCCGGGCCCCGAGCCCACGCTCGTCCATGTCGAGGGCGCGGAGGCGCAGCCGTTCGTGCACACGTACGGGACGGCGGGGATCATCGCCCGCGCGACCGTGCAGCTCGAGCCCGCGCAGGACTGGCGCGCCCTCTACGCGAGCTTCCCCTCGTTCGAGGAGGCGCTTGTTGCGGTGCGCACGCTGCGCGGCCTCGAGCCCGCCCCGCGGCTCGTGAGCGCGGACCGGGCCGCCGTCGCCGATCGGCTCCCGGCCGACGCCGCGATCCCGGCCGGGCGCGCGAGCCTCCGCGCGATCGTGGACGCCACGGCGCTCGACGCCGCGTCCGCCCTCGTCAGGACGGCCGGCGGCGCCGTCGAGACCGTCCGCGAGGGCGCCCCGCAGACGGTCAAGGTCTCGATGCTCTCCTACAACCACCCCATCTGGTGGCTCAAGAAGAACAGCCCCGACAAGGAGTACTTCCACGTCGAGGTCGGCGGGGAGGCCCTCATCGACCGCATCCACGAGGTCGAGGACGTCTACCCCGGCGGCATGCTCCACATCGAGGCCGCGCACGTATTCCCGATCGGCATGCTCGCGGCCGAATACACGGGGGCCGCGGACGTCTACGCGGGGTATGAGAAGCTCGTCGGGCTCGGCGTGCGCGTGCACAGCCCGCACCAGTTCTACGTGGACCACGGCGTCGAGGAGCTCCTCGCGCTCAAGGCGCGCACCGACCCGGACGGGCTGCTCAATCCCGGCCACCTCGGCGCGCCCGAGCTCGTCGCTGTGGGGAACTCGACCGCGTCGGCGCAGCCGACAAGATCCGCGCAGCCGGCACCATCCGCGCAGCCGACAGGATCGACAGGATCAGCGCAGCCATCAAGATCCGCGCAGCAAGGAAGCCAGGAGACTGCATGAACCGTCATATCGCCGAGCTCGCGGGGCCGACTCTCGCGAGCCGCATCACGAAGGACTCGATCGTCGTCATCCCGACCGGCGCGATCGAGCACCACGGCCCGCATCTCCCCCTCGTCACGGACGTGCTGCTCGCCGAAGCCGTGGGGAGCGCCGCCGTCGAACGCGCCGCGGAGGAGGGCCTCGAGGTGTGGCAGCTGCCGACGCTCGCGTACACGAAGTCGGACGAGCACAGCTGGGCCTTGGGGACCGTGTGGCTCGACGCCGAGACGGTGTTCCGGACCGTCGTCGAGGTGGGGCGGGCGGTCGAGCTCATGGGCGCGGGAACGCTCGTGTTCGTGAATGGGCACGGCGGGAATGTCGCGCTGCTGCAGGTCGCGCTCCGGGAGATCCGGAAGCGCTTCGGGCTTAAGACGTTCCTCATGCCCTCGCTCGCCCCGGCCGCGCCGCCCGCGGGCGAGGGCCTCGACGAGCACGGCCTCGGCATCCACGGGGGCGCAGCCGAGACCTCGCTTGTGCTGCACCTGCGGCCCGACCTCGTGGACCTCTCGCTCGCCGAGCGGTGGGTGCCCGAGCACCTCGCGGACTTCGGGCTCATCGGCTTCAACGGCCGGCCCGTGAGCTTCGGGTGGCTCTCGAACGACTTTGGGACGCCCGGCGTCGTGGGAGATCCGACCCAGGCCACCGCCGAGTATGGGCGCGTGCTCTGGGAGGCCTCGGTCGAGCAGGCCGTCGCGTCGCTCCGCGAGATCTCGCGCTTCGAGCACGCCCGGGCGCGCGTGGCCGCCGGACCGCTCCCGGCATGATCCCGTTCGACGCCTTGACGGCGTGCGCCTCCACGCTGCCGGGCTGAGGGCGGGCGCTGCACCGTTGGGCCGCTGAGCTCTGCTAAGCCTTGACGGCAGCCTGCGAAAGCCGGGCGAGGCCCTTCTCGAAGTCCTTGCCGACCATCTTGTCCATGTTCATGAACCGGGCGAAGATCTTCGCGAAGCCCTGCGGGTCGCTCTCCATGGTCCACGAGACCCGGGTGCCGCCAGACTGGGGTTCGAACGTGAAGGTCGTGGGGTTCACGCCCGGGAACGGCTTGATGAACTCGAGCCGGATGCGGATGCGGCTCGACGCGGTCGATTCGACGATCTCCATCCGGCCGGACCCGACCTTGCGGTTCCCCTGCCATGCGTACTGGGCGCCCACGCCCTCCTCGGCGCCTGAGTACGCGCGCTCAAGGGTGGGGTCGAGGTCCTCCCACGGCGACCACGCGGTCCACCGGTGGAAGTTGTTGACGTGGGGGAAGATCTGCTCCGGCGTGGCAGGGATGAACGCGCTGCGAGTCACGGTGAAGGCGGCCATGGCTCCATCCTAGGCTTCGCGCCCGCCGACGTCCTTGGGCGGGGGAAGGCGGCAGCCACCCCGGGTCGCGTCAACAACAAAGGGTGCATATTCGGAAACTTCACGCTACGCTGTGTGAGTGACTTCACAGGACATCGCCGTCGACCTGACCGCCGAGACGCAGACCGCCCTTGAGCGCGCCGAAGCCAAGCACCGCCACGAGGCGCTCTACTCGGACCGCGCCCACAACATCAAGCAGTCCGCCGTGCGCGACGTCTTCGACATCTCCATCCGCCCCGGCCTCGTCTCGCTCGCAGGCGGCTCGCCGAGCCTGGCCAAGCTCCCCGTCGATCTCGTCGCCGAGACCGCGAAGCGGGTCATCGCCGAGCACGGCATGACGGCGCTGCACTACGGCGGCGGCAAGGGCACGGAAGAGCTGCGCGAGCTCATCTGCGAGATCATGGCCGAGGAGGGGATCGTCGGGGCCTCGTCCGAGGACGTCGTCGTCACGACCGGGTCACAGTCCGCGCAGGACATCGCAGCGAAGGTGTTCTGCAACCCTGGCGACGTGGTGCTCGTCGAGGACCCGACCTACGTGGGCGCGCTCAACACATTCGAGGCCTACCAAGTCGAGGTCGAGGCGATCGGCATGGATGCCGCGGGACTCGTGCCGGAAGAGCTCGAGCGGCGCATCGCGGAACTCGAGGCCGAGGGCAAGACCATCAAGCTCCTCTACACGATCCCGAGCTTCAACAACCCGTCCGGCATCACGCTCGCAGCCGAGCGCCGCCAGCGGGTCGTGGACATCTGCCGCGAGCACAACATCCTCGTGCTCGAGGACAACCCCTACGGCATGCTGCGCTTCGACGGCCACCCGCTGACGCCCCTCCGTGCGAACAACCCCGACGACGTCATCTACTGCGGCTCGTTCTCCAAGATCTTCTCCCCGGGCGTCCGGCTCGGCTGGGCCCTCGTGCCAAAGCACCTCTACCGCCGCTTCTACCTCGCGGCCGAGGCCGTCGTGCTGTGCCCGTCGTCCCTCACACAGCTGCTCGTGACCGAGTTCTTCCGCGTCTTCGACTGGCGCGGCTACCTCGCCGGGTCCCGCGCGGTGTACGCCGAGCGGTGCGCGGCGATGCTCCAGGCCCTCGCCGAATACTTCCCCGCCGAGGCGGAATGGACGACGCCGGATGGCGGCTTCTTCGTGTGGGTCACCCTTCCGGAGGGGATCGACACGTATCCGCTGCTCTACCAGGCGATCGACGCGGGCGTCGTCTTCATCCCGGGAGCCGCGTTCACGCCGTCGGACGCTCCGAGCAACAAGCTCCGGCTCGCGTTCAGCGGCGTGGCCCCCGAGCAGATCCGCGAAGGCGTCCGCCGCCTCGCGCCCGTGATCCGCGCCGCGGTGGAGGCAAACGCGGCTAGTCTTCGGTGATCTGGACGATCTGCCAGAGGCGCGGGGCCGGAAGCTGGGCCGTGACGTAATCGCCGTCGACAACGACGTGCACGTCGGTCAGGCGAGGCTCGAGGTCCGGGTCCGCCACCCGGATGCGCGGGAGCCCACGGCCGGTGCGGCGATACCTGAGAGTCGCCGTCCCCGGGGAGACGGGTTCGCGGCGGGGAGAGTCCCACAGGGCGTCCTCCTGGCCCTTGAGGTTGATCAAGTGCATCACGAGCCCTGAGGGTCCCTGGGTGATGCGCCGCCACACGGCTCCCGGTGCGGGCTCGTCGGAGACGGGGGTGTCGGCGTAGACGGCGTCGGCGTCATCGTTGTAGCCGCCGGCGTAGGAACCCGTGACCTCCACGATGGCCGGGTCCATGAGCAGTTCGTCGTGCTCGACGAGGAAGTCGTACCAACGGGCCAGGAACTGCTCGGTCGTGGTGTTGGCCACGTGGTTGTTGACGTAGTAGGGATCCACGAGAATCCTGTCCGCCTCGCCGGCCAAGAGCTGGGTGGCCCCGTGGCTGAACGCCGTGGCCATCGTGAGCGCGGTGGCCCTGTCCGCGCTTTCCTGGTCCTCCGAGGATGAGTAGACGTGCTGGTAGGCGGCCAGGACGATCGGCTGGCCGCGCCGTGCGCCCTTCGCGCGGTTGATGACGTGGGCGAGGGATCCGAGCGTCGTGTGAGGCGGCCAGACCTCGATGTACACGGCGTCCTGTGGCGCGCCCGCGGTGGCCCACGTGGGGAAGTCGTTGACGTTGTTGAAGACCAGACGGCTTTCCGGCAGTTCCTTCCTGGCCCGTTCGATGAGCTCGACGAACGATGCGGCCACATGTAGGTCAGGGGCACTTCGGTCGAGCCGGCGGGCCCGCCGTTCGTCATGAGGAGGATCGAGGGGAAGACGTTGAACGCCCCGATGATCTGAACGATCGCGACGAAGATGACGGTTCCCCGGATGCCGGGGAAGGTCACGTTGGCGAACTTGGCCCACGTGTTCGCGCCGTCGAGCGCCGCGGCCTCGTAGAGGTCCTGCTGGACTCCGCCGAGGGCCGCGAGGAAGACGACGATGCACCAGCCGAGGTTCTTCCAGATGCCGAGCATCGAGACCGCTGCGAGGGCGGTCCAGCGCTGTTCGAGCCAGGGCACCGGGTCGGAGACGGCGTGGAGGACGTCCTGCAGGAACCAGTTCACGGCGCCGTTGTCGCTGCTGAAGAGGTACTTGAACAGGAGCGACACCACGACCCAGCTCGTGACCACGGGGATGTAGTAGAGCACCCGGAAGAGGGTTCGGGCGGGCATGGGGCGGTGCAGGAGGACGGCGAACACGAGCGAGATGGCGATCGTTGCGGGCACTGTCATGAGGAGGTATGCCCCCGCGTTGACCACGCTCGTCCAGAACTGCGGGTCGCCGAGCGCCTTCGCATAGTTGTCGAGCCCGACGAACGGGCTGTCCGTCCCGGGAAGAACCGACCACTGGTAGAAGCTGATCTGCAGCGATCGGACGAGCGGGTAGCCGGTGGTCAGGGCGAAGAGGGCCAGGCCTGGCGCGGCGAACGCCCACGGGATCCACCAGTGGGCCGGGCGGCGGGAGCTCCCGCCCCGCCGCGGCTTTGAGGGCCGCGGCGGAGCGGGAACCTGTTCCGTGCGGGCACGGAACGGCGCTTCGGTGGACATGGTCATCCTTGCGCGAGGAGGGGATCAATCTGGGAGGCCGCGGAGTCGAGCGCCTGCTGGACCGTCGCTTTGCCCTGGAAGGCGAGCTGGACCTGCTTGGTGAAGATGTCGTCGACCTTGGCCCACTGCGGGGTTGCGGGGCGCGGGCGGGCGGTCTTGAGCTGCTCGAGGTAGGGCGCGTAGTACGGCGCGTACGAGGCCATATCGGCAGCGAGAGCGGATTCGGCGGAGAGCTGGCCCACCTTGCCCATCGCCTGCTGCGCGTCGGGCGAGAGCATGTACCGCGTGAACTCGGCCGCGAGGGCCTTGTTCTTGGACTGCTGTGTCATGACGATATCCTCGCCGCCGACCACGCTGATGCTCCCGGCCGAGCCCGAGAACATCGGCTCGGTAGCCGGCTTGAAGCTCGGGTACGAGGCCGTCAGGCCGGGGAAGGTCCACGGGCCGTCGACGATCGTGTCGTAGAGCCCCTTCGCAAGGCCGTCCGACGTCGGGGTGTCGCCGCTGCCGCCGAGGATGTTCCCGGGGATCTGCTTGGCCTTGTACATATCGACGAGCATCTGGATCGCGGCGACCGTCTGGGGGCTGTTGAGGTAGCCAGTCGCCTTGGTCACGTCGGCGTTGGTCATCTCGCCGCCGTTGGACCAGATGAAGGGCAGGAGGTTCCAGGCGCCGGATCCGCCCTCGGCGAAGATGAACTTGCCGCCGCCCACCTTGCTGGCCGCCGCCTTGAGGTCATCCAAAGACTTCGGGACCTGGCTGATGCCCTGGGACGTGAGCGCATCCTGGTTGTAGATGACGACCCTCGTGTTGGTGTCGAGCGGCAGCCCCCAGTACTTGTCCTTGTACTTGTTGGTGGCCAGCGGACCGGGGAACATCTTTGCCGCCCAGGTCTGGAAGTCGGGCATGACGTCGCTCAGCGGCGCGAGCACCCCGAGCTTGGCCAGTTCGGGAACCGTGACGATGTCCGCACGCACGACGTCGGGCAGCGCACCGCCCGCTGTTGCCGTGATGAGCTTCTGGTGCATGTCGGAGGACGGGACCTGCACGTCGTGGACCTTGACCCCGGGGTGGAGCTTTTCGAAGTTGGGGATGATGGTCTTCTCGAGGGCGTTGATCTCTCCGCCACCGGCGCTGTAGGCGTGCCAGAACGTGATCTCGCCGGACACGGACGCACTGGGCGAGAGCTCGTTGCCGGACGGCGCGCTCTGGGATGATCCGGCGCCGACGCCACAGGCGGCCAGGCCGGTCAGGGCAGCCAGCGCGATGGTCGGCAGGACCAGCGATCGTTTCATGGTGGAACCTTTCTATGCCTGGACTTCTGTGTCCAGCGGGGCAAGGGGGACGGGGATGGGGATGGGGCGAAGCAGGGCGGTGAACTCCCATGGCCTGAGGGCCAGTCCGTGGGCGTCGGGATAGTTGCCGAGGAGCCGCCGCGCGTCGGCCCAAAGAGGGTCCGCGACCTCGGCAATCCGTGGGTGGGCGCTGAAGTTCCCGAGCACGAGCAGCTCGTGATCCTCGTGGCGCCGAATGTAGGCGTAGACCTCCTCGTCGTCGGGCAGGAGCATGGTGAAGTCGCCGTGGGCGATGACGGGCAGCTCGTGACGCAGGCGGATGAGTGTTCGGTAGAAGGTGAAGACCGAGTCCTCGCGCGAGATTTGCTCCTCGGCATTCACGGCGCCGCTGTTGGGATTGACGCCGATCCACGGCGTGCCCCTCGTGAAGCCCGCGTTCGGGCCCGCGTCCCACTGCACGGGCGTGCGGGCGTTGTCCCGGTTGAGCGGGGCGAGTGCGGCGAGGACGACGGCAGGGTCCTCCCCCAGCAGCTCGGTCGCCTCCCGGAAGTGGTTGAGGACCTCGATATCGCGGTAATCGTCGATCGTGGCGAAGGGCATGTTCGTCATGCCGAGTTCCTCGCCCTGGTAGACGTACGGCGTGCCCCGGTGCAGGTGCAGCACTCCGGCGAGCATCTTCGCGGAGAGCTCACGGTACTCGGGGCTCTCGTCCCCGAACCGCGAGACGACCCGCGGCTGGTCGTGGTTGCCCCAGTACAGGCTGTTCCAGCCCCTCTCGGCAAGGCCGGCCTGCCACCGGCCCAGGGAGGCCTTGAGGTCGGTGAGGCGCAGCTTGGTCGGGTTCCACTTGCTTCCGTCATGGTCGAGGCCCACGTGTTCGAACTGGAACACCATGTCCACCTCGCGGCGCGCGGGGTCCGTGAAGAGCACGGCGTCTTCGACTGTGACTCCGGGCATCTCGCCCACCGTCAGCAGGGCCTCTTCCCGGCCGGCGAACACCTGCTCGTGCATCTCGCGGAGGTATTCGTGGATCCTCGGCCCGGAGATGAACGATGCCGTTCCGTCGGCGTAGGGCCGGCCGTCGCGCACGGGACCGTCTGGCAGGGCGGGGTCCTTCGAGATGAAGTTGATGACGTCCATCCGGAACCCGTCCACGCCGCGGTCGAGCCACCACCGCATCATCTCGTAGACCGATTCGCGAACCTCGGGGTTCTCCCAGTTGAGGTCCGGCTGCTTCCGCGAGAACAGGTGAAGGTAGTACTCCCCGCTCGCTTCATCGAGTTCCCAGGCCGGGCCGGAGAAGAACGACTCCCAGTTGTTCGGCTCGCCCCCGGGCTCGCCCGGAACGAAGCCGGAACGCGCCGGGCGCCACCAATACCAGTCCCGCTTCGGGGAATCCTTCGACGCCCGCGACTCCACGAACCACGGATGCTCATCCGAGGTGTGGTTGACCACGAGGTCCATGACGAGCTTCATTCCTCGCCCGTGGAGTCCGGCAATGAGGTCATCGAGGTCGTCGAGGGATCCGAAGAGCGGATCGATGTCCTGGTAGTCACTGATGTCGTACCCGTTGTCGTCATGCGGGGACCGGTAGACGGGCGAAAGCCAGACGACATCGACCCCGAGACGCTCGAGGTAGTCCAGCTTGCCGATGATCCCGCGCAGGTCGCCCACGCCGTCGTCGTTCGAGTCCGCGAAGCTGCGCGGATAGACCTGATACACCACGGCGCTGCGGAACCAATCGCGCTCGCGGGGAACGGTTTCGCGTTCTTGGGGGGAGATGACTGTCAACTGGGGCACCTTCGCAGAAAGTTCGCAGAGAAGAGGATGGGCCGAAGCGGGCTGATTCCCGGCTGGGAACGCGGTCTCGGGCTGGCTCTGCCTTGCGCCGCCGATGAGACCGATTCACCTCAGGATGTGATCTGTTCAACACTCAAAGTTTTGTCACAGAAGTTCCAGAGTGTCAATAGGCGATTCAAACCCGGACCGACCCCCTCATCTGAGGTCTCGAAGTTCTGGCGCAAAAGCCTAACTTCTGCCAGAATCGCAGTGGGATAGCTGCAAGGAGGCAATCAGTGGACGCGACGCCTGTGCATCCGAGTTGGCTCGGCGAGCCGGGTTCTACCCGAGATGTGCTGTATCGCCTGCTGGTGGAGGGGCCTCTCTCCCGCAGCGCCCTCGCCGAGCGCCTCGGGCTCTCGGCCGCGAGCCTGAGCCGCGTGACCAAGCCGCTGCTGGCCTCCGGGGAGATCAGAGAGACGCCCGACCGCCATGTGGGGCCCACCGGCCGACCCACTCAGCCTCTCGAGATCGACGCCGACCGCCATCACTTCATCGGCGTGAAGATCACGGGCACCCATGTGTACGCGGCGCTCGTGAACCTCCGCACCGACGTCCTGGCCAGCGCCCAAGCCCCCCTCGAATCCACCGAGCCTCAGCGCGTCGCGGAACTCGTGGCACTCACGGCGAAGGAACTCCAAGAACAGCATCCCGTCCCCGTCTCGGGGCTCGGCGTATGCCTGGGCGGGCAGGTGCTCGACGGCGGCGAGGTGGGCTACGCGCCCTTCCTGCACTGGGAGAACGTCCCCTTCGCGAGATACCTCGGCGGGCATACCGAGATCCCGGTCACGGTGACGAACGACCTGAATGCCCTTACGCTCATCGAGCACTGGCAGGGGGCCGGGCAGGGCGTGGCCAACCTCGTGATCCTCACGATCGGCGCCGGCGTCGGCTACGGACTAGTCATCAACAACCAGCTCATTCACGATGCCAACGCAGGCCTGGGACAGGTGGGCCACACGCCCCTGGACGCGACCGGGCCCACGTGCGACCTCGGCCATCGCGGATGCGCGAACGTCATGTTGAGCATCCGGAACATCGAGACGCACGCCTCAGTGTCTCTGGGGCGCGTCGTAAGGTACGACGAGGTGCTCCAGCTCGCCGAGGCAGGAGATCCGCTCGCGCGCGCCGCAGTGGATCAGGCAGGCTTCGCGCTCGGCCGGCTTCTCACCATCGCCTCGGGCTTCGCGATGCCCGAGAAGATCATCCTCACCGGCGAAGGCGTCGGCCTTGCCTACACGGCGGCCGACGCTGTCGAGGCCGGCCGCCGGCAAGACCGCGAGAGGCATGCCACCGCGATACCCCTCGAATGCATCGAGGTGGACGACATCTATTGGGCTCGCGGTGCGGCGCTCGCGGCCATGCAGCAGCCGCAGCCCTGACCTGCGGATCGGCCCCCGCGCCGTCACGAGGCTCTTGTCGCGGAAGCCTCATGACGTGCGCCCAGCGCTACCCTCCGATGGCCCTCAGCGCGTTCACCTGCCCGTTGCCGCTGAACGAGTTGTACGCCGTTCCCCCTTGGCACACTTGCGGCGCACCGTTGTCGACGGACGGGAAGAACGCGTACATCGCGGTGTCGGGGCAGGCGATCGGGTCCGCCGTGCCCATGATCTGCGCCGCGACAGCGCCCGGACTCGTCACGCCCGAGCTCACCACGAGCGCCGCGACACCCGCGACGTGCGGGGACGCCATCGACGTGCCCTGGATGTAGCAATACGTCGCCCCACTGTCGAAGACCTTCCGGAGGCACGAGCCGATGCGCGACGCCGGCCAGGTCGAGAGCACGCGGCCATTGACCGCCGCGGCGGTCCGCTGCAGGACCGAATCGCCGCCCGGCGCCATGACGTTTGCGGCGCCGACCCCGTAGTTCGAGTAGAACGACTTGAACTGCTTGTTCCCGTCCGCCGTCACGCCGATGACCCCGGGAATTTCGGTTGGGACCACAGCGCACGCATTCGTCACGTCGCGCGCGACGGGCGTCGTGTTGTCGGGGCTCTGGAGGTCCTGCGTCGGGTGCGCGAGGTCATCGGCGAAGTTGCCGAGGGCCGCGACGACGGTCGTGCCCTGCTGCTGCGCGAAGCGAATCGCGCGCCGCTCGGACTCCCAGATGGCCCGCTGAGCGGGATCGTTCTTGCAGTTGAAGAGCCACGGATCCGCGAAGTAGCTGTTGTTCGTCACCTGGATCCCGTGCGTGGAGGCCCACATGAACGCGCACACGACGGCCTCGGGGAAGAAGAACCCGGCAGCATCCCCGGCCTTGATGCCCGCCAGCTTGACGTTCGGGGCCACGCCCACGATGCCGATCCCGTTCTTCGCGGCCGCGATCGTGCCGGCGGTGTGCGTGCCGTGGCCGTTGTCATCCATCCAGGCCGACGGCGTCTGGTCCGGCACGCCGCCCAGGCACGAGACGCTGCGCGAGAAGTCGACGTTCGGCGCAAGGTCGGGGTGCGTGAAGTCCAGGCCCGTGTCGATGTCCCCCACGACCACAGAACTGCTGCCGCCGCTGATCGAGCGCGCCTCGGGCGCATGGATCTGGTTCATGTCCCACTGGAGCCCCGAAAGATTGTCCGAGCCGGGCGCGGGCGTGGGCGGCGAGACCGGATCCGCGGCGTCCGTTGCGGCATCTCCGGCGAGGGAGACCCCGAACGACGCCGTTGCTGCCGCGGAGTCGACGCTCGGATCGGCGGCCTGGAGGCGGGCTGCGAATCCAGACGCGCCAGAGGAGACGACTGCGACGCCGATCTGGGCGTAGTTCTGGACGACCGCTCCGCGGGCCTGGGCGATCGCGGCAAGCGAAGCCCCCGCCGCGCTGCCGCCGGATTTGTACAGGACGAGGTAGTTCTGGGCGGGCCCGGAGGCCGCCGGGGCGGTGTCCGCCGCGGCCGGCGAGAACGATGCCGTCGTGAACGCGGCCGCGAGCGCAACAGCGCCGACGGGCGCGACAACACGCGTCAGGATGCGGGTGAAGCGATGCATGGGTGCCTCCGTTCCCCCGCGGCGGACGGTGGCCCTCCCGCGGGGATCGATGCTGTGTGCGCCAGCGCAGGATCGTTGCTGTGCGCGACAGACATTAGTGGCGTACGTCACACTGCGGAAGGTCTGACTCAGTCCTTTCGCAAGCATCCACTGCTCCGCAACTGTCGTTTTGGGGCCTGATAACGACAGTTACGGAGCAGTCGATGGTGGCGGAGTGCGCTCGTACACCCACGGCAGCGCCGTGAGGGTGAGCCGGTGCCGGGCTGTTCCTGCGGCGGCGGGATCGCCGTACTGCGAGTCCCCGGGCCACATCACGGCCTCGATCCGGCCGTCCTCGCCGAAGAGCTGAACGCTCGCGTATCGCCCCGGCCGGCGCGCGGCCGCCTCGGCGAGGGCGAGCGCCGCGGTCTCCGCGTCGAGGAGCCCGTGCAGCGTGACCCACGTGGGCGGGAACAGCATGAGCTCGCCGGCCGCGTGCCGCTTGAGGGCTGTCGCCGGCGTGATCCAGCCGAACGCGACGTGCTCGGCGTCGTTGAGCACGATCTCGCCGCCCGGATCCGCCGCGAGGAAGAACCACGTGCGCAGTCGCCTCTCGACGCGCTGCGGCGGGATCCAGCACGAGAGGTCCACGAGATCGGCGTCGCGTAGCGCGAGCCCCGTTTCCTCCGAGGTCTCGCGCACCGCAGCACGACGCACAGCGAGGGGCACCGCGGCGGGGGCGGCGCCGTCGTCGTCGTCCGCGGGCGACGGCGCCGGGTCGCCGGGGTGCGCATCCTCGGGGTCCACACGGCCTCCCGGGAATGCCCACGCGCCGGCGAACGAGCCGCGGCCGTGCCGTTCGAGCAGCAGCACCTCGACCCTCGCCTCCCCGTCCGGCCCGGAACCGTCACGGAGGATGACGACGGTCGCGGCGTCGGCGGGGGCGGTGCTCTCGGGCATGCACCCAGTATCGCGCGGGGCGGGGCAGCGGCCGCCGTACGCTAGAAGACGTGCTTCTTTCCCGCCGCCAGCTCCTCCGCGCCACCGCGGCGGCCACGGTGCTGGCCCCGACCCTCGCCTCGACGCTCTCCTCGTGCGCGGCGCCGGAGGACGTCCCCCAGGTCGGCTTCGGCACGCCGCTCCCGGTGCCGCCGCTCGCCGAATCGCGGCTCGACGGCGGCGTCCGCGTGTTCTCCCTCGCGCCCCAGGCCGGAAAGCACGAGTTCGTGCCCGGCAAGCCCGCCGACTCGATGGGCTACAACGGCTCCTACCTCGGCCCGACGCTCCGCGCGGCCCGCGGCGAGCGCGTGCGCATCGACATCCGCAACCAGCTCGGCGATCCCACGACCGTCCACTTCCACGGCATGCGGCTCCCCGCGGCGGACGACGGCGGCCCGCACCTCGCGATCGAACCCGGCGCCACGGGGTCGCCCGCCTGGACGATCGACCAGCCGGCCGCGACGCTCTGGTACCACCCGCACCCGCACGGGAGCACCGAGAAGCAGCTCTCGCTCGGGCTCGTGGGCCTGTTCGTCATCGACGACGACCAGTCCCCCGGCGGCCTCCCCCACGCGTACGGCGTCGACGACTTCCCGCTCATCGTCCAGGACCGCCGCCTCGACGCGAACGGCCAGCTCACGTTCGATTCGTCAGGCAACTCACTCGGCACGCTCGGCAGCTCGATTGCGGCCAACGGCGTCCTCGGCGCGACGCTGGCCGTCACGACGCAACGCGTTCGACTCCGGCTGCTCAACGCGAGCGGCGGCCGCTGGTTCAACTTCGGCTTCGCGGACGGGCGCACCTTCCATGTCGTGGCGTCCGACGGCGGCCTGCTCGCCGCGCCCGTTCCCGTCACCCGTGTGCAGCTCTCACCGGCCGAACGCGCGGAGATCGTCGTCTCGATGGCCCCGGGCGAGTCGGTCATGCTCCGCTCGTTCGCGCCGGAACTCGGCTCGGTGAACCCCGCGGACGCGTTCGGCGGCGGCAGGGATTTCGACGTCGTACGCCTCGACGCCGCGGCGACCCTCGCGCCGTCGCCCGCTCTGCCCGCGGCATTCGCTGTGATCCCGGCCCTTGAGGTCTCCGGCGCGCACATCCGGAGCTTCACGCTCAACGGGCGGAACATCAACAACCACACGGTCGACATGAACAGGGTCGACGAGATCGTGAAGAAGGGCTCGACCGAGGTGTGGCTCGTGGACAACACGAACGCCTACCAGCACAACTTCCACGTGCATGGCGTGCAGTTCCAGCTCCTCGACGTCAACGGGACGCCGCCGCCCGCGCACGTGCGGGGCTGGAAGGACACAATCCCGCTGCTCCCGGGCGACCGGAGCCGCATCGCGATGCGGATGCCCGCGTACGCCGACGCGAAGGTGCCATACATGTACCACTGCCACGTTGTCACGCACGAGGACCAGGGGATGATGGGGCAGTATCTCGTGACCGAGGACGGCACGGGGCCGTCGAGCCTCTCGATGGAGGGAATGCAGCACTGAGTCGCGCCGCTCAGTGCGGGCGGACAGTCTCCCCGACCCGCTCCGCGATCCATTCGAGAAGCTCAGCGGAGGCCGGCAACGTTCCGTACAACGAGATGAAACCGTGCATCTGCCCGAGGAAGACGCGGTCCGTCACCGGAACCCCCGCGGATCTCAGGGCCGACGCATAGGCTCGGCCCTCGTCGAAGGGCGGATCGAATTCGGCCAGGGCGATAGCGGCCCGCGGCAGCCCGGCGAAACTCGTGGCACGGAGCGGGCACGCCTCGGGCTCGGATCGCCGCTCGACCGGGGCGTAGTGGCCCCAGAACCATTCCATCGCCTGCCGGTCGAGCACGAGCTGCTTCTCCGAGCACCCAGCCGCCGCCGTGGAAATAGACGATGACGGCGTCGGGGGCCTCGACGGGAGTGAGGATGCGCACGGCATAGGGCTCGCCGTCGACGCTCACGAGCTCAAGGTCCTCGACCCTGTGCATAGGCGGGGGCTCGATCGCGGACTGGCTCAGGTCGCGATCCAGCGCGCGGGCCTCGCGCGGCGTCAGGGAGCTCAACGGGGGAAGGCCAAGCGCGCGGAACGCCTCAAGGAACGCCTTGGCGTGCTCGTCCAATGCCACGGAGCCGTCCTCCCCGAGAGCTGCAACCGCGAACGCGGTCCGCTCAGTGTAGGAGCGCTGGGTAGGATCAAACCATGCCCGTTGTCGTCACCGCCGTCTTCCACCCTGCCGAGGGCCAGCGCGAGCAGCTCGTCGAGGCCCTACGCCTCACGATGCCCGCCGTCCACGACGAGGTGGGCTGCCTCCGCTACGCAATCCACGATGCCTCCGACGGCACGATCACGATGATCGAGAAGTGGACCTCGGCGGAGCACCTTAAGGCGCATGCGCGGGGCACCGCCGTCGCGGCGCTCCAGGCCGTCGTCGACCCGCTCGTCGCGCGCCCGACGGTCGTCACGACCATGACCCCGCTCGAGGCGGGCACCCCGGAGCAGGGGCTGCTCTAAGCGAGCAGGGCCAGCGACACCCGCTGCCCTCGACCGCTTCAGCTGCCCGGATCCGGCGAGGATAAGCGGCCGCGGGCAGCAGAAGCGCAGGCTGCGAGGCCAGCCGCGTCAGTCGAGCTGCCGCAGGTATCGCTCCGGCGCGTCGCCGGGGGCTCACCCTGCCGGAAGGTCCTCGGCATAGATCACTTGGCCCGTCGAGCGGGCGACTTGGTGCATCGCGAGGCTGTGCAGCTCGGGCCTGTAGTCCGCGACGGCGTCGCTCACGACGATGCATTCGATGTCCCGCGCGAGGGCGTCGAAGGACGTCGCAACAATCCCCTGGGACGCGAAGACTCCGACGATCACAAGCTGATCGCGCCCGGTACGCCTCAGTTCGACGTCAAGGTCAGTCGCGAAGAAGGCGCTCAGGCTGCGTTTTCCCAGCCAGACGACGTCGCGCTCCGCGAGCTCGCGCAAGCAGCTTTCGGCGGCTTGGCCCGCACTGGGCCCGAGGCCCCAGAGCCGCCCGCCGAGCCCACGCTGCTCGATCCCGGTCGCGGGGCGCGGGGCGGACGCGAGTAGCGGAACGCCATGCGACCGCGCCCAGGAGAGGACCCTGCGCGAGCCCGCGATCACCGAGTCTCGCGTCAATTGATCCAGCACGTCGACGTAGTACGGGAGCAGATCGTGGACCAGGACGGAACAGCGGCCCGGGTCCACCTCGAAGCCGTGGCCGCCGCGCGGGTCGTCAAGTTTCCGCGGGTCGTAGGGCGTCACGTCGGAAGCAAAAGTTGCCATGGAAGCCAAGACTCCCACACCGGGGCTGGGGTTACGGACGAACACCCGTGAACCTGAGATAGACCGGGGCGAACCCTTCATAGAACGAAGGGTTTGCGCCCGAGAAGGCTGCCCGCGTGCCATTGTCGAGGGTCTGGCAGCCGGTGGTGTTGTACCAGAGGTCGAAGTCGGTGCCGTTCGGGAAGTGGAAGTCGATGATGGCCACGGCGCCCGGCAACGCGGCCGGGCACGCGGCCGGTCCTTTGGGTGACTTGAGCGAGATCGCCGCCACGGCGTTCTCAAGCTCGATGGCCTCCGCTTCCGCGAGGCGAGCCTGCTTCCTGATCCCCGTTGCACCCGGCCCCTCGGAGGCCCTGCTTTCATAGATGCACAGGAGGGCCCGGTCTGGAATGTCGTGGGGAACGAGTGCCTCGCCTGCCTGGCGATCGTTGGCGACGTCTTGGGCAGGGCCGAGACTTGCCGGGCACCCCGCGGCGACAGTCACCCTCAGCTGCGGGCTCCTCTGCGCCCACGCGCCGTCGTCGGAACAGCCCGTAAGGACGGCGGCCATGAGCAGCGCCCAGACCGCGGCCGCTCCCGCTAGTGCTCGGCTCCCCATCTTCTCCGCCGTCCTCCCCGGCCTTTCAGCGAAGCTGCCCAGTTTCCGGCGTCGCGCCGCCCGCAGTGCCGCGGAAATCCGCGGGAGCTCCGCCGTCGGAGCGTACGAATCGTGGGGAGGACGGCGCAAGGGTCGGGGAGGACGGCGCGCACACCCGGAAAGTACCCCGAAGTGCTCAGTACCCCGCCGCCGGATCCACGAGGCCCTCGAGCGGGAGCCCCATCGCGAAGCGCCGCACGTTGATCTCGACGCGTTCGCCGAGGAGCGGCCGGATCATCTCGAGGGTGTCTGCGGTGTGGGGTGTGATGAGCGCGCGGGGCTCGTCCCACAGGGGGTGGCCGTCGGGCAGCGGCTCGGGATCGGTCACGTCGAGGCCGGCCCCGAGGATGCGCCCCTCGGCGAGGGCGGCAACGAGCGCGTCCGTGTCCACGAGGCCGCCCCGGGCGATGTTCACGAGCACCGAACCGGGCTTCATGACCGCGAGCTCGGCCTCGCCGATGAGCTTCGAGGTTCCAGGCGTTAGAGCCGCGGCCACGACGACGACGTCAGCCTCGGGGAGAACATCGGGGAGGTGCTCCGCCGTCGTCGTCCGTCGCGCCCCGGGGACGGGCGCATCGGTGCGCCGCACGATGTCGATCTGCATGTCGAACGCCGCGAAGAGCCGCAGGAGCTCGATGCCGATCCCGCCCGCGCCGATCACGAGGGCCGTGAGCCCGTGCAGCGACGTGCCCGCGGGCTGCCCCCACGAGCGGGCGGCCGCGCGCTCGGGCAGGCGACGGTACAGCGCGAGCGTGAGCGCGAGGGCGTGCTCGGCGACGGGCTTCGCGTAGGCGCCCTTCGCGCTCGTCCACACCTTGTCCGGGTGCGCCGCGAGGGCGTGCGTGTACGATTCGATGCCCGCCGAGGGGAGCTGGACCCAGCGGACCGAGGGCGTCGAGTCGAGGATGTCCTGAAGGGCGTGCTTGTCGTTGCCGTGGTCGAGTACGAGGGCGTCGGGCTGCTCCCCGAGGCCGACGACGACGCCGCCCGCCGCCGCGATGGCATCGGTGAGGAAGGGCAGGACGTCGCCGTGGATCGCAATGCGGGGCGTGGTGGTCATGGCCACAGCTTAACGGCGCACCCTGAACCGTAGGATCAGGGAGTGCACCGCTTCGCCGTCGTCCTCCCCCTCGCGCCCATGGCGCTCGGCGAGCGCTACGCGGTGCGGGACTGGCCGCTCCACGTGACCGTCGCGCCGGTCTTCTCGACGCGGGCGACGACGCCGATGCTCGCCGCGCGCATGGGCGAGGTCGCCGCCCAGCATGGCCCGGTCGACGCCGTCGCGGGGCCGCCCGAGCTTTTCGGCCCGCGGCACGATACGCCGGTGGCGCTCGTCGACTCCCCCGAGGTCCGCGCGATGCATGCCGTCCTCGCGGGCGCGCTCGCGACGCTCGGCATCGCGTTCGATTCGCCCGGCTACACGGGTGAGGGCTTCCGCCCGCATGTCACGACGACGTCGAAGGGCGCCGCCGTCGAGGGCCAGCGGCTGCGGCTCGCGCAGCTCGCGCTCGTGGACATGGAGCCGGGGCCCGGGCAGGGTCGCCCGCAGGTGGTCGCGGTCGCGGCACTTGCCATGCGGACTTCATCGACTGCTCCGTAACTGTCGTTTTGAAGGCTGAAAACGACAGTTATGGAGCAGTCGATTTCAGGGGGCTCGCCGCGTCGTGGTAGCTGGTGGGGACAGTCGATTTCACGGGGCTCGCCGCCTCTCGATAGCCGATGTGGACCTCGGCGTCGAGGCCGCGCAGGGAGCTCAGCTTCGAGAGGAGCCCGAACAGCGCGGTGGCCTGATCGGGAGTCAGGCCGTCGACGATCGCGGCCTCCTGCGCCTCGGCCGCGTGCCGCAGGGCGCGGAGCACGGCGGACCCGGACTCGGTCAGCCGGAGTTCTTGGACCCTGCGGTCGGCGGAGCTTCGCGTCCGCGTGACGAGCCCGGCACCCTCGAGCCGGTCGATGAGCGCCACCACTCGGCTCTGGACCGAGCCGAGTGTCTGGGCGAGCTCGCGCTGGCTGATGCCTGGGGACCTGCCGATGATGCGGATCACGCCGGCCTCCGACGGCGTGATGCCGAGGCCGCGCGTCTGGTCGGCGAAGAGTTCGGCGGCGTGGGCCCCGAGCTGAGAGAGCAGAAAACCGATGCGGGCTGGACGTCCTTGATCTGGCACGGGCGCGTCTGCCCTCGAACTCTCTGGCATGGATCCACAATACAGCATTGACTGCATGATTCACTAGATGAATAATTACTGCCGTGACTGATCTGACAGCACCTACTGCAGACCCCAAGGCCGCGCGGCCCGCCCGCCGCCCCGACGGACCGAACGCGGGAATCCTCGCGATCGTCGTGCTCGTGCTCTCGATCGCCACGGTCGCCCTGCCGGCCCTCGCTGCGGGCGCCCTGTATCCCTCGCCGTCGGCCTCGTCCGACGCCGTCGCCCGCTATTTCGCCGACCACTCCTTCTCGGCGGCCCTCACCGGCTTCCTTGCCTTCGGCGCCTCCGTGCCGCTCGGGATCTACGTCGCCACGACGTACGCGCGGCTCCTCCGGCTCGGGATCCGCGTGCCCGGCCCGAACATCGGATTCTTCGGCGGCATTGCCTCCTCCGTCATGCAGGGCGCATCCGGCCTCGTCATCTGGGCCCTCAGCCAGACCGCCTCGGAGACCCCGGGCGCCTTCGTGCACCTCGTCGCCGACGCCGCCTTCGCGCTTGGCGGCTTCGGTTTCGCCACGGGCGCCGGGCTGCTCATCGCGGGCACGGCCGTGCCGGCGCTCATCCTCCGCCTCACGCCGCGGTGGCTCGCGTGGACCGGCCTCGTGCTTGCGGCTGCAGGCGAGATCTCGTTCCTGGGCATGTTCTGGCCGGCCTTCGACTATCTCCTGCCCGTCGTCCGCTTCGCTGGGCTCGCGTGGCTCGCCGTCGTCGGCTTCACCCTTCCCCGCAATCGGCACGAGGTCCCGCGACGCGGGGAGTGAGCAGCACTGCCCTCCCGCCGCGCCGCGCACCGGGCTCCACCCCGCCGTACCCCGCCCCGCGGGGTCTTGCACCCCACGCCCCACTCTGGAATAGTTGATGCTTGCTATTACCCATTCCGAGCTCCGGAGCGACACCGATGTCCCTTGGCAACCACACCTTCGCGCCGCTCATCGCACGCCTGACGCTTGAGCAGAAGGTGCATCTGCTCACGGGGGATACGGCGTTCACGCTCCCGGGCAACGACACGATCGGCCTTGCCCCACTCGCGTTCTCGGACGGCCCCACGGGCGTGCGGGGGCTCAAGTTCATGGGCGGGGACGCCGTCGCCCTCTTCCCGAACGCGACGCTGATCTCGGGCTCGTGGGACGACTCGGTGGCCGAGGAGGTCGGGCGCATGCTCTCGGAGGAGGCACACCGGCAGGGCATCCACGTCGTGCTGGGCCCGACGATCAACCTCCACCGCTCCCCCCTCGGCGGCCGCCTATTCGAGGCGTACTCGGAGGACCCGTACCTGACTGGGCGCACCGCGGCCGCATACGTGCGCGGGATGCAGGGCAACGGCACGGGGGCGTGCCTCAAGCACCTCGTGGCGAACGAGTCCGAGACGCTGCGGAACTTCATGGACTCCCGGGTGACCGAGACGGCCCTGCGGGAGGTGTACCTCCTGCCGTTCGAGATGGCCGTCCAGGACGCGGGGGCGTGGTCGATGATGGCCGCGTACAACGACGTCAACGGGGTCGCGGCGACCGAGCAGGACCACATCCAAAACCAGATCGTCAAGGGCGAGTGGTGCTGGGACGGGCTCATCATGAGCGACTGGTTCGCCACCAAGCGGACTGTCGAGTCCGCGAACGGGGGCCTCGACCTCGTCATGCCCGGCCCGGCCGGCCCGTGGGGCGAGCGTCTCGTCGCGGCCGTGCGGCGCGGGGACGTGGCCGAGGCCACTGTGGACGACCACCTCGCCCGGCTCCTGCTCCTGGCCGAGCGCACGGGCGGCCTGGACCGCGACGGTTCCGGCCCCCGCCCCTTCGCTCCCGGGATGCCCGCCCCCGACTCGGAGCTCCGCAAGGAGCAGCTGCGCCGGATCGCGGCGCGCGGCATGGTCGTGGTGAAGAACGACGGCGATCTGCTCCCCCTCGCGGGCGGTCTCGACGGCGCAGGCGCAGTGGCCCTGATCGGCCGCCACGCCGTCGCGACCCAGGACATGGGCGGCGGCTCCGCCCAGGTCAACCCGCCCTACCAGTCCACCGTCGCCGAGGGCCTCACCGCCCGGTTCGGCGAACGCGTCACGGTCGTCGACGGCGTGCACGTGCGCCGCCGCCCGGTCCCGGCCAGCCCCGCCTTCGTCACCGACCCCGTCACGGGCGAGCCCGGCATGCGGGTCACCTACCTCAACGCCGCGGGCACCGAGATCGCGAGCCGCCATGAGGGCGGCACCGCGATTACCGTCGGCTGGGACGACGACTTCTCGGAGTCACCCGCCGCCGTCGTCTTCACCGCGACTCTCGCGAACGACGCCGGGCGAGTGCGACTAGGCGGCATGGGCGCCGGGAATTGGAAGATTGCCGCCGATGGGGGCACCGAGCTCGCGGCCGAGCTCGGCTTCTCGGGCTTCGACCCGGGCGAGGCCGTGCTGCGCCCGCCCGCGTTCTCCGAGGCCGTCACGCTCCCCGCAGGCGCGGCCGTAACGGCGCGCCTCGACCTCATTCCCGTCGACTGGCGGGCCGTACTCGACGCCCACCCCGTGGTCAACGTCTCTGACGAGAGCCACCTTCTCAGCATGGCCGGCTTCGGCGCCGTCGCGTTCGTCGCCGAGCCCGCCGGGCGCACCGACGATCAGGCGATCGACGACGCCGTCGCCGCCGCGCGCGAGGCGGGCACCGCCGTCGTCGTCGTGGGGCTCACGGAAGAAGACGAAACCGAGGCCTCGGACAAGGCGACCCTCGCCCTGCCGGGCCTGCAGGACGAGCTCGTCCGGCGGGTCGCCGCGGCGGCGGAGCGGACCGTCGTCGTCGTCAACGCCGCCACCCCCGTGCTCATGCCGTGGCTCGACGACGTCGACGCCGTCCTCATCGCGGGCCTGCCCGGCCAGGAGGGCGGCCACGCGATCGCCGCCGCGCTCACGGGCGAGGCCGAGCCCGCCGGCCGCCTCGTCACGAGCTACCCCGCCGCGGACGGCGCCGCCCCCGCATGGAACGTCACACCCGCTGAGGACCTCGGCCTCGACTACAACGACGGCACCGCGATCGGCTACCGCGGCTGGCACGCCGGGGCCGCCCCGGCCCCGCTGTTCTGGTTCGGCCACGGCCTCGGCTACGGCGCGTGGGAGTACGGGACAGCGCGGCTCGCCGCCCCCGCCGCAGAGGGCACTGCGCCCGTCCTCGACGTCGAGCTCACCAACACCTCCCAGCGCCCCTCCCGCGAGACCGTTCAGGTCTACTTCGCCCCCGACGACGATGCCCAGCCGGTGCGGCTCGCGGGCTACGCGGGAGTCGACGTCGCCCCCGGCGAGACCGCCATCGTGCGCGTGGCCTGCGACCCGCGGCTCTTCCGCCGCTGGGACGAAGCCGCGAACGGCTGGGCCCCCCTGACCGGCGGGGAACTCGTCGTCGCCCGCGGCCTCGGCGACGTGAAGGCGCGGGTATCGCTGAGGTGAGTCCGCCGTCGTCCCGCCCCGCGCGCCGCTCGAGCGGCCGGCCCAAAGGCGCGGACAGCGCGGCGCGCCGTGAGGAGATCCTCGCGACGGCGGCGCGCGTGTTCTCGGAGGAGGGGTACCGGGGCACGTCGATGAGCGCGATCGCGCGGGCGTGCGGCCTGAGCCAGACCGGCCTCCTGCACTATTTCCCGACCAAGGAAGACCTCCTCAGGGCCGTCATGGAGCGGCGGGACGCGCTCGACTCCGCCATCGCCCTCGCGCCGACCGGCGAGCGGCTCCGCGGGTGGGAGTTCGTGGAGAGCCTCGTCCGACTCGTTCGGGTCAATCAGGGGCAGCCGGGAATCGTGCGGCTCTACACGACGGTCTCGGGCGAGGCAGTCGACGCTGCGCATCCCGCGAACGCGTGGCTCGTCGAGCACCATACGCAGGCGCGCGAGATGTTCCGCACGGCGTTCCGCGAGGCCGCCGAGGACGGCACGCTGCGCCCCGATGCGCCGGTCGAGGCGATGATCCGCTGCCTCGTCGCCGGGATGGACGGCCTCCAGGTCCAATGGCTCTCCGACGGCTCGTACGAGGACATGGCCACGGATTTCGAGGTGCTCGTCGAGGCGTTCACGGCACGCTGGAAGGCGTGACGCGCCGTCGTCTGCCCCTTGTCGCTACCGGTGCCGCTTCCCCGCAATGGTGCCGCGGGTCAGCGGCCCAATAGCGGCGAAGGAGCACCGCTGTTTGGAAAGGGGCACGGGCGCGGCGCGGCGCGTCACTCGGCCTGCTGCGGCCGCACGAGCCGGACCTCCTCGAGGTCGAGCTGTGATTGGATCTGCCGCAGGACTGTGTCGTCGATGGCGCGCGTGTCGCGGAGGCGGACGACGACGGCGCGCTTCCGCGCGATGAGCGCGAGGCGGAGCTCGGTGTACTGGCGAGAGCGGACGACGGCGGGATTGTCGCCATCGCCGTCGTCCCCCGCGTTCATGGCCGAGAGGTGTTCCTCGTATTCGGCCCGGATGCGGTCGAGCACATCGTCCTCGATGCCGAGCTCGCGCGCGATCCCGGGCATCGCGGCGAACGCCTCCTCGGACGCCGTGCGCCTCGCGAGGGCGAGCTCTTCGGCGGCGGACGTGTCGACGGGGATCCGGGCCCAGCGGATCACGTGCGGGAGCGCCATGCCCTGGACCACGAGCGAGGCCACGACGACGAACGCCGTCACGAAGACGATCGTGTCCCGCGCCGGGATCGCCGCGCCGATCGGGACGGAGAGCGCGACGGCGAGCGAGACGGCGCCGCGGAACCCCGCGAAGGCGCTCACGAGCCGCGCGCGGTTCGTGGTCCGCAGCGAGCGCTGGTACGGGCGCCTGTCGATCGCGCGGATGATGTAGGCCGAGGAGACG
This sequence comes from Sinomonas terricola, assembly GCF_034931225.1. Taxonomy (NCBI): domain Bacteria; kingdom Bacillati; phylum Actinomycetota; class Actinomycetes; order Micrococcales; family Micrococcaceae; genus Sinomonas; species Sinomonas terricola. The sequence goes on from NZ_JAYGGQ010000010.1 coordinate 160,587, forward strand.
AGGAACGCGAACCGGGCGGCGATCCCGGTCACGAAGACGGCCGCGCCGATGGCGATGGCCTGGCCGAAGGCGAAGGTCGTGAGCCCCTCGATGACCGACGGGAGCTGGAGCCCGACGAGGACGAAGAGGGCCCCGTTGAGCAGGAACGTCACGAGCGTCCAGACGGCGCTCGTCTGCTGGCGCGTGTAGGCGGAGATCGCGAGCGGCGACGCGTGCGCCACGTACAGGCCGCACGCGACGACGGCGAGCACCGCCGAGGCGTGGATGAGCTCGGCGCCGAGGAACGCGACGAACGGAATGAGGAGCGCCCCTGCGTTGCCGAACAGGGGGTTCGAGATGCGGCGCCGCGCCTCGAGCAGGATCCACCCGACGGCCAGACCGACCAGGACTCCCCCGCCGAAGGAATACACGAACTGCGCCGAGACCTGCAGCGTGTCCGGCGGAGTGCCCGCGAGCGCCGAGCTCAGGGCGACGCCGTAGATCACGAGCGCCATGCCGTCATTCATGAGGCTCTCGGCCCGGAGCGTCGCGATCTGGCGGCGCGCGAGGCCGCGCCCGAGGGCCGAGACTGCGGTCGCATCGGTCGGTGCGACCGCGGCGCCGAGGATCCAGGCCGCGCCCCAGTCGAGCCCGAAGGCGTGGGCGACGACGGCGATCGCCGACGCCGTGGCGAAGACGAGGAGCGTCGCGCTCAGCATGACCCCGCGGATGTACGTGCGGATGGTGCGCAGCGACGTCGTGAGGCTCTCCCAGTACAGGAGCGCGGGGAGGAACAGGAGGAGGACGGTCTCGGGCGGCAGGCCGACGTTCCCGAAGGCCGGGACGAAGCTGAGCAGCACGCCGGCGACGAGGAGGATTACTGGCGCGTTCGCCCGGATCCGCTCGGCGACGATGCTTCCGAGGATGACGGCGGCGCCCAGCGCGACGACGAGTTCAAGACCGAGCATGACGCACCCTTCCGCACCCAAGCCCCTCCCGCTCTGGATTCTATGCCGCGGCGGCGCGGTGGGCTCCCCGTCGGCGTCGAGACTCGTGCGCGGGGAAAGGGCCCATGAGAAGAGGAGGCTGTGCCGCCGAGACCACGGCACACCCTCTGTTGTCTATATGCCCAGCTCGATCAGCGGCAACCCGGAATTGTCGCCGACGCGGCCGAACGGCCGAAGTCGGAGGCGCCGCGTTGGCCGGGGAGGCGTTCGCGAGCGGCTGACGCGGACGAAACTGCTGTCCTTCCCCGCATCTCCGGGGGAAATGACCCACGGAAATGCGGGGATGCCACGGAGAAGCGAGCCAGCTACTCCCCGCTCGCGGACCCCTCCGACCCTTCCGTCCCGCCCATCCCGGCCGCCCATTCGGCCACGCGGCGTGCCGCCTCCTCGTCCGAGACGTCCTCGACGCGCGTCATGACGGACCAGCGGATCCCGAACGGATCGCGGATGCTCGCGTACCGGTCCCCCGTTACGAATGTCGCGGCGGGCTCGCGGAGGGTCGCGCCGGCGGCGATGGCCCGTTCGACGGCGGCGTCGACGTCCGGCAGATAGACGCCGAGGGAGAGGCAATCGTCGTCGCCCGCGGGCGGCAGCACGAGGTGATACGCGGGGTTCGCGTCGCCGAGCTCGAGCCGGCCGTTCCCGAAATCGAGCACGGCGTGGGCGACGATCGGCTTCCCGTCCGGCCCGGGGAAGTCAGTGCGGCTCAGGAGCCGAGCCCCGAACACGGATTCGTAGAAGCGGATCGCGGCGTCGGCGCCGTCCACCACGATGAAGGGGGTCAGGGAGGTCGAGCCGCGCGGGGTGCCGTTGACGGTGTGCTGGCCGTTGGCCGGGGCGATGGAGGCAGTGTTCTGATCGCTCATGACGCCACGGTAAGCACACCTCGACGTCCTCCGCTTGAAGATTCGCGACACCCTACGATCGATTCATGGACGGGCGATTCGTGAACAGGCCAACCTCCCGCGGCCAGCTCACGCCGGATCCGCGCGCCCCGCTGGCGCGCCTCAACCCGCCGGCGTGGGCAGCCCACGCGATCAGGCACTTCTGGGTTGTCGAGTGGTCGCTGCCCGACGGGGAGCAGTCGCGGCAGCTCGTGCTCGGCTACCCCGTGCTGAACTTCGTCGCCGAGCCGGACCGGCTCGCCATCTACGGCCCGACGACGGCGGCCGGCACACGGGTGCTCGAAGGGACCGGGTGGGCCGTCGGCGCGTTGCTGCGCCCCGCGGCCACACCGCTGTTCACGGATCGTCCCGCGCGGTTCGCCAACGCGGAGCGCGACGTCGAGGCGCCCGAGCTGCACTGCGCCGTCGTCCGCGCCATGACGCGCGCGGCACCTGCCGAGAGCCGCTTCGCCGAGGCGACCCACGCCGTCGCCCGCTGGATCGCCGAGCGCCTCCCCGAAGCCGGCGCCCGCGGGCTCGAGGCGAACCGCCTGGCCGATCTTGCGGACTCCGAGCCGGGGCTCCTCCGCGTCCCGGACCTCGCGGCCGCAATGGGAGCATCCGAGCGGACGCTCGGGCGGCTCGCCGCGGACTTCCTCGGCCCGACCCCCGCCGCAATCATGCGCCGTCGTCGGATTCAGCTCGCGGCCGAGCGCCTCCGCGCGGACCCGGCGACTCCCCTCGCGGGCCTCGCCCAGGATCTCGGCTATGCGGACCAGCCGCACCTCACGCGCGATTTCCGCGCGGTGCTCGGCGTGACGCCGCGCGAATACGCCCAGATGGCGGCACCGGCTCCCCCGACAGCTGTCAGCTAGGCGCGGTACAGTCGCCTCAATGAGCCGTCCGAAGGAGGCGGGCATGGCGATCCCCGAATCGTCCGAGCTTCTGCCGGCCGCACCCCTGCTCCTCACGACGGAAGAAGTGCGGCTCCTCTGGGCGTTCGTCCACGGCGACATCATGAACGCGGCCATGCGCACGTGGCTGCGGGCCTCGCTCGGCTTCTGCCCACGGCACACGTGGGCCTATGCGGTCGTGGAGATCGAGCTGTGGGAGGCGGGAGTCGGCGCGCGCGGCGGCCATCAGCCGTTCGATGTGAGCGTCCTCTACGAATTCCTCGCACGCGACTTCGCGCGGCGCCTCGCCCTCCCTCACGGCTGGGGCCGGCGCCCCGAGGCGGTGCTCATGCCGTCCCGGCGCTGCTACTTGTGCACGCAGCTCGAGGTGCCGCTCAAGGACGGCTTCGCGCTCGGCTACGCGAATTCGAACAGCGCGTCGCTCGCTGCCGAGGCGAATCTTCTCCTCCACACGCGCCGCTGGTGCGAGGCAACCGCGGACGAATGGAGCGGCCGCGCGTGCCCCGCATGCCTCGGCCTCGGGGGCGATGGGTTCCCATGCCGCGCGCACCTCGCCGAGCGGGTGCGCGTCGGCGCAGCGGACGACGGCGCCCTCGCGGCTTCCTCGCGCATGCTCGCCTCGCTCGCGGATCGCCTTGCGGACCTCTCGGCCTCGATGACGGCGTCCGGCCAGCCCGCGGACGCCGAGACGGAGGCGAGCTGGGTCGAGGTGCTCGGCTTCTTCGCGGGCTGGCGCTTCCCGGCGTTCCTCGCGGGCCTCACGGACGCGTCAGCCGCCGAGTGACGTCCGCGCGCGAAGCTCCCTGCGCAGGATCTTGCCCGACGCCGACTTCGGGATCGCGTCCACGAACTCGACGGACCGCACGCGCTTGAACGGCGCGACGTGCCCGGCTACGAACGCGATGACGTCCTCGTCCGCCAGCTCGGCCCCCGCCTGCGGGACGACGAACGCCTTGGGCACCTCTTCGCCGTCGTCCGCGCGGACGCCGATGACGGCCGCGTCGGCGATCTGGGGGTGGGAGAGCAGCACGGCCTCGAGCTCCGCGGGCGCGATCTGGTAGCCCTTGTACTTGATGAGCTCCTTGAGCCGGTCCACGATCGTCACCACCCCGTCCGCCGTGACGGTCGCGATGTCCCCAGTGCGGAGGAAGCCGTCCGGGTCGATCGTCGCGGCCGTCGCGTCGGGTCGGTTGAGGTAGCCGAGCATGACCTGGGGCCCGCGGACCAGGAGCTGGCCGGGCGCGCTCGCGCCCTCGGCCGGGACCTCGACCTCGTCCTCCGTTCCGGGATCGAGGAGCCTGCACTCGGTGTTCGGGACCGTGAACCCGACGGAATCCAGCGAGACGCGGTCTGCGTCGGCGAGCGGGATGAGGTGCGAGACCGGGCTGAGCTCGGTCATGCCGTACCCCTGGAGCATGACGCACCCGAGGCGACGTGCGACGGCGTGGCCCAGTTCGCCGTCGAGCGGCGCAGCGCCCGAGAGCGCGGCACGGACCGACGAGAGGTCGTACTGGTCGATGAGCGGATGCTTCGCGAGCGCCACCGCGATGGGCGGGGCGATGAAGAGGAACGTGCAGCGGTGGTCCTGCGTGATGCGGAGGAACTCGGCTAGGTCGAACTTGGGCATCGTGACGAGCTTCGCTCGCTCGGCAAACGCCAGATTGAGCAGAACGGTCAGGCCGTAGATATGGAAGAAGGGCAGGACGGCGAGGAGCGCGTCGTCGCGGTTGACGCCCAGGAGAGCCCTCGACTGGGCCACGTTCGCGACGAGGTTGTACTGGCTCAGCATGACGCCCTTCGGCGTGCCGCTTGTCCCCGAGGAATATGGGATGACGGCGGCCGCGTGCGGATCGACGTCCACTTCCGGCGCGGGCAGGCCGGCTCGAAGAGCGTCCGCGAGGGACGGATGGCCGGCCGCCGCCGCAGCCTCGCCGCCGTCGAGCACGACGAGCCGCTCGGCCGGGATGCCTGCCTCGTGCGCCGCGGCTTCGGCGCGCTCGAGGAAGGGGCTCACGGTCACGAGCCAGTCTGCTCCCGCGTCCTGAAGCTGCCTCCCCGCCTCCTCTGCGGTATAGAGGGCGTTGATCGTGGTCACGGCGGCGCCCGCGCGGAGGATGCCGTGGAAGACGACGGCGAAGGCCGGAACGTTGGGGCAGAACAGTCCCAGCGTTGTCCCCGGCCCGGCGCCGCGGCTCGCGAGCCACCCGGCCAGGGCATCGATGCGGGCCACGAGTTCGCCGTACGTGGTCTCCGCGCCGGTCGTGCCGTCGACGACGGCCACGCGAGCCATGTCCTCGGGGGCGAGGCCGCCGAACAGGTACTCCTGGAGCGTGGACTCGGGAATTGCGACATCCGGGAACGGGCTCGTGAACATTTTGCGGCTCCTTCGACGCGCGACGGCGCAACCGCCGCTCCCCCCATTCCACCGGGGGATGGGGGCGAGGACAAGAGGACCGCGAATCTGTTACTGATCGGTAACGGCGCGGGGGGTCGGCTTCTCGGGGCGGTGCGCGTCCGGCCCGCGGCCTAGACTCCCACAGGTAGTCCTTTCTGGGGGGAGAAATGATGACCGATCAGCCGCAGCCGAACGCCCAACAGGGGCAGCCCGAGGCGCACCAGGCGCAACCCGCACAGCCAGTACCTGCCCAAACAACGCCGCAGGCGCACCCGGCGCAGCCGGAGGCGCACCCGGCGCAACCGCCACAGGAACACCCAAGTCAGCCCGAGGCCAGCGCGCCCACCCCGGGCCCGCCACCGGCACTCGACCTCAAGACCCTCCTGCCCGCGGCGGCTGTCGGAGCGATCGCCTTCGTGGGCACATACGTCGTCGCTTTGGCGATGGTGGCGCTGGCCATTGCGGGCTTGGCGATGGGGCAGGGCAGCTTCGTGGCGCCTGCCAACAGCGCGATCCCGCAGGGGCTGATCCCCGATCCGGCCCAGATTCCCTTCCAGGTCGCGGCGCAATGGGTGGCGATGAGCCAGTTCGGCACTCTCGGCGCGACGCTCGAGGCGACCGTTCCCTTCATGGGGTCAATCCACGGATCGGTCTCGACGTTCGGCGTCCCGCTCCTCTTCACGGCCATTTCCGCGGCGCTCTGCTTCGCGGGCGGACGGTTCACGGCGAGGAAGACTCCGCGTGCGTCGACGCTCTCCCAATGGGTCGGCGCGCTCGCCTCCGGTGCCGTGTTCTGCGTTCTCGCCAATGCCGTAGCGGCCGGCCTCGCGATTCCGCTGTCTGCGCCCAACCTCAAGGTCGATCCCGCCACGGCGTTCTCGGTGGGCTCGGTATTCGGGTCGTTCATCGTGGCCACGCTGGCCTTCGCGGCCGGCCGGGGTTCGCTCCTTCCGCGGACGAACCGATGGGATGTCGTGCACAGCTGGCTCCGGCCGGTCGCCGCGGTCGGCGTGCACTACGCTTTGTTCCTCGTGATCGCCATCCCGGCAGCGATCATCGTCGTCGGCGTTCGGTTCGGCTGGTCCGCGACCCTCTCCGCATCTCTCTGGGCACCGACGGCGGGGCTGGATCTCGTGGGGCTCGGACACCTGAGTCCTCTCTCCCGCTCGTGGAGCTCGCGCGTGATGTTCTCCTCGTCCTCGAACACCTCGGGCTCGGATCTTTCCTTGGGCATGAACCTCGCCGAGTTCGGCATTCCGGCATGGGCCGGATGGCTCCTTGTGCTGCTGGCAATAGCTGCGGCCCTGTGCACGTCCGTCTTCTGGCATCTGCGCCGGGGCCCGATCGCGACGAACGGGACGCGCGGCTGGGCGCCCCTACCGGCCGCTTACCTCGCGGCCGGGCTCGTGACAGCCTGGCTCAGCATCGCGACGGTATCCGTCGACCTTTCAAATATCGCGTCGGTGCACGGAAACGTCATGCTCACACCGCTCACGGGGCTCGCACTGCTCGCGTGGGGACTGGTCGTGGAAGCATCCTCACGCTATGTCGCACCTCATCTTGCGCCGTATGTCCCGCTGCCGCTGGCCCGACGGATCGTCGCAAACGGCCAGGGCCAGTCCGCGGCGATTGAAGCGGTCGGCAGCCCAGGCGACGCTGCCTCCCCAGATACAGCTGGGACCCCGGGCGCAGGAGCGCTGGTCAACGGGGGTCAGCAGGCAACGTCCGCCAGCGCATCGGCTCCGGCCGCAACCCTCCCGCATCCGGCGCTCGCGCCGCGCAAGCCGCTGTCTCCGCGTGCCAAGCGCACCCTCGTCGTCACCGTCGGGGCCGGTGCCGTGCTAGCGGTCCTGGCCATCGGCGCCGCGATCACGCTGAGTGTCCTCAAGGGCTCGAACGGGCCGGACAAGCCGGTGACCGGCTATCTTCAGGCCCTCGTGGACGGCCAGGCGTCCAAAGCGCTCTCCTTGTCGGACCCCAACGTCGCGAATGAGCAGCGCGTGCTCCTCGACGACGCTGTGTACTCGAAGGCCGCCAGGCGCATCGATGGCTTCAGCATCATCTCGACGAAGGTCAACGGAGACTCCGCAACCGTCGTGGCCGAGGTACGTCAGAGCGGTCGCAAACAGGAATCGACGTTCTCGCTCCGCAAGGACAATCCGAACCTCCTGGGCGACAACTGGAAACTGACTTCCGCGCTCTTGGGAAAGCTGACGATCTCCGCCGACGTCCAGCTCCACAAGGCCACGGTCAATGGGCAAGACATCCCGGTCTCCTTCGCGAGCAACGGCTACAGCCTCAAGGGCCCGCAACTGCCCGTGCTGCCCGGCGAATACACGATCGAGCTTCCAGCCTCTGAGAAGTATCTGACGGCGCAGAAGGTGGTTGTCCTCGTTTCCATCGACGACTACACGGGCATGGCGCGTCTCGACGTCGAGCCCTCGGAAGCACTCATCACAGAAGCCGCGGCCCAGGCGGACGCCCATCTGGCTGAATGTCTCAAGTCCACCGAGGCGCGCCCGCAGGACTGTCCGTTCGGCATCTACGCGACGTCGAGCACGATTCGGAATCTGCGGTGGGCGCTCGTCAAGAAACCGAGCTACCGCCTCGCTCAGGACTACGCCGCCTCGGGCACGTCCGGCTGGACCCTTCGGACGGACGACCGCGGCGAGGCCAAGGCGGACTTCGAGAGGGACCGTTCCTACGGCTTCGGAACCCCCGAGTGGAAGTCTGATTCGAGCAGCTCGTCCGTCTCGTTCAGCGCCAAAGTCAGCGTGCAGAACGGCTCGGTGCGGCTCGAGTACAGCCGCTACTGACCTAGCCGCCCGCCGCAGTGAACCGTTCTCCCAGCACACGCATGGCGTCTCGCAGCTCCGGCGGGTCCAGAACCGTGATAGGCCAGCCGAGCCGCACGACGTGGTAGGCGATGTAGTCGAGGTTGTCGGCTCCCGCTGTGAGCACCGAGTGGCCGCTCCCGTCCGACTCGACGACCGCCATGGTCGAGGGAACTCGCGCCGCAACCTCCTCCGCCGGAGCGGCAATCCGCACCTTCGCGACGAACTGGTAGGGCGCCTGAGTGATCGAGGCACGGACGTACTCGACGGCATCGGGCGCGTCGCGTTGCTTGAACCGCCAGCCGGTCCCGCGCGCGGCGGCCATGCGGTCAAGCCGGAACGTGCGCCAGTCGTCGCGGTCGAGGTCCCAGGCCATGAGGTACCACCGCCGACCTGCCGCAACGAGTCGATAGGGTTCGACGCGGCGCTCGCGCCGGTCGCCGTCGGCCTTCGTGTAGTCGAAGGTTGCGCGCTCGGGCGTGCGGATCGCGCGGGCGAGCGCGACGAGGACGTCCGCGTCAACGGCTGTCACGGGGCTGTCGAGGCTCACGGTCGCCTCGATGACGCCCTTGACCTCGGAGCGGAGCCTCGCGGGCAGTACCTGATCGAGCTTCGCGAGGGATCGGACCGCGGCCTCGCCCAGGCCGGCGACCGTCCCGCCCGCCGCAAGCCGGAGACTCACCGCGACGGCGACCGCTTCCTCGTCGTCGAGCAGGAGCGGCGGTAGAGCCTTGCCCGCGCCGAGCTGGTAGCCGCCTCCCGTCCCGTGCTCGGCCCGCACCGGGTAGCCGAGCTCGCGAAGGCGCTCGACGTCCCTCCGCACGCTCCGGGTCGTGACGCCAAGTCGCTCGGCGAGCTCGGCCCCCGTCCAGACGGGGCGCGATTGGAGGAGGTTGAGCAGGCTCAGCACTCGCTGGGTCGTGTCTGCCATGCACCCATGATGACGCGCAATCCGGACAGAATCTGTCCTCAACTCGCAGGCCATCGCAGCGGACCGAAGCTGTCCTCATCGCCGAGGAGACTTGATCCGGGACAGAGAGCAACCGACCAGGAGGGCACCATGAGCACCACGACCGGCCACGCGCGTCGAGCGACACCCGCTCACCGAGTCGAGACGCACCGAGTGGAATCCGCCGAAGCGGCAGCACAACGTCCGCCGACCGGAGCCCGGCACACGACGGGCATCTGGCCCACAGCGGCGCACCCCGCGGCTCCGCACGCGACAGCAGAACCCCCGACGCCGCAGCCCGCAGCAGAACCTCCGAACACGCACCTCGCGACAGCAGAACCGCCGACGCCGCAGCCCGCAGCAGAACCTCCGAACACGCACCTCGCGACAGCAGAACCGCCGACGCCGCACTCCGCGACAGCCCGACCTGTGGAGCCCCGATTTGACGGACACGCCACAAGTCGAGGCGGGCGCGCCCTGCTTGCCAGACTGGCTGTCGCATGGCGCGACGCGGCACGCATCTCGCAAGCCATTGACGAGGCTCGCGAGTCAGCCTGGACGGCCGCGGGCGGGCACGGCCACCGGCTTTGGTAGCCCCGGCTCTGGTCGGCGTGCCTCCGGAACGCGGGTTTGGTTCCCGGCGCTGAGGCTAGAACGGAGGCGGCACGTCTGTTTCCGGATAGGTGAGATAACGACGACCAGCGGGCGAGGTCCATTCGAGCACCCCGCCGCGATCCTGAGCCTCGGCGCCCGCGCCTGATTCGGCCTCGCCCCGGCTCCGCGCGGCCTCGGCACGCGTGCCCGATTCGGCCTCGCCCCGCCTCCGCGCGGCCTCGGCGCCCGCGCCTGATTCGGCCTCCCCCCGCCTCCGCGCGGCCTCGGCACGCGTGCCCGATTCGGCCTCTGCCCGCATCTGCTGAGCGGTCCCGCCGCAGTCCGGATTGAGCTGTTTGAGCTTCCAATGCCCGAGAGATTTCAGGCGATGATGCTCGCGGCAGAGCAGAGCGAGGTTCGCGACGTCCGTCGCCCCGCCGTCCTGCCATTCCGCGGTGTGATCGGCCTCGGTGGCCGGGGCCGGTTTGTCACACCCCGGGAATCTGCAGGTGCGGTCGCGGGCGCCGAGGAAGCGACGGATGGCGAGCGACGGAGTGTAACGTCGCCTTCCGAGCGCGAGCGGGGCCCCCGTGCCGGGATTCACGAACATCGTGGTCCACGTGGCGGCCTCCGCCGCAAGCAGCCGGACGGTCGGCGCATCCAAAGGTCCGTAGCCGAGGATCTCCGCGGGCGTTTCAGACTGGCCTGTCAGCGTTCGGGCGGGAACTGTCACGACGACCTCCATGCGGACGCCGCCGAGGGCTGCCCCACGCACGGCGGACCCGCCGTCGTCGGGATCGGTTCCCTCGGCGGCAAGTCCTCCGCCGAGCAGCAGGTCGCGGAAGACGTCCGCGCGCAACTGCGCGATCCCGCGGGATTCGCCCGACACCTGGAGCGATCTCCCGATGGCTTCGAGGCGAGCGTCGATCGCGGCGCCAACTTCACCGGGTACGTGCGCCGTAATCCAGCACATTCCGTCCTGGCCCGGTTCGACGTCGACCCTCCGGAACCCAGCTGCCCGCTCCTTCCGAGCGGCAAGGGGCTCGTCGTGATACTTCTCGGCCAAGCGTCGCAGCCGTCGCGAAAGGGCCCCCGGGCTCGGGGCTCTATCCGGGTCCTCGGGGCACGCGAGCTCGACGGCCGCTTCGCTGAACGCGCTGTCCTTCCCGGGCGGAAGGATGCACGCGTGCTCCATCATGATCTTGGCCCGACGTTTGTCAACGCGGCCCTCACGAAGTGCGTCCATTACGGGCACGAAGCCCGGGCTTGCAAGAGTAACGGCCTCCTCGACCATCGCCCGGCCGAGGCGCTGGGACACATTGAGTGCCGCGGCGACCTCGGCCGCAGTGAGCGTCGGCGCGTCTGCGGCCTCAAGAGCGTCCCGCGCTTCCCTGCGAAAATGTTCATGCAGTTCCGAAATCGCGAACGCTCGGAGAGCATGAATGCGCGATTCGTGCGCGTCGAGCATCTGCACCGTCTTGACGAGGCCCTCAACGAACGCCAAATGCGCCTCGAACTCCCTCCCCGCCGGCGAGACCGGCGACGGCGGAACTGGCGTCGGCGAGACTGCCGCGCCATCTAACGGCTGCTCTCCCGCGTTGCCCGCTGGGTTATCGCCCGCATTTCCCGCCGGCTGCTCTCCCGCGCGTTCCCCCGGGTCTTCCCGCGCGCTTCCCGCCAGCGGCGCTCCCGCATTTCCCGCCGGCTGCTCTCCCGCGCGTTCCCTCGGGTCTTCCCCCATATCTTCCCCCATGCATCAACCTTCGCAGGAGGCACCGACAAAATAACGTCGGGGGTCAGCGCCTCATCAGCCGAGCCACCCGAGCAGCCCCCGCCACAACCCCACGATGACGGCTCCGCCCAGCACGGCCCCCGCGGCGAGCTGCGCCGCGGTGTGGGCGCGGAGCACGAGCCTGGACCACACGACCACGGGAACGAGAAGGAGCGCGGGCCACCACTCGGGCCCGAACAGGAACATGAATGAGACGGCGGCGGACGTGATGGCCGCCGCGTGACCGCTGATCTTCCACACGAGGCTCACGAGGGCCAGCAGGACGATGCCGCCGACGAGCGCGAGGACCATTGCGATGACGCTCGCCGGCGCCCTGAGCAGCGCCAGCACGCCGAGGCCCACGAGCACGATCACGAGAGACAGGGCGAGGACCGGACCGCGCTGGCGGCGGTCGCTCACGTGGTGATCCGAGACCTTCCCGGCACGGACGAGGGCCACGAGGACGAGGAAGGGAACGACGCACGTGAACACCGCCGCGATCACGCCGTACCAGAGGGTTCCGGGGAAGCCCGGCGTGCCCGCGGGGCTCAGCACCATCATGACGGCGACGACGATGGGCGGCTGGAACACCTCGGTGATAACGCGGGCGGCGGCGTAGCGCCCCGGGAGGCCGGACAACACGCGGCCAGTCTGCCATCCCACGTCAGGACGCGCCTAACAGGCGGCTAGCGTTGCCTCATGGACACCGCCGTCTCCGACCCAGCAGACCTCATCTCCCTCGACACGCTCCTCACCGAAGAGGAGCTTGCCCTGCGCGACCGCGTGCGGGCGTTCGTGCGTGCCGAGATCAGGCCGAACATCGCGCGATGGTACGAAGAGGCCTACTTCCCACTCGAGATCGTGCCGGAGCTCGCGAAGCTGGGCCTCCTCGGCATGCACCTCGCGGGTTACGGCTGCGCGGGCCGCTCCGCCGTCGAGTACGGCCTCGCCGCTTCCGAGCTCGAGGCTGGCGATTCCGGGCTGCGCACGTTCGTCTCGGTGCAGGGCTCACTCGCGATGTCCGCGATCCACAAGCACGGTTCCGACGAACAGAAGGACGAGTGGCTCCCGCGCATGGCCGCCGGCGAGGCCATCGGCTGCTTCGGGCTCACCGAGCCGAGCGCCGGCTCCGACCCCGGGTCAATGCGCACCTTCGCGCGCCGTGACGGCTCGGGACCCGGCGCTGACTGGATCCTCTCGGGCACAAAGCGCTGGATCGGGCTCGCCTCGGTCGCGGACGTCGCCGTCGTCTGGGCGCAGACGGACGACGGCGTGCGCGGCTTCGTCGTGCCGACGTCGGCGCACGGGTTCACGGCCACGCCGATCGAGCCGAAGCTCTCGATGCGCGCGTCGATCCAGTGCGAGATCGCGCTCGACGACGTCCGGCTGCCCGCGAGTGCGGTCCTGCCGAACGCCGTCGGCCTCAAGGGACCCTTCTCATGTCTCAACGAGGCACGGTACGGGATCCTCTGGGGCGCTATGGGCGCCGCGCGGGACGCCTTCGAAGACGCCCTCGCCTACTCCCGCGAGCGCCTCCAATTCGGCAGACCGCTCGCGGGATATCAGCTCACGCAGGAGAAGCTCGTCAACATGGCTCTTGAGATCAACAAGGGCTTCCTCCTCGCGCTGCACCTTGGCCGGCTCAAGGACGCGGGCCGCCTCGCGCCGCACCAGATCAGCGTCGGGAAGCTCAACAGCTGCCGCGAGGCGATCGAGATCTGCCGCGAGGCCCGCACGATCCTCGGCGGCAACGGCATCACGCTCGACCACTCGCCGCTCCGGCACGCGAATAACCTCGAATCCGTCCGGACCTACGAGGGCACCGATGAGGTCCACACCCTCATCCTCGGCCAGAAGCTCACGGGAATCGCCGCCTTCCGCTGAGCCCGCACGCGGAACTCGCCCCGGCGCCGTTGCGCGCCAGTCGCTAGCCGCGGCCGACGGCGGAACTCAACCCGGCGCCGTTGCGCGCCAGTCGCTAGCCGCGGCCGACGGCGGAACTCGCCCCGGCGCCGTCGTACACCTTGCGCCCCGCGAACCAGGTCTGCCTCGCGCTCAGGTGACGCACGGCGTCGACCGGGATCTCGTAGGGGTTGCCCGAGAGGACGATGAAGTCGGCCGACTTGCCGGGAGCGAGCGTGCCCGTGACGTCGGCGAGGCCCATGGCCTCGGCCGAATCGCTCGTGTAGGCGCGGATCGCCTCGTCGAGCGTGACGGCCTGCTCGGGCCAGAGCGTGCCCGGGAACTGGCCGCTCGGATCCTGGCGGGTCACGAGGCCGTAGATCGCCTCCCACGCGTTCGGCGAAACGCTCACCGGCCAGTCGGAGCCGCCCGCGAGGCGCGCGCCGAGGTCGAGGAGCGAACGATTCGGCTGCATCTTGGACGCGCGCTCCGCCGGCAGGACGGTTGCGATCGCCTCGGAGATGACGCCCGGGAACCAGAGGGACGGCGAGATGTCCGCGGTGACGTCGAGCTCGGCGAAGCGCGCGAGATCGTCCGGATGAACGAACTGTCCGTGAGCGATGTGGTACCGCACGTCCCCATGGCCCGCCGCCCGGATCTTCGCGACGGTATCGAGGACGAGCCGCACGGACGCGTCCCCCGTGCAGTGGATCTTGGCCGGGATGCCACGCTCGGCGGTGCCGAGGAGCCAGCCCTCGAGCTCCGCGGGATCCATCGTCGTGCTCCCGCAATGGCACGCGGGGAAGCCCACGCCCTCAAGGTAGGGCTCGAGGAACGCGCCGGTGCCCGACGGCGGAACCCCGTCAAGGAAGATCTTGATGAAGTCGGGGCGGTGGTGCGCCGAGCGGGTCTCCTCGCGGTGTTCGATGATGCCCTCGCCGAGCGGGGTCGTGCCGAAGATGAAGTCGTTCGCCTGCATCGACGTGACGACCCACGCGTCGAGCCGACCATCGTCGTCGAGCGCTTTGAGCGCTTGCATCGTCTGGAGCGACGCCGCGGCATCCTGGAACGCTGTCACGCCGTAGGAGTGCAGGATCTCGATACCGCGTACGGCCGCCCAGGCCACCTCCTCCGGCGTGGTCGGCTGGAGCTGCGCGAGCGTGCGCTCGACGAGTACGCCGCCGGATTCGATGAGGACGCCGGTCGCGTTCGCGTCGGCGTCGCGGAGGATGTGCCCGCCATCGGGATCGGCCGTCTCCCGATCGATGCCGGCCAGCGCGAGAGCGCGGGAGTTGGCCCAGCGGTTGTGCTTCGAATCGTCTTTCAGGAGGGCGGGGCGCCCGCCAGTCGCTGCGTCGAGGCGGGCGAGGGCTTCGGCGGTGTTGATCTCGCCGAGCAGGCCCGAGCCCCAGCTTCCGCCGATGACCCAGCGGTCCGCGGGAAGCGTCGCGGCGTAGTCCGTGACGGCTGCGAGGAAATCGTCGAGGCTCAGCGTGGGCGGGGCGGCGAGCTCGAAGAGGTCCATCTGGCCGGCCAGGAGGAAATGGTTGTGCACGTCGAGCAGGCCTGGCATGACGTAGGCGCCTTCGAGATCGACGACGGCGGTGCCCGGCCCGCGCAGTGCGACGGCGTCGTCGCCGAGCGCCGTGATCTTCCCGCCGGCGACGGCGAGGGCATGCGTGCGCGGATTCTCGCCGTCGAGCGTGTCGATCGTTCCGTTGACCAGCAGGAGTTCTGCCTCGCGGTGGGACATGCGGCCCTCTCAGTGTCGGCGATCACATCGGTACACACCGTAGGACTCGCGAGGCCGCCGAGCCTTGCCTCTGCGTGCTCGGGGCTTGGCGATCAGCGCAGGGAAAGTCTGGGCAGATCGGGCCCCTCCAAAGGTTGCGTCTCAGCCATCCGGAACGCAAGCTCGATCCCGTCGAAGGAGGCATCCGTGAACCGCATTCTGATCATGGGCCCGCCCGGCGTGGGAAAGGGAACGCAGGCCGAGCGGCTCGCGAAGATGCTCAACGTTCCGACGATCTCCACCGGGGACCTCTTCCGCGAGCAAGTGCGGAACAACACGCCACTCGGAGTCCGGATTCGGGGCGTGCTGGACTCTGGCGGCTACGTGCCCGACGACGTGACGAACAGCCTCATGGAGGACCGGCTGGCGCGGCCTGACGCCCACGAGGGCTTCATCCTCGACGGCTACCCGCGTACCCT
Source organism: Sinomonas terricola (assembly GCF_034931225.1). Classification (NCBI taxonomy): domain Bacteria; kingdom Bacillati; phylum Actinomycetota; class Actinomycetes; order Micrococcales; family Micrococcaceae; genus Sinomonas; species Sinomonas terricola. Next base: position 176,027 of record NZ_JAYGGQ010000010.1, read on the forward strand.
CGACCAGGTGCTCGCGCTGGATCACATCCTTGCCCGCCGCTCAGCGGAGCTGGACGCCGTCGTCGTGCTCGAGGCCGATCACGCCGAAATCATCGACCGGATGCTCGCCCGAGCCGCCGAACAAGGCCGCTCGGACGATTCGCCGGAAGTGATCAACCACCGCCTCGAGGTCTACACGACCGAAACGGCGCAGCTCATTTCGGCCTACGACGCCCGCGGCCTCGTGATCCGCATCGATGGAATGGGCCTGCCTCACGTTGTTGAGCAACTGATCGCAGACGCGCTCAAGGGCCGCTGAGTCGCTGCACGGGCCCTGACACCGCTGAGGTACCGACAACGACTGCTCCATAAGTGTCGTTTTCGACGGTCAAAACGACAGTTATGGAGCAGTCGATGGAGCGCGTCAGTCGAGGAGGAGGGCAGGCTCCTCCATGATCGCCGCGACGTCCGCCATGAAGCGGGCCGACAGGTCGCCGTCGACGACGCGGTGATCAAAGGAGCCGCCGAGCGTCGTGATCCAGCGCGGGATGACCTCGCCCGAGACGACCCACGGCTTCTGCTTGATCGTGCCGAACGCGACGATCGCGACCTCGCCCGGGTTGATGATCGGCGTGCCGATGTCGATGCCGAGCGCACCGATGTTCGTGATCGTGAGCGTGCCGCCCTGCATGTCCGCGGGCTTCGACTTGCCCGCGCGGGCGGTCGTCGCCAGATCGTTGAGCGCGACCGCAAGCTCCTTGAGCGAGAGGTCCTGCGCGTTCTTGATGTTCGGGACGAGCAGGCCCCGCGGCGTCGCCGCCGCGATGCCGAGGTTCATGAAGTGCTTGACGTGGATCTCGTCCCCGTTCGGCGAGCTCACCCACTCCGAGTTGACGCTCGGGTTCCGCGCGGCGGCCCAGATGACGGCCTTCGCGAGGATGAGCAGCGGCGAGACCTTGATGCCCTCGAAGTCGCGCGACTTCTTGAGCCGCTGCACGAACTCCATCGTCCGCGACGCGTCGACGTCCACGAAGATGCTCACGTGCGGCGCCGAGAACGCCGAATCGACCATGGCCTTGGCGGTGGCCTTGCGCACGCCGCGCACCGGGACCACCTCGACCCGCTGATCCTGCGGCCTCTTGGCCGGCTCCCAGAAGGTCGGCGCGGCCGCGATTTCGCGCTCTCGCTGTGCCTGATACGACTCGAGGTCCGCGCGCGTCACCTCGCCGCGCGCGCCGGTCGCGGGCACGTCGGCGAGGTTGATGCCCAGTTCCTTCGCGATGCGACGGACGGGCGGCTTGGCGAGGACCCGCGTGAGGAGGCGGGCGACGGCGGTGCTCTGGTCCGCCTCGGCGGTCACCTCCGCGCTTCCCGTGGCAGCTCCAGCCGCAACTCCGCCCGCAACGGACGTCTGGGCCGTGGCCCCTGGGTGCGCCGCGGCGACCGCGGACGGAGCCTCAGCTCGGGCAGCCGTCGCGGGGCCCGCCCACCCTGGCTGCTGCCCCGCTGGCTGCTGCCTGCGGGGGCGGCGCTTCACGGCGTCGGCCTTCGGCCCCGAGCCGACCAGGGGGCCGCTCTCGACGCCAGGCTCCTGGAGCTGCGGAACCGGGGCGGTGAGGGCCTCAGCAACGTCTGCGGCACTCACCGCGGCGGCCGGGGCGGCACTCACCCGTGCGGCCGGGGCGGCACTCACCGCGGCGGCCGGGGCCTTCGGTGCGGGCCCGCCGTCGGCCGCCCCGCTCGGGGCAGGCGTTCCGGAGGTCGGCGATCCAGGGGCAGGCGATCCAGGGGCAGGCGTTCCAGGGGCAGGCGTTCCGGGGGCAGGCGTTCCGGGGGTCGGCACGCCCGTGCCGATTGCGATGATCGGCGAGCCGACCTCAATCGTCTCGTTCTCGGGCGCGAGAAGCTCAAGGACCGTGCCCTCATAGGGGCTCGGGAGCTCGACGAGGCTCTTCGCCGTCTCGATCTCGCACAGGATGTCGTTGATGGCCACGGTGTCGCCGGGCTTGACCTTCCACGAGACGATATCCGCCTCGGTGAGGCCTTCGCCGACGTCCGGGAGATTGAAGATCTGCTTGCTCACGGGGCCTCCTAGTACGCGAACGCCCGGTCGAGGGCCTCGAGGATACGGTCAATGTCCGGGAGGTACTGCCCCTCGACCTTCGCCACGGGGTAGGGCATGTGGAAGCCGCCCACCCGGATGACGGGAGCCTCGAGGGAAAGGAAGGCACGCTCGGAGACCCGCGCGGCGATCTCACCGCCGAGCCCGCCGAACGTCGGCGCCTCGTGAGCGACCACAAGGCGCCCCGTCTTCTCGACGGATGCGGTCACGGTATCGAAATCGATCGGCGAGAGGGACCGGAGATCCACAACCTCGACGCTGCGCCCATCCTCCGCGGCGGCGGCAGCCGCTGCGAGGGCGACCGGTACGAGGGGCCCATAGGCCACGACCGTCGCGTCGGTGCCCTCGCGGACGATGTGGGCGCGGAACGGATCGGCCGAGGCCCCCGGATCCTCGGTGTTGACCTCGCCCTTGAGCCAGTAGCGCCGCTTGGGCTCGAACACGATGACCGGGTCTTCGCACTCGATGGCCCGGCGGGTCATCCAGTACGCGTCGTGCGGATTCGACGGCGTGATGATGCGCACGCCTGCCGTGTGCGCGAAGAGCGCCTCGGGAGATTCCGAGTGATGCTCGACCGAGCCGATGCCGCCGCCGTACGGGATGCGGATCGTGACGGGGACCGTGAGGCGCCCAGCGCTGCGAGCGTGGATCTTCGCGAGCTGGGTCGTGATCTGGTTGAAGGCAGGGAAGACGAAGCCGTCGAACTGGATCTCGCCGACGGGCCGATAGCCGCGCAGCGAGAGCCCGATGCTCGTGCCCACGATGCCGGACTCCGCAAGCGGGCTGTCCACTACGCGGTCGTCGCCGAACTTGGCCTTGAGCCCTTCCGTCACGCGGTAGACGCCGCCAAGCGAACCGATGTCCTCGCCCATGAGCAGGACCATCTCATCGGCGGCGAGAGCGTCGTGGAGCCCGGCATTGATGGCCTTGGCCAGGGTCATCGAGGGCATCAGTGGCCGCCTTCCGATGTGGTGGATCCCTCTGCGTCCGCGAAACCGGACTCATACTTGAGGTGCCACGCGATCTCTTCGTCGACGAGCGGATGGCGCTCGGCGTACACGTGGCCCATAGCCTCCGCGAGGCTTGGAGGCTCGAACGCGAGGACGTCCCTGCGCGACTTCGCTGCAAAGGCGTCGCCCTGGGCGGCTACCTCGGCGAAGAATGCGTCGTCGGCGTGACCTTCGGCGCGGAGGAACTTCTCGAAGCGGGTGACCGGATCCTTCGCGACCCAGTCCTGCTCTTCCTCAGAGAGCCGATACTTCGTCGGGTCGTCGGCGGTGGTGTGAGCACCCAAGCGGTACGTGTAGGCCTCGATGAGCACGGGACCCTTGCCGGTGCGCGCGCGCTCAAGAGCCCATTCCGTCACGGCTCTGACGGCGAGGACGTCGTTGCCATCCACGCGCAGGCCCGGGAACCCGTAGCCCTTGGCCCTATTGTGAAGCGGAATGCGCGACTGCACCTGGGTCGGCACCGAGATGGCCCACTGGTTGTTCTGGCAGAAGAACACGACCGGGGCCTTGAAGCTTGCCGCGAACACCATGCTCTCGTGGATGTCGCCCTCCGAGCTCGCTCCGTCGCCAAAATAGGCAACCACCGCAGCCTGAGGAGCGGTCTGCTCGCCGGGATCGCGGCCCGCTGCCGCTGCGCGTACGGCGTCGCGCTGGATCCCCATGGCGTAGCCGACGGCGTGCGGAACCTGGGCGGCGAGCACGAGGGTGTAGAGGTGGAAATTGGTCTCGCGCGGATCCCATCCCCCGTTCGAGACGCCTCGGAACTGGCGAAGGAGCTCGCCGAGCTCGACTCCGCGGGTGAGCGCGACCCCATGCTCGCGGTAAGTCGGGAAAAGGTAGTCCTGCGGCTGAGAAGCACGGCCCGAGCCGATCTGCGCGGCCTCCTGCCCGCGCACGGGAACCCAAAGGGCCAACTGGCCCTGCCGCTGGAGCGCGGTTGCCTCGGCGTCAAAGCGCCGGATCAGGGCCATGTCGCGGTACAGCCCGCGCAGTTCCTCGGAGGTGAGGCGGCGAGCGCGCTCAGAGAAATGCGAGCCGTTATGGAACTGTCCCTCCTCGTCGAGGAGCTGCACCATGTTGACGTGCCCCTCAGTCCGATCATGGGAAAGCGCCTCGAGCTCTTCGAGCAGTTCATCCGGTATGTCGTCGAACTCGGTGGTGGGCAGTTGTTCTGCCATGCCGCCTCCTGCCGTTTGGTTCCGTGGTCCGGACAGTCCATCCGCGGATATATGCCAGATTCGGAATGCATTCCCAGTTTGGAATATATGCCAGCGGCCCAGCTGCCACTCTACCGAGCGCGGCCGGGCCGCTAGGCATAGGTTAACCGCTAGTAAGCAATGGGGGCTTTTGTGAACGTCCTACAGAGCTCCAGGAAGCGCGAATTGCCGCCGGACTCGCCGATGCTCACGCGCACCCCTTCATTTCCAAAGGCCCGCACGGACAGCGCGTGCTCGGCGGCAAGCGCCGCGAACTCCTGCGTGGCGTCCCCGAGATTGAGCCACACGAAGTTACCCTGGGCGTCCGGGACGGCCCAGCCGAGCTCACGCAGGCCGGCCACCACCCGCTCGCGTTCATCGACAAGCGTTTGTACCCTTCCTACAACCTCGTCCAGATGGTCGATCGAGGCGATGGCGGCGTGCTCGGCGATGGTCGAGACGGCGAAGGGAACTGCAGCGACTCGGAGGCTTTCCGTGATCTCGGGGCGGGAGATGGAATAGCCGACTCTGAGCCCTGCGAGGCCGTGCGCCTTCGAGAAGGTGCGGAGCACGACGACGTTCGGGTACTTGCGGTAGAGGGCGATCCCGTCGACCGCCTCGTCGTCCCGCACGAACTCGTGGTACGCCTCGTCGACCACAATGACGACGTCGCGAGGCACCGACTCGATGAACCGCTCGGTCTCCTCGCGGCGCAGCGCCGGCCCTGTGGGGTTGTTCGGCGTGCACAGAAGCACGACTCGGGTCCGCTCGCCGACCGCGGCCGCCATCGCGTCGAGGTCGTGGCGGCCGTCCGCGAGCACGGGGATCTGGACGCCCTTCGCTCCCGACAGTCCCACGGAGATCGGATACGCCTCGAACGAGCGCCATGCGTAGACGACTTCGTCCTGCGTGCCGTCGTCCTGCTGTCCGGCGAAAGCGGCGAGGAGCTGGTTGAGGGCGCCGAGGCTGCCGCCGCCCGTCACGATATCCTCGGCCGGGACGCCGAGGAGGTCGGAGAGGCGCGCGCGAAGGGTGCTCGCCACCGGATCGGGGTAGCGGTTGACCGCAGAATGCGCGGCGATCGCCTCGAGGACCGCCGGAATCGGCGGGAGGGGATTCTCATTTGAGGAGAGCTTGAAGCTCTCGAGCCCCGGAACCTGAGCTGGCGGCTTGCCCGCCGCGTACTTGGGGAGCCGTCCGATCACGGGACGCGGGTCGATGGCTGCGCTCTCAGTGGTCTCGTGTGCGGAGCCGGCGAAGGCGACGGCGACATCTTTGGCGTCGCCGCCGTTCAGTGCGGTAGTCATGCTCCCAAGCCTAACGAGACTCACGACGTCGCGGGCTGCCACAGCCGGGTGTGGAACGATGGGGTCATGATGCGGTTCCTCCTTCGTGTCGTCGTCAACGCGTTCGCCCTGTGGGTCGCCACGTGGATCCTCCCCGGGCTCAAGATCAGCTCGAACGCCACCGCCGGCATCGCGGCCAATGCCGGAGCCGGGTCGAGCGCCGACACCGTGGGCCTGATCCTCGCCTACCTGTTCATCGGCCTCATCTTCGGGCTCGTCAACGCACTCGTGCGCCCCGTCGTAGAACTCCTCTCACTCCCAGTCACGTGCCTCACCCTCGGCCTGTTCGCGCTCGTGATCAATGCCGCGATGCTCGCCCTCACCTCGTGGATCAGCGGATACACGCCAGTGCACCTCACCATCGATTCCTTCCTCTGGACGGCGGTCTTCGGCGCCATCATTATTTCGATCGTCTCGGCGATCATGGGCCGGCTCCTCGGCGCAAGCCGCAGAGACTGAGCCCTTCTCCCCCGGCGCCGCGGTTCGTCTCATCCGCCGCCACCTTCCTTCGTCCGCGAGTCGGTGCCCGTGTAGATGAAGCGTTCGCGAGCCGCGCCGGACTGCCCCGGAGCCGCTGGCGCAGCAACGGTCCCCGGAGACGCGTCAGCGGGGCTCCCCGCACCTGGCCCGGAAGCTACTGGCCCAGCAACGGGCCCCTCGGGCGTCCCCGCACCTGGCCCAGAGGCCGCTGCGGAGCTGCCGAGCGCGGCGCCCACGGCTGCCGCGAACTCTTTCACACCCGGCGCCGTGGACCTATCGAGCGCAGACGCGTCCCCGGCGTAGTTCTCGAGGCTGTGCGCGCTGGCCACCGCCTCCTTGGGGATGAGGGTCGCCGCGGGGCCGATGCGAGACGGCGTCCGCACCTCGACGACGGAGCCGGACGGCGGCGACGCGCGGCCCGACGCCGCCGGGACCACGTCATCGGCGTTCGAGAGGCTCAGCACGGGAACACCGTCCGGGACCGCAAACGCCGAGACTGGCCCGCCGACCGAAGTGACTGCCGCGACGTGGTAGCGGTCCGCAAACTCGCGCTCTTCGAGCAGACCGAGGACGTGGATGGAACCCTGGCTGTACGAATTGAAGACGACCCTGTCCCCGGGGCCCAGCCCCTGGTCGTTCAGCGCCTCCTTGATGAGGGTCCTCACGTGGCTGTCGCGGCGCTCCATCCCGTCAAGGATCGATTCGGAGTCGAAGACGTTGCCATCGGCCGAGTCCAGATCCCACGTTTCCGTTCCGGGAACCGTCACCATCACGGCCACCGAGCCGTCGGCCTGCGGGAAGCGCTCCACAAGGATCGACGACGGCGGCACGATCGTCCCGTCCTCGAGCGGCTCGTGCCCCTGCGCCTGACCTAGGGCGTGCACGGCGTAGGCGAAACTGCCGCCCTCCTCGCGCCCACCCACGACCTCCTTCCGCGTGACGTCGATCGCGTCCTCCGGCGCACCCCCGATCTTCGCGCGGTTCAGAAAGCGCATGAAGGCAGCGGCCCACCTGCCGGGAGCGCTGGCCGGGTCGCTCCGATCCGCGAAGAGGCCACGCGGGACGAACACCGATAGAAGGCCCGCCATAACGTCGGAGTCGACGACCAGGTTCTGAAGCCCGTCCAGGGCAGACCTGCGCTTCGCCTCTTCTTCCAGGTAGTTCGCCGCGGCGCGCCGCACCGCGGAGGCCTCGCGAGCCGCCTCATCGACGCAGCGACGTACCGCGGCTTCGATCCTCGCCGACTCCTCCGAGATCCTCGGCGCGACGGAGGACCGGGTGCACGCCGCCCCCTCCACCCGCAGGCGCGCGACGTAGAGGGCCTGCCGGACTCGGCCCAGCGCCGCTGAGACGGCATCGAAGGAGGTCGCCGAGGCTTCGAGGGACTCGACGCTCGCCGCGAACGCACGGCCTCCCGTGACGACGAATCGGTCCGGATTCAGCTGCGCGGCGACGTGCACGGTCATCGGCAGGCCTCCCTTCTTCCGGGGGCAGCCGAGCTCGTTCCTGCCGTCGCAGGGCCGAGACTGCCGTCAGGAAGGAGCGGGCCGCGCGACTCGTAGGGAATCAGCGGGCCGCGCGACTCGTAGGGAAGGAGCGCGCGTCCCGGCGCCGTGATAGGAAGGCGCGGGCCCGCCGTCGTAGGCCCAACCGACGGTTCGGCGACTGCGACGGAACTCGCCGACGCACATTCCGCCGCATCGCGCTGGGCCATGCCCACAAGAATTCCCAGGCCCACGACTCCCGCCGTCACCGCCGCGAGCTCGGCGACGAGCACGGCAGCCCGCGTGCGGAATGAATCCCCCGCCAAGCCCGACCATTCGACCGCTGAGGCCCTCTCGGCGTCGGACTGGCCCGCACGGGCGTCGCGCTCGGCGTCGCGGAGCTCGGCCGCCGCCGAGCTCAATGTCGCCTCGTCGTGCGTGCAGCCCCCCGCTGCGTCCCCGTCTTCGCGCTCCATTCCCATCGGTCCCCCCAAAGTCCCTCAGTCGGCCCTCGTGCCCGTGGCATCTCGATCTGAGTTCGACGCTACGCATGCGATCCGCCCCGGCGCCGCTCGCCGTCGTCGTATGTGGATGACGCACCACGGCGGATCTTGTGGAGGACCAACGAACACCTGCGGGGCCCCGCACACGGCCTCGTCTGTCCCGGCAATCTGGAAGAATGGAGGCCATGGCTGACTCCCCCGCACGCACCCCTTCTGGCAGGCTGTCCCTCGCGGCGACCCCCGAGCAGATCGCGCTCGGCCCGCTCGACGGCCGCTACCGCCCCGCGGTGGCTCCGCTCGTGGACTACCTGTCCGAGGCCGCGCTCAACCGGGACCGCGTCGCCGTCGAGGTCGAGTGGTTCATCCACCTCACCCGCAACTCCGTGCTTCCCGGAACTGCGCCGCTCACGGCCGAGCAGGAAGAGGGCCTCCGCCGCATCGTGACGGAGTTCGACGCCGCGTCCGTCGCGGAACTCGCCGAGATCGAAGCCGTGACGGTGCATGACGTCAAGGCCGTCGAGTACTACATCGGCCGCCGCCTCGAAGCCCTCGGCCTCGGCCAGCTCACGGCGCTCGTGCACTTCGGCTGCACGTCCGAGGACATCAACAACCTCTCCTACGCGCTGGGCGTCAAGGGCGGCGTCGAGAACGTATGGCTTCCGGCCGCGCGCGCCCTCGTCGGGCAGATCGCCGACATGGCGCGCGAGAACCGCATCGTGCCGATGCTCTCCCGCACCCACGGACAGCCCGCCACGCCCACGACGCTCGGCAAGGAGCTCGCCGTCATGGCGCACCGCCTTGGCCGCCAGCTCGCCCGCATCGAGCGCACCGAGTACCTCGGCAAGATCAACGGCGCGACCGGGGACTTCGCCGCCCACGTCGCATCGGTCCCCAGCGCGGACTGGCAGCAGGTCTCGAAGTCATTCGTCGAGGGCCTCGGCCTCACGTGGAACCCGCTCACGACGCAGATCGAGAGCCACGACTGGCAGGCCGAGCTGTACGCGGACATCGCGCGGTTCAACCGGATTCTGCACAACGTCTGCACCGACGTGTGGAGCTATATCTCGATCGGCTACTTCGCGCAGATCCCCGTGGCGGGCGCGACCGGCTCCTCGACCATGCCGCACAAGGTCAACCCCATCCGCTTCGAGAACGCCGAAGCGAACCTCGAGATCTCCTCGGCCCTCCTCGACACGCTCGGCGCGACCCTCGTGACGAGCCGCTGGCAGCGCGACCTCACCGATTCGTCGAGCCAGCGCAACATCGGCGTCGCGTTCGGGCACTCGATGCTCGCGATCAGCAACGTTTCCCGGGGACTTGCGGGCCTCGACGTCGCAGAGGGCGTCCTCGCGGAAGACCTCGACCAGAACTGGGAAGTGCTCGCCGAGGCGATCCAGATGGTCATGCGCGCCGAGGCCATCGCGGGCGTTCCGGGGATGGACAACCCCTACGAACGGCTCAAGGAACTCACGCGCGGGCACCGCGTCGACGCGGCCCGTATGAAGGAGTTCGTGTCCGAACTCGGGCTCTCGGCCGAGGCCGAGGCGCGGCTTCTCGCGCTCACTCCCGCGTCCTACAACGGGATCGCGGGCGACCTCGTCGACCACCTCGACTGAGCCAACCTCGACTGAGCCCAGCCCGACGCCGCGGCCCGCGCCAGACGCTAGCGAGCCGCGGCGTCGCCCCTTGAGACGCGCACCGCGAGCGGCGCCTCAAAGGACAGGAGCCGCAGCCACGCGGGCTCGGCGTCCGCGAGCCTGACGGCGGGAAGCGCGGCAACTGTCTCCTGGACGACGACGGCGGCCTCGAGTTCCGCGAGCTTCGCGCCGAGGCAGCGGTGCACCCCCGACCCGAACGCGAGGGCATAGTCCGTGGGGCGGCCAGGCCCATTCGGCCCGTGGTGCCCCGTGAGCTCGAGGAGAATCTCGGACGCTGCCGGTATCGCGAGGTCGCCGATCCGAGTGTCCCGCACGGCGACGCGACGCCACGTCGGCACCGAGGACTCCGTGGCGAGCACGTGCCGGACCGCTTCGCGGGCGGCCGGTGCACCTCTTCCGGCGCCCCCGCTGGCGTCCCCCCAAGCGACCGGACCAGCCCCCTCGGCGAGCCTGAAAAGGACGGTGCTGATGAGCTGAGACGTGGTCTCCTGCCCGGCGATGAGCAGGAAATAGCCAAGGGAGCAGATCTCGGGCGTCGAGAGGCCGTGCTCGTCGAGGGCCGCAAAGAGGCTTCTCCGCGGCGCCTTCACGGCCGAGCGGACGAGCTCCCGCAGCCAGCCGTAGAACTCGGCCGCGCTGTGCGCGAGCTCGAGCTGCCGTTCAGGGCCCGGCCAGCCCCAGAACAGCTCGAGGGAGTCCCTGCTCCAGGCCTTGAGTGCGGCCAGCTCGCCGGCCGGAACGTCGAGTCCGAGCAGTTCGAGCATGAGGATGGCGGGCGGGAGCGCAGCGACGGCTGGCACGAGATCCACGCTTCCCTCCGTCGCAAGCGCGGCCTCGGCATCGCGAGCGGCCGCCCGTGCGAGCTCTCGGATCCGCGGCTCGATGCCCGCGACGGTCGCGGGCGTGAAGAACCCCGCGACGACCTTCCGGATTCCCGGGTGCGAGGGCGAGTCATTGCTCGCGAGGATCGGCGGGAGGGCGAAGCGCGCACGTTGAAGCACCCGCAGCGAAGCACCGGTGAGCGGGGTGACGGCCACGAGGGCGTTGGCCGGGCTGAAGTCCTCGGGGCGATGCAGCACGTCGCGGACCAGCGACGGGTCGCGGACGATCTTGAACGTGCTCATGCGAGGCCCCCGCGCAGGCCATCTCCCGAGCTCAGAACCTCAGCCTCACGCGGCAACAAGCCCGCGAGCCACGGGGACGCCGCCTCGCGGAACTGAGCAGGCGGAAGGCTCGGCGCGCCCTCGGGAAGGGCACCGACAAGCGCCACCTCGCCGGCCGCGAACGCCTCGAGGTTGCTGCGCTCGGCCGTCCCCGGCACTGCAGGCACTGATCCGACCACGACGCCGACCACGTCGATGGCCCGCCCCCGCAGGGCCTCAAGCGTAAGCGCCGTGTGATTGAGGGTCCCGAGAGCGGCCCGCGTCACGACGACGACCCCCACCGAAAGGCCCCGCGCCGTGACCGCGGGGGCGAGGGTCGCGAGCGTGCCGCCATCGTCGTCGAGCTCGACGAGCAGGCCGCCCGCGCCCTCGACGATGACATGGTCGTGCTGGGCTGCGAGCCCGGCGATTGTCTCGACGTGCTCGGCCATCGGCGGGAGCCCGACGCGGTCCAGAGCGGCGGCGGCCCGTGGGGCGAGGGGTTCCCGCAGCACAGCGCCGACGCGGGCCGTCACGTCCCCGGCAAGTCGCGCGATCTCGGCGATGTCCGAGTCTCCGTACGCGCCGCCGGTCTGAACCGGCTTGTACACGGCGACGGAGACCCCGCGGCGCCGGAGCACGACGGCGAGCGCCGCCGTCGTCGCCGTCTTCCCCACCCCGGTGTCCGTCCCAGTGACGAGGACAATGCGGGGCAACCTCATGACGCCTCCTCAAGGATGTCGCGGAGCACCGCGATGGCCCGCGCAATGTCCGGGGGCGCGAGCCCCGCGTGGGCTGTGAGCCGAAGCCGCGAGACGCCGTCCGGCACGGATGGCGGGCGGAAGCAGCCCACGCGGATCCCGGCCTCTCCCGCGACGCGGGCGGCAGCCGCCGCGGATTCAGCCGAGGGCATCGCGACCGACTGCACGGCTCCCGCGGACGGCCGCACCGAGGCGAAGCCAGCGAGCCCCGCCACGAGGGCGGCCGCATGGGCGCGAACCCGGTCCGCCCGCCACGGCTCGTCGCGCAGGATGCCGAGTGCCGCGAGCGCTGCTGCGGCCGAGGTCGGTGCGAGCGCCGTATCGAAGATGAACGTCCGCGAGCGGTTCACAAGGTGTTCGCGCAGGCGGGCCGGGCCAAGCACGGCGCCGCCCTGGCTTCCGAGGGACTTGGAGAGGGTCGCGGTCACGACGACGTTCGGGTGCCCCGCGAGCGCGGTGCCCGCGATCGATCCGCGGCCCGCGAAAGCACCCGTGCCGGAGACGCCGAGGCTGTGGGCCTCGTCCACGAGAAGCACCGCGTCGTGCTCCACGGCGATCTCGAGCAGGCGCCCGAGCGGCGCGGCGTCCCCGCCGACGCTGTAGATGGATTCGACGGCGATGAGTGCGCGCGGTTCGGCGCGCCCCGCGAGGAGGCGCGCGGCGTCGTCCGCATCGTTGTGGGCGAAGGTCTCGGTGCGGGACCGGCTCAGGCGGCACCCGTCGACGATCGACGCGTGGCACTGCTCGTCGGCGACGACGAGCGTCCCAGGCCCGCCGAGGGCGGTCACCACACCGAGATTGGCGAGGTAGCCCGACGAGAACGCGAGGGCAGATTCCATGCCGACGAGCGCGGCGAGGGCTGATTCGAGCTCGAGGTGGAGGCTCGTGGTCCCGGCCACGAGGCGCGAAGCCGTGGCTCCCGTGCCCCACTCGTGCGCGGCATCGGCTGCGGCTGCGGCGAGCCGCGGATCGCGGGACAACGCGAGGTAGTCGTTGCTGGCCAGGTCGATGACCGCGTCGGCGGGGCCACGCGGCGCCGGGCGGCGGACGAGGCCGCGACGCTCGCGGACGAGCGCCTGCTGGTCGAGCCAGTTGGCCATGGACACGCTCATGCGGGCACTCCTTCGTGAATCCCTGAATGGACCTCTGAGATCGCGCCGATCATTCCGGCGGCGATCCTCTCGACGTCCGCCGCGGTGCTGACATACGGCGGCATCGTGTAGACGAGGTTGCGGAACGGGCGGAGCCACACGCCGCGGCGGATCGCGGCACGCGTGACGGCCGGGACATCGACGGGGTGCGCGAGTTCGACGACGCCGACGGCGCCGATCGTGCGGACGTCTGCGACGATGTCGAACGCCTTCGCCGGGGCCAAGCCACAAGCGAGCCCCTCGCCGATGCGGCGCACGTCCTGCCGCCAGCCCCCCGCGGCGAGGATGCCGAGGCTCGCGTTGGCGACGGCGCACGCGAGCGGGTTGCCCATGAACGTGGGGCCGTGCAGGAGCGGCCCGGCCGAGGAGACCGTGCGCGCGATCTCGCCCGTGCAGAGCGCAGCGGCGAGCGTGAGATAGCCGCCCGTGAGGGCCTTGCCGACGCACAGGATGTCCGGGACGACGCCGGCGTGGTCCGCCGCGAACAGCTCGCCGGTGCGGCCGAAGCCCGTCGCGATCTCGTCGAGGATCAGGACGAGGCCGTGGCGGTCCGCGATGTCGCGGAGGATCCGCACGCACTCGGGCGGGTAGGCGTGCATGCCGCCCGCGCCCTGCAGGACGGGCTCCGCGATGATGCCCGCAAGCTCATCGGCGTGGATTCGGGCCAGGCCCGCCACCATGTCGTGCCACGTGTCGATGCCCTCGCGCGTCGCCGTAGCCGCGGCGGGCGGCCGCGGGGCGAAGACCTGCCCGTCCACGAGCCCGCCGAAGGCCGCGTGCATCCCGTCGACGGGATCGCACACGGACATCGCGCCCGTCGTATCGCCGTGGTAGCCGCCCCGAAGAGCCAAGAAGCGCTGCCGCCGCGGGCGGCCTGAGGCGGCCTGGAACTGCACCGCGAGCTTGAGCGCAACCTCGACGGACACCGACCCGGAATCCGCAAGGAACACCCGTTCGAGCGCGGGCCTCGACGGATCCGCGGGCGCCATCGCGACGAGCCGTTCAGCGAGCTCGACCGCAGGCTCGTGCGTCAGGCCGCCGAACATGACGTGGCTGAAGCGGGTGAGCTGCCGCCTCGCGGCCGCGTCGAGGAGCGGGTTGCGGTAGCCGTGGATGGCCGACCACCACGAGGACATGGCGTCGACCACCTCGTGGCGGGCGCCGTCGTCGTCCATGATGCGCAGGGTGACGCCCTCGGCGTCCTCGACCTCCCACAGCGGAAGCCTCGGCGAGGCGGGGGCGTACGGGTGCCAGAGGTGCGCGCGGTCGCGGTCGATGAGGCTCATGACGTGCGGCTCCCGTGCCGTGAGCACGCCGCGCTCCAGCCGAGGGGCGTCACCTGGACCTTCATGCGGCGCCCGCACGCGGCGCAGTAGCGCGGCGGCTCCATCGCGAGGCGCTCGCGGCAGCGCTCGTGGGCGGACGACGGCGCAGCGGACGACGGCGCAGCGTTCGACCGCGCAGTCCCGGACGACGGCGCGGGCTCGCCGCAGTGCTCGCAGTACAGCTCGTCCATCACAGGGACTTCTGGAGTTCCCGGATGGGCATGTTGAGCTCGACGAGGAGGTTGAGATCCTGCGTGGCGGGACGGCCCAGTGTGGTGAGGTAGTTGCCGACGATGACGGCGTTGATGCCGCCGAGCAGCCCGTCCCTCGTGCCGAGGTCGCCGAGCGTCAGTTCGCGGCCGCCCGCGTAGCGCAGCACAGTGCGCGGCATGGCGAGGCGGAACGCGGCGATCGCGCGGAGGGCGTCCTTGCCGTCCATGATCGGCTGGTTCTCGAGCGGGGTTCCGGGGCGGGGGTTGAGGAAGTTGAGCGGGACCTCGTCTGGTTCGAGCGCGGCGAGCTGGGCCGCGAGCTCGGCACGCTGTTCGACCGTCTCGCCCATGCCGATGAGGGCGCCGCAGCAGAGCTCCATGCCCGCGTCCTTCACCATGCGACAGGTTTCGAGGCGCTCCTCGTAGCTGTGCGTCGTCACGACCTCGGGGAAGTAGCTGCGCGCCGTCTCGAGGTTGTGGTTGTAGCGGTGAACCCCCCACTCGGTGAGCTGGTCGACCTGCCGCTGTGTGAGCATGCCGAGCGAGCACGCGATGTTGATCTCGACCTCGGCGGTGATGCGATCGATCGCGAACTTGATCTGGTTCATGAGCTTCACGTCCGGCCCGCGGACCGCGGCGACGATGCAGAACTCCGTCGCGCCCGTCGCGGCCGTCTCCTTCGCGGCCTTGACGAGCTCGGGGATGTCGAGCCACACGCCCCGCACTGGCGAGTCGAACAGGCCCGACTGGCTGCAGAAATGGCAGTCCTCGGGGCAGCCGCCGGTTTTGATCGAGATGATGCCCTCGACCTCGACATCCTCGCCGCAGTGCTTGAGGCGAACCTCGTGGGCGAGCTGCAGGGCCTCAGGGATCGCCTCGTCGGGGAGCCGGAGGATCTCGAGGATCTGGGCCTCGCTCAGCCCCTCACCGCGATCGAGAACCTGCTCGCGGGCTGTATCCAGGATCGGGTATCGGCCCACGTACTCGCTCGGCGCCACGACAGCGCCCGCGTCTTCTCGAGAGGTCATCCTCGCTCCTCAGCATTCCGGCGGCGTCGAATACGACCGCCGTGCTCGACGGTATCCGGGGCCTTACGCCGCGATTTTGTGGAGGACCTACAACAAGTCGCGACCAGATTTCGGCGAGAACTGGGAGTGACACGCCCGATTCGAGAGCGCATCCTCGCCCGATTCGCGTCTCGCGACCGAACCGGGTAAAGTAGATCAAGCGCCGCGGGGTGGAGCAGTTCGGTAGCTCGCTGGGCTCATAACCCAGAGGTCGCAGGTTCAAATCCTGTCCCCGCA